>JABMDG010000379.1 GCA_015904045.1 Nitrospira sp.
CTCGCAATGATCGACGACCGTGAGGTCGAAGGCCCGCGCATATTCCATGGCCCGGCGCATGACTAAACTGTTCATCACCGGCCGGCCGTCGTCGGAAATGGCCACACATCCGGAACGCCGAAGATCGCCGATCTCCGCCAATTCTTTTCCTTCCGAGCCTTTCGTGATCGCGCCGACCGGCAACACGTTAGCCAGGCCGGCCACCCGGGCTCGTTCCAAAATAAACTCGGTCACCGCCTGATTGTCATTGATGGGATCTGTGTTGGGCATGCAACAGACCGTCGTAAACCCGCCGGCCACCGCCGCCGCAGCGCCGCTCTGAATTGTTTCCTTATATTCGAAGCCGGGCTCTCTGAAATGGACATGCAGATCGACAAAGCCTGGCAACACCAACAACCCTCGCGCCTGGATCGTCGTACAGCCAGGGGGCGCCGGCAGATTGGGTCCAACCGCCGTCACCTTGCCCTGCTCGATCAGCACATCGCTGATCCCGACATATCGCCCGGGATCAATCACCTGCCCGTTCTTGATCAATATCGGCTTCACAGCAAGACCGTCTTCCTTTCCAGGCGCCGTCACCCGGCTCCAGACATGAGATACAAAATGCCCATCCGCACCGCCACTCCGTTCGCCACCTGGTCGAGAATGACGGACGAGAGACTATCCGCCACATCCGGCGCGATTTCGACCCCACGATTGATCGGGCCCGGATGCATCACGATTGCGCCAGCGTCAGCCAACTTGACCCGCTCGGCAGTCAACCCGTACAACCGCGAATATTCACGAATGGTCGGAAACAATGCCCGCCCCTGCCGCTCGAGCTGAAGACGGAGCATCATGATCACGTTGACCCCGCGCAGCCCCTCGTCCATATTGGAATAGACCTTCACCCCCAGTTTCTCGACGCCCCATGGCATCATGGTGGGGGGGCCTACCAGCCGTACCTTTGCGCCGAGCTTCGTGAGCGCATAGATATTGGAACGCGCCACGCGGCTGTGCGACACGTCGCCGACAATCGCCACCTGCAGCCCTTCGAATCCAAGGCCCCGCTCTCGAATCGTGTAGAGATCGAGGAGAGCCTGCGTGGGATGCTCGTGCCAGCCGTCGCCGGCGTTGATAACCGATGATTTGACCCCACGGGCCAGCGTTTCAGCGGCCCCGGCGGAGGAATGGCGGAGGACAATGATGTCCGCCTGCATCGCTTCGATATTGCGCGCAGTATCGAGCAGTGTTTCGCCTTTCACGACGCTGCTTGACGAGGGCGAGAAATTGATGACATCCGCGCTCAACCGCTTCGCCGCCAGCTCGAACGAGGTGCGCGTCCTCGTGCTCGGCTCGAAGAACAGATTGACGACCGTCTTTCCCCGCAGCGCCGGCACTTTCTTGATTTCGCGGCCCGTCACTTCCTTGAAGGAATCCGCCGTGTCCAGCACCAGCTGGATCTCATCCACCGACAAGGGCGCCAGACTCAGCAAGTCCTTGCGTTTGAGACTCATGGCATCCTCCGCTTCACGGCTTGGCAATGACCACCCGGTCATCCTCCCCATTCTCTTCCAGCAAGACCTGGACTTTTTCCTCTCTCGAAGTAGGCAGATTCTTTCCGATGTATGTGGCCTTGATCGGCAATTGTCGATGGCCGCGATCGACCAACACCGCCAGCTGAATCTCTCCCGGCCTGCCGAGATCCATCAAACTGTCCATCGCTGCGCGGATCGTCCGCCCAGTGAACAGCACATCATCGACCAGCACCACGACCTTGTCCGTCAAATCGAAGGGCACTGAGGTCTTCCGCAACACCGGCTGATTCTTCCGCAGCGCCAGATCGTCGCGATAGAGCGTGATGTCCAAATCGCCGATGGGCACAGGCACACCTTCGATACTGTGAATGCGCTTGACCAACCGATGGGCTAAATGGACGCCACCCGTCCGGATCCCAACCAGCGCCAGATTGTTCACGCCTTTGTTGTGCTCAAGAATCTCATGCGCAATACGCGTCAAGGCACGGGCAATGTCCCCGGCGTCCATGACCAGCTTCTCGTCAGCCCGCTCTTTCATCACACCCTGCTTCGTCGTCATGATCGTTCTCAGCGAGGCCACCCTGTGGACATAAAAAAACCTTCTCGCCATCGACTGGCAAGAAGGTTAGATGTCAGACCC
>JABMDG010000038.1:0-1906 GCA_015904045.1 Nitrospira sp.
TAGTGTATAGCCTATATACAGCAGCGCTCCGCTGCTCAGCAACCACGCCCGCCAATAGCCGCCGATGAAGAGCTGTAGCAGGTAGAACACCACTGCTTGCACGGCCAATACCATCGTCACCGATGCAGAGGAGGCGATGGCCCACTCGGTTCCCAGCAAACCTACCGAGACCGGAATGGTCCCCTGAAAAACCATCGCGCCTGTCACATTGGCGACAGCGAGGCGGTCTTTTTTGCGATAGAGCCAGAGAAAACTATTGGACATCTCCGGCAGTTCGGTTGCCAGTGGTGCGATGAGCAATGCAAGGATCAATGGCGAAACCGCAAACATCCCGGCCATCGATTCTGCTGCGCTGACAAACAGATGCGCGCCTAAGATCAGTCCGGCCAGACCAGCGAAAGCTTGTAGTCCGATCATGATTCGTGACGGTGTAGCCGCGGATTTGGCGAAGATCAGCGGTTCGAGTTGGCCGCCTGCCCCTCCTTCCTCTTCGGGCGCGCCGAGTTTAAGCCTCATATATACGCCATACAGAAGAATCAGTCCGACTGCCGCGATGATATGCACGAGCCGGGAGGGAATGTAGATGCAGGCCAAGGCAACGACATACCCGACGGTAAAAAACGTCAGATCCGTGATGACTTCACGATAGTTCAGCTGAAATCGGGCTGTACGTTTGCCCATCCACGCATAGAGCATCAGCAGGAACGCGAGAATCGGCAGCACCAGCGTGCTGAGCATGAACGGCGCTCCGAGAATTGCGCCTAATCCGACATCAGTTTCTTCCTGGCTCTCTCCGAAGAAAATGGCGATGATCGGAATGGACGTTTCCGGTAATGTTGTGCCGATCGCCGCAAATATACTGCCGACAGCCCCTTCCGACACTCCGAGGCGTTTCCCGAGCCATTCGACGGCGTTGGTGAACAGCGCACAGCCGCCGAGCGTCACGGCGACGGAGGCCACAAACATGAGGATGTAGAGCATGGTGGTCACGAATCGCCTCGCAAGCTGAGTCCTAAAAAGTGAAAAGAAAAAAGTAAATCCACGGTGGTGTGTTCTTATGACGGACGATGACGTGTGTCTTTCCTGCCATCATAGGCACGAGAGGCTGCTTCCATGACACTCTTAAGCGGGCGGCCGGTTCGATCGGCGATGTTCTTGCAGTCGATATATTCCGGTGCGGCTTTTTCCCACCCGGCACCGATGGCGGCGATTTTCATGCGCACGGCTCCTCCCATCACCTTCACGGAGACAAAGCGCCGAGGGAGGATGCGTCTGCCCAGTTCCTGGATACGCGCGCCCAGGGCCGGGGTCTCCTGGAACAGGATCTCCAGCACTGCGTCGGTGTGATCGCGCGAGGCCAGACAACTCAGCACCACACCGGGCCGGCCTCGTTTCATAATGGCCGGAATCAGGGCGACATCCACCGCGCCGACTGCAAACAGCCGTTCCATCACATGCTCATACGCTTGCGGATTGAGGTCATCGAGATTCGTTTCGATTTGCGTAATATGATCGGTCTGGCGTTCTGCCAGGGGAGACTCTTCCGAGAGAAACACACGCAGTGCATTCGGCCAACCTTCAGGGTCTCGGTCGCCGGCGCCATATCCGACCACCGCGGTTTCTATCACCGAGGCTGCGCCGAACTCCGATGTCAGTGTCCGAAGCAGCGCCATCCCTGTCGGCGTCGCCAGCTCACAGCGGGGACCGTCGGAGTATACCGGAATTCCTTTTGCCAACGCAGCCACGGCCAGCCCCGGCACCGGCAAGAGTCCGTGTGAGGTCTGAATCGTACCGGCTCCGACGTTGACGGCGGAGGCTGTGACTCGAGTGACGTTCAAAAGATGGCAACCCAGGATACCGCCGACCACATCGATAAAGGAATCCATCACGCCGACTTCATGAAAGT
>JABMDG010000038.1:2006-16463 GCA_015904045.1 Nitrospira sp.
GGTCTTGGGAGGTTATGCCGATGCAGGCGTGCCCGTTTTGTCAACGATCACAACCCGAGATCAATCGCTTCTGTATACACTGTGGCCGTCGGATCGACGGGAATGCCGAGGTGACTCCACCTTCGCAATCCGACCGGTCGGCACCCGGGCAGTTGAATATCCAGGTGCTGTACGGGATGGTCGCGGCCTTGGTGCTCGCCATCGTGTTTCCGCCGTGGGAAACTCCCCCCGATCAACCGCCGGAATTTCTCGGCATGCATTTCATTCTCTCTCCTCCCAATTCTGATGCCGTTGTGAGCCGTATGCTGCAGACGATCGAACTGGCCACGATTACCATTGCCGGCTTGTATGGCGCGTTTCTGTTTCGGAAAAAGTGATCACGTCACACGTCTAGCGTCATTCGTTATGCGGCAAACATACGTAGGAGGAGTTTATCTCACGGGCTCACTCCGACGGTTGACGATTGACGAAGAACGAATGACGGCAGCTAGTCCAGCGCCAAAGTCAGACACTTTGCCGAACCGCCCGACTTCATGAATTCATCGAGCGGAACGGAATGGGTGCGGTATCCCCTGGCTTGGAGCAGATGTTCGGTTGTCGGACATCCGGACGGCAGGACGACATGTTTCCCGACGCAGACCGCGTTGCAAGCGAACCGCAACGCGTCATCCTCCGGGACGGGGAGTTGCCGGTCCTTCGGAATTCGCTGGGCAATCGCGGACTGACCATCGGGATCGAAGGCAGGCGGGAAATAGAGCAGGTCTCCTCCGCTCAAGGGGCAGAAGCAGGTGTCGAGATGGTAAAAGCGAGCATCGACGAGTTCGAGCGGAATGATTTCCCGACGGAACCGTTCGCTCAGGAATGGGAAGGCGCGGATATCTGACCGTTGACGATAGCCGCCGAACCAACAGTCCGGAAACCCCAAGAGGTCTCCTGCGCCTTCAAAATACAACTCCTTGTCCAGGGTCACCACCTCGTACCCGTGATCTCGAAACCAGCTTGCAAAGTGCACTTCCTCCCGCTGCCGTTCAGGATAACGAAAGCGGCTGACGACCGCCGTGCGGTCGACCACGATACCGGCATTGGCGGTGAACACTAAATCGGGCAGTCCCGCCACCGGCGTCATTCGTTCAAGCGTGACCCCCACATCGTGCTCAAAGACGCGCATCAGTCCGTGCCACTGTTTGACGGCCTGTTCATGGTCGACCCGATTGCTGAGCCGCATCCAGGGGTTGATTTCGTATTCGATTCCGAAGAAGTCCGGCGGGCAGATGAGCAGGCGGCTCATACTGGTCTCCCCAGGAGCCGGGCCAATTCCGACAGAAAGGAGGCCGCGTCCATGACGAGACCGACAGCTTGAAAGCTGCCGCGATCCGCCAGTTTGGTCGGCACGGAGGGATTCACGTCCACACAGACTGTCGGCACCGTGGCCGGCAGGAGATTGCCAGTCGCGATCGAGTGCAGTGTCGATGCGACCAACAGGGCCAGACCGACGCCGGGAATCACGGCACGCATGGCATCCTGCGCACGAACCGAATCGGTGATCACACCGGGGAGAGGGCCGTCATCACGAATGGTCCCTGCCACGACCACAGGAATTCGCTGTCGGATACAGGCTGCCATAATCCCCTGCTTCACCACGCCCGAAGCTACTGCCTGCTCAATACTTCCAATCGCGCGAATCCGATTGATCGTTCGCAAGTGATGCTCATGGCCATGGGGCACCGCCCGACCGGCAGTGAGCCCATAGCCCAAGGAGGTGCCGTAGAGATCCGCCTCCATGTCATGGGCCGCCAGCGCATTGCCGCAAAACAGCACGTGCACAAAGCCTTCTTCGATCAACCAGGCCAGCGCTTCTCGCCCGCCGGCATGAATGATCGCAGGCCCTCCCGCCAGCAGCACGTTCGACTCTGCCTGGCCCTGTCTGTGCCGTTCTCTCAATTGATGCATTCGGGCGGCAATATCGGCGATCACGTGGCCATGAGGCCGTTCCGCCGAGACTTGTGAATCCATGAATCCGAACACGTCCCGCTCGCGTGGCCGTTGCAATGGAATAATGCGCACCCCGTCGCGGCCCACGACAATCCGTTCTCCACGGCGGACCGTTCCCATCGGAACAGCCCGCACGACGGATGCCTCTTCGTCCACCAGAATGCCGAGATCCATTTCGATCCGATCGACGTCCACCCACTGCCCATGGATTCGGATTTGGGTCGGCAAATGCGTTGTGGCATAAAAGTCGTCCGGGAAGATGCCGTTGGCCGGCGCGGACTCGAATCTGCAATCGGCCTCACGCTCGATAGCAGCTCCATGGGGTTGGATCGCTTTAAGAATGTCATCCAGTAGCGCCTTCGAAGCGGCCTGAATGACAATGCGAGCGCGGGAGGGCTCCTCTCGTGTTTTGCCGATATGCACATCTTCCAGGTCGAAGGTGCCACCCATCATCAGGATGGTGTCCAGCACTTTGGCCAAGAGTGGCGAGTCGATGATATGTCCACTGAGGAGGACGGTTTCTTGATGGAGACTCATGGGCCGGCTCTTTCAGTTTGTGCCTGCATTCTACCACGCAGGCGCTGAACGGCCGGATGGAACTCGAAACTACTACGAGGCGATCGTATCGGTTTTCATCAGTTCTCGGAGCACACTCGTGGCGTAGGCGCCGGGAGGCAGTGTAAACGAAAGGGTCAGGACCGAACCGTCCAGCGACCAGTCAAGTTCTGCCAACGGAACCCGCAAAGCCCGCCGCTCTCCGCGAAACCCGCAGGTCTTTGCCGCTGCAACCAGGGCCTCTTTCGTCGTCCCCGCGTCCGTCATGACAGCCTCTTCGATCCGCCCCGGTTCCCCGTCGGCCCAGGATACCCGTGAGCCGAACAAAATCCCCGTCGGACTAATCTCGAAACGATCCGCGCGGGGCTGTTCTTGCTCGGCAGTCTCGACGTGAAAGCAGGCGCCGTTCTCTGTCTTGATCGCCCAATCTCCAACAAAGACCCGGTCGATCGAATCGATCCGTTGAGCCAGAATGTTGTTGAAGAGTTGCGACTGGAACGCATTGAGGTACCACATTCGATTCGCGCGGCTTAGGCGGGCCCGCCTGGCTGTATCGGACAGCAATGCTGCGCCGACGAGATAGTTGTCGCCTTTCTTGCCTTGCCGTTGGGGCCCGAAGTAATGAGGTACGCCCCGTCGCTGGAGCAGTTGCAGCATATCGGGCACGGTCGTTCGAGCATGATCGGCGATGTCGCGGATGACCAAACGGAACCGGTTGCCCGCATGATGTCCGGGCCGCAGCCGATTCCGGTGACGTCCCAGGATGTCGATGGACAGGATCCGATCGTCGGGCTTCAGGCGACCGAGCTGTTCGGGCGTCACGAAATGCAGAGAAAGCATTTGGGTGGTGACAGCCCGTGCGTCTTTGAGCCCGGCAGTTCCGATGCCTAGCACCTTCACGCCAACGGCGGTGGAAATCATCTTGACGAGATCCGGCGTGGACAGCAGCCGTTTGGTGACTTTGATGTAGAGGTGTTCTCCGTCCCCACACGGCAAGTAGAGCGGCCGTTCCTCGACCTGAAAGTCCTCAGGTACAGTGCGAATATGGCCGCCGATTCCAGGGATGCTGCTGGTGAGAAAGGGATAGATCGGTTGCATCACTCGTCCGCACCTCTTGAAGTGACCGCCCTGGGCGTCACTAAACCTTCGGAACTGTTCAAAAAAATGTCCATGGTATACTTTTCCTGTCCTCAGCGAAACGACCGGGCCAATTACGGGTTGGAGAATGAGCCGACGACAGACGGTGTCATGGCCTGATCGTGTGCGATCTTTTATCGGTTACTGCGTCAGCGAACCGCTCTATCGGGCATTTAGTCTGGTGCCCCATTGGGAATGGGGTTTGTCCGAACATGATGTCTCTGTTCTGACCCATGCCCATCCATCCCTTGCCGGTCGTCGCGCCGTCCATCTCACGGATCTACACCTGGACCGCTATCATTCAAGGCATGACCGTATTGTCGAAACCGTGAGCGAACTGCACCCCGATTGGATTTTTATCACAGGGGATTTGCTGAACGTCCCTGAAGGCCTGCCCCACCTCTTTCGATTTCTCGAGCGGCTGCGCGCTATTGCGCCTGTCTACATGACGTTAGGGAATCACGACCACTACAGCGGCGTGGGGGTCGCGCAATATGCCGAGTTGGCCGACCGGCACAAGATTACCTTGTTGATGAACCAAAGCGCCAGGCTCTCGATAGGAACGGGAGAATTGATCGTTGTGGGAGTCGATGATCCCTCTCTTCATCGGGCCGATCTCCGATGTGTACCTGCGGGTGCCGACCGCCGTTTTATTCTCCTGCTGGCTCATGCCCCGAACATTTTGGACTATGTGGAAGCGCATCACGACATCGATTTGATTCTGTGCGGGCACAGCCACGGAGGCCAGTGGAGAGTGCCGGGCATTCCCACCTTCTGGCTTCCTCCCGGATGTAATGGCCGTGTGGATGGTTGGCACGAATCCGGCCGACACAGGCTCTACGTCAACCGTGGGTTAGGGTGGTCATTCCTGCCATTTCGTTTGAACTGTCGGCCGGAGATTGTTCTGCTTCAGTGGATTTCGGAAGAAATCAAGCCTCAAGATGCCTAATCTTCACCCTCGCATCCGTTCCAGCGCTTCCCTAGCCCGGCTTCGTACGGTCTGATCCCAATCGTGTTCCATGATGGTCTTGAGGCGTTCACGTGCTTCGACGGCTCTCAGGCGTCCCAATCCCAAGGCCGCGCAGGAACGCACGTAAGCGTGGTCATCTTCCAGGGCCTTCACGAGTAGCGGCACCACCGACATGTCTTGCAACGCCCCAAGATGACTGGCCGCCATTCCCCTGATGCGATGCTGTTTATCACCCAACGCTCGCTGTAGGGTTGTGACAAACAGCTCTCTTAAGGTCGGAACGGCTGCTTCAAGTCCATCAATGCGATACCCATTCATCTCAAGTAACGCGAACGCCATCTCCAGCTTCTTGTCTTGAACGGTTTCTCGCTCAAACAATGACAGCAGCTTGGTTCGTTCTTGAGACGTTGCACGGCGGCGAAGCACCGCTCTGATGGGAATGAACAATATGACAGCGAGCGCCAGACCGATCGCAGCCATTGGTACGGCCTGGTCGACGACATAGTCTTGGGTGTCAGGAGGCAGCTTTTTCCAAATCCACACTCCGGCCACGACAAGGCCGATGAGGACGATGATCGATGTCAGATTGGCGTGCCCTCGTGCATCACGTTCCATATAGGAGTCGGATCTTACGGTCGAGATCGATGGCCGTCAACGCATCTTCCGTCCAGCTCAGGGCAAGCCTTTGGACCGGCTTGGGACCGGTTCCGGCTTGACGGTCCAACTGTTTCCCCACTATTCTCCGCTTGTGGAGTTGCCGCATCTAAAAGACGATCCCCACCTCAAGCTCGTTCGGCCACTGGTCGAAGCCTATCTTGCCTTCTGGCGTACAGGCAGCCGGCACATTAAATCCATGAGGTTAACCCCTTCTCAATTCGACGTGCTGGTGACGCTGGGCGATACCCAGGGCATGACCTGTTCGGAATTGTCAGCGCAAACCCTCGTCACGAAAGGCACCTTGACCGGCGTGCTCGATCGTCTGGTGTCGAAGGGGCTGATCAGGCGGGAGACGATACGAGGAGATCGCCGCGCTACGAGGGTCTTGCTGACTGCCAAAGGTGATGCGCTCTTTCGGAAGACATTCACCGCGCATGTCGCGTTCCTGCGCCCGTTCTTTGAGCAGGCCTTAAGCGGGCAAGAAGTGGAACAGGTCTGTCTGTCGCTTGGTCGTCTCCGAGACAGTTTTCAGAAGGAGATGGACGTCAGGACAAGCCGCCGTCGCCCGGTGTGATCGTCCTCTCACCCGACATGGGATCTATGCAACTCACCATTCTTGGTTCCGGTACCAATGTGCATCCAACCCGCGCTGCCGCCGGCTATCTGGTGCAGACGGATCAGCCCATTCTGTTGGATTTCGGTCCGCGGACCTTGATGAATCTCATCAAGACCGGAGTGAACCGGCACGGGATCACGCACATTCTCTTCTCCCATTTTCATGCGGACCACTTTTCCGATTTCATCTCGTTTTTCTTCGACGCGGTGATCTACGCTAAACACGAAGGCGGGCATCGTCCTGACATGACACTGATCGGCCCGCGGGGCACGATACGGCTGCTGCAAACAATCATGGAAACCTTCCCGAGTTTCTCACGGCCACCGTTCAAGGTGACGTTGAAAGAAGTCTCTTCAAAGGCATTCATGATCGGGGCCACGCGCGTCATTCCGAAACCTGTGGTCCATGTTCCGGATCTTTCGAGCGTCGGGTATCGGATCGAGTACCAGGGGAAAACGATGGTCTATTCTGGAGATTCCCAATACTGCGATGGGCTTGTCCGGCTCTGTGCCGGGGCGGACCTCGCCGTGCTCGACTGCTCGTTTCCCGCCAATAAACCCGGACCGGTCCATCTGCATGCCGGACAATGTGGCCAAGTCGCACGGGAAGCCGGCGTCGGCCAGCTCATCCTGTCGCATTTCTATCCGATCGCGGACCGGTACGACGTGAAGGCCCAGGCTGGGGAACAGTATGGGGGTAGGATCAGGAAGGGGAGAGACTTGTTGACGATCAGGCTGTAACTTACAGCCCTTCTTCGCGCGGCTCACCACCAAGAATTTCAATATATCTGGTCAGGCGAGCGGTCTTCACCGGTTCGGTCATCTTGGCGTAAATCGACAACAGATTTTTCACCATCCGGGAAAGAATGGCGCGAACCGGGCTCGGTTGCAGGTACGTGTCGTCGAATCCATAGCCCGCTTCTGTCAGAAACCGTGCGCAATTCTTCTCGGTCAGCAGCGCGCCGCCGTTAAAACAATCAATGAAAATCTTATAGCGGTCGGACTCGTACTTCACGAGGAAATGCCCAGGCCGCACGGCGTTCGCCGCGGAACCCGCAGGCCTTTCCCGCTGCGACCAGGGCGTCTCGTGTCGTCCCCGCTTCTGCGATGACGGCCTCTTCAATCTTGCCTGGCTCGCCATCGGCCCATGACACCCGCGAACCGAAGAGAATTCCCGTCGGGCTGATTTCAAAACGATCGGCGCGAGGCTGTTCTTGATCAGCGTCTTCGACTTGAAAACAGGCTCCGTTGTCCGACTTCATTGCCCAATCGCCGGCCAGCATACGATCGATACGATCGATACGCCGGGCCAGCATGCGGTTGAAGAGAAATGATTGGTACGTATTCAGATACCAGATGCGTTTGGCCCGGCCCATTTTCTCGCGCCGCCGCGGATCGGTGAGCAAGGCGGCGCCGATCTGATAGTTATCGCCGCTCTTGCCCTGCCGCTGGGGGCCGAAGTAGTTGGGCACGCCGCGCGCACCAAGTCGATCGAGCACGGCGGGCACCGCCTCAGCGGCCTGGGCGGCAACGTCGCGGACGACCAAGCGAAAGTGGTTTCCGGCATGATGGCCGGTGCGTAATCGATTGCGATGTCGAGCCAGGACTTCCACAGACAAAAGCTGTTCATCGGTCTTCAGCTGCGACACCTGCTGAGGCGTGATTCCTTGCAGCGAGACCATTTGAGTGGTGATTGCGCGGGCGTCTTTTAACCCGGCGACTCCGATGGCCTGAGCCTTCACGCCGAGTGTCGACGAAAGGCGGCGGACGAGGTCCGGCGTCGAGAGACCCCGTTTGGAGATCCTCACATAGAGATGTTCTCCTTCCCCGCAGGGCAGATAGAGCGGGCGTTCCTCCACCTGAAAGTCTTCCGCCGTCGCGCGGATCTGTCCGCCGATGCCGGGAATATCGCTTGTTAGGAAGGGCTCGATTGATGGTTCCACGCGGTACTCCCTATCTAAATGGTCTGTATGCCGTTCAAGCGTCCATTAATTGTTGGCCAATAAGCCCATGCTATACTTTTTCTATTCGACTCGAGAGGGGCGAGAGAACAGCATGGATCACGGAATGAGCGCGCGTCAGAGATTATCATGGCCCGACCGCGTGCGATCCTCCGTCGGTGCTTGTCTGAGCGAGCCACTCTATAGACTGTTCAGCCTCGTCCCACAGTGGGAGTTTGGCCTGTCCGACCACGAGGTAACCCGGCATACCCATGTACATGGGCCGTTGGCAGGTCACCGCGCGGTTCATTTGACCGATCTGCATCTGGACATCTATTACCCTCGTCATGATCGCATTGTGGACACCGTGAGGGCGCTTCAGCCCGATTGGATTTTCATCACGGGCGACTTGCTCAACGTGCCTGAAGGGCTCCCCCATCTCTTCCGATTTCTTGCGCGCCTGCGGGAAACCGCACCGGTCTTTGTGACGTTGGGCAATCACGATCACTACAGCGGTGTGCCGGTGACCGACTACGCCGAACTGGCCGATCGGCATAAAATAACATTACTGGTGAATCAAAGTGTCGTTGTCTCAACGGCAAAAGGCGAGTTGGCGATCGTCGGTGTCGATGATCCGTCGCTGCACCGTGCCGATCTGCACTGTGTCCCGCCTCAGGCCGACCATCGCTTTACCCTGTTATTGGCCCATGCGCCGAATATCCTCGATCAAGTGAAGGCGCATCATGCCATCGATCTGATCTTGTGCGGGCATAGCCACGGGGGACAGTGGCAGGTGCCGGGCATCCCGACGTTCTGGCTGCCTCCCGGATGCAATGGCCGGGTGTCAGGCCGGTATGAGTCGGGCGAACACACCCTCTATATCAATCGGGGACTCGGCTGGTCTTTCCTCCCGTTCCGCTGGAACTGTCCGCCCGAGATCGCTGTACTTGAGTGGAGTGAGGAGCGGAGTCAGACCTGACAGGCCGGCTATCGGCTGCGAATCCTTTCCAGGGCTTCCCGCGCCCGGCCCCTCACTGTTTGATCCCCGTCATCCTCTGCGACCTGTGCCAGCCGATCCTGCGCGTCTGTCGCCCGCAGTCTTCCCAGCCCCAACGCCGCGCACGCGCGCACGTAGGCATGGTCGTCCTTCAGTGCGTTCACCAGAAGTGGCGCCACCGACTGATCTTGCAAGACACCCAGATGACTGGCTGCCATGCCTCTGATGCGATGGCGTTCGTCGCCTAAGGCTCGCTGAAGCGTCGCCACCCAGAGATTTTTCAATGCCGGCGCGATCTCTTCAAGTCCGTCAAGCCGGTAGGCATTGCATTCGATGAGGGCAAACGACAGGTCGAGCTTCTTCTCCTCCGCCTGCTCACGCTGGAAGGCGCCAATGAGCCGATTCCGTTCACGGCGCGCTGCCGCGTGCCGCCGGATTTTCACAATCGCGGCCAGGACCAACGATGCAACGGCCGCTCCTCCGGCAGCGACAGGCAGAGCCTGATCGATGACATAATCTTGGGTTTCTGCGGGCAGCCGTTTCCAAATCCACACGCCGGCCACGATAAAGCCGACCAGAATGACGATCGCCGTTGGAGAGAACTGCCCTCGTTCGTGATGGTCTCGTTCATGGTCCACCCGATTGCTGAGCCGCATCCAGGGGTTGATTTCATATTCGATTCCAAAATAGTCCGGAGGACAGACGAGGAGCCGGGTCATGCAGACCTTCCCAGCAGTCTAGCCAGTTCCGAGAGAAACGACGCCGCATCCATGACGAGACCGACGGCTTGAAAGCTGCCGCGGTCCGAGAGTTTGGTCGGCACGGATGGATTCACGTCTACACACACGGTCGGCACCGTGGCGGGCAAGAGGTTGCCCGTGGCCACGGCATGCAGCGTGGAGGCGACCAGCAGGGCCAACCCAACGCCCGGAATCGCGGCGCGCATGGCGTTCTGCGCGCGAACGGAATCGGTGATCACGCCGGGGAGAGGGCCGTCATCGCGGATCGTTCCGGCCATGACCACCGGCACGTTCTGACGGACACAGGCTGCCATGATGCCCTGCTTCACCACTCCCGAAGTGACCGCTGCCTCGATGCTGCCGATCGCGCGGATTCTGTTGATCGTTCGCAAATGATGTTCATGGCCATGCGGAACCGCTCGTCCGGCCGCCAATCCGTAGCCCAGCGACGTGCCGTACAGGTCAGCTTCCATATCGTGCGCCGCCAGGGCGTTTCCACAGAACAGGAGATGGACAAACCCCTGCTCGATCAGCCAGGTTAAGGCATCCCGTCCGCCGGCATGAATAATCGCAGGTCCTCCCGCCAGTAACACTCTTGAGTCCGATTGCTCCTGCCTGTGCCGTTCTCGCAGTTGACGCATCCGGGCCGCGACATCGGTGATGATATGGTGATGGGGCCGTTCTGACGAGACCTGCGACTCCATGAATCCAAACACATCCCGCTCGCGCGGGCGCTGCAAGGGAGTGACCCGCACCCCATCGCGACCCACCACGATCCGGTCTCCTTGACGAACGTCTAACATGGGGACGGCCCTCGCAGTGGACCCCCGCGCATCCACCAAGATCCCGAGATCCATCTCAATCCGATCGACATCGATCCACTGTCCGTGGAGTCTAATCTGAGTAGGCAAATGGGTTGTGGCATAGAAATCATCGGGGAAAATGCCGTCGGCAGGGGCCTCGGCGGTTCGACAGTCCGCCTCACGTTCGGCGCAAGCACCATGCGGCTGAATCGCTTTGGGAATGTCGTCCAAGAGCGTCGTCGATGATGCCCGGATGACGATGCGGGCGCGAGAGGGCTCTTCCCTTGTTGTTCCGATATGAACGTCCTCCAAGTCGAAGGCGCCACCCATCATCAGGATGATGTCCAGCACCTTGGCCAGAATCAGCGAATCGATAATGTGCCCGCTGAGGAGGACGGTTTCTTGATGGAGGCTCATGGCGTCTCCTGGGGATGGCTCACTGATTCTACCAGTGAATGGCCGGAGACCGCAGGGACATTGTAAATCGCGACATGAGTGATATCGCCGGTTCAGATGGATTTCATCAATTCGCGCAATACACTCGTGGCATAGGCGCCGGGCGGGAGTGCAAAGGCCAGGGTAAGGACCGAACTGTTCAGCGACCATTCAAGCTCCGTCAGCGGGATCCGTAGCGCACGGCGTTCGCCGCGAAACCCGCAGGCCTTTCCCGCTGCGACCAGGGCGTCTCGTGTCGTCCCCGCTTCCGCGATGACGGCCTCTTCAATCTTGCCTGGCTCGCCACGTCCCAATTCGATGTGCTTGTTACGCTGGGCGATACCGACGGTATGACCTGTTCCGATTTATCAGAGCAAACCCTTGTGACCAAAGGCACGCTGACTGGAGTGCTGGACCGTCTGGTGTCAAAAGGGCTGATCAGGCGGGAGACGATACGCGGGGATCGCCGCTATACGAAAGTGTCGTTGACGGCAAAAGGCGATGCGCTGTTTCGCAAGACTTTTGCGGCGCACGTCGACTTCCTTCGTCCATTCTTCGAGCGGGCCTTGAGCCCTCAAGAAGTGGAGCAGGCAGGCAGGCTGCTGCTTCGGCTTCGGGACAGTTTTCAGCAAGAAGGCTGAGGCTAAGACTGCCGTTCCGAGTCATCTTTGTCTCGGCGAGACCTGGCTGGACTATGAAACTGACGATTCTCGGCTCCGGCACGAATGTTCATCCCACCCGCGCTGCCGCCGGCTATCTGGTGCAGACGGATCAGACTCTACTGCTGGATTTCGGCCCGCGCACGTTGATGAATCTGATCAAGACCGGTGTGGATCGCCATCAGATCACGCACGTCCTCTTTTCCCACTTTCACGCGGACCATTTTTCGGATTTCATCACATTTTTCTTCGATGCGATGATCTTCACGAAGTACCAAGGCGGGAAACGTCCGCCGCTCACCGTCATCGGCCCGCCCGGGACAAGAAGTCTTTTCAAGGTTCTGTTCGCGACACTCCCAGGCTTTAGCCGCGCGTCATTCGGCGTGACGTTGAAGGAAGTCGATGACCGTCCATTCTGGATCGGCCGAACGAAAGTTCTTCCACGAAGGGTGACCCATAGTCCCCGCTTGCATTGTTTAGGGTATAGGCTGGAGTACGGTGGAAAGACGCTCGCTTATTCAGGAGATTCACAATACTGCACCAGCCTTGTGCGTCTCTGTGGCGATGCCGATCTTGCCGTTCTTGACTGTTCATTCCCGGCCAATCGACCGGGCCCTGTCCATTTGCACGCCGGACAGTGCGGACAGGTGGCTCACGAGGCAGAGGTTGGTCAACTGATCCTGTCACACTTCTATCCGGTTGCAGATCAGTACGATGTGAAAGCTCAAGCAGGAGAACGGTATGAGGGAACAATCAGGAAGGGGAGGGACTTACTGACGGTTACGTTGTAGGAAACTACAGCCCTTCTTCGCGCGGCTCTCCGCCAAAGATTTCGATAAACCTGGTCAGGCGGGCAGTCTTGACCGGTTCATCCAGCTTCGCATAGATCGCCAACAGATTTTTGGCCATGCGGGAAAGGATGGCGCGAACCGGGCTCGGTTGCAGGTATTTGTCGTCGAACCCATAGCCCGCTTCCGTCAAAAAGCGGGCGCAGTTCTTCTCGGTCAGCAACGCTCCGCCGTTGAAGCAGTCGATGAAAATCTTGTACCGATCGGATTCGTACTTCACCAGGAAGTGTCCGGGCATGCCGATGCCGAACAGCGGGAGCCTCAGGCGCTGTCCGATGAGCAAGTACACGACCGACAGGCTGATCGAGTTCGACCAATTCCTCTTCCAGCTTGCCCCAGCGGATTTCTTCGAGGACGGATGCGATTCGATCGGCCATCTCCGGCTGTTCGATTTCAGCCTCTTGCAGGAGCGGGACCGCGGCAGGTCCGATCGTAATCAGCTTCCCGCTGATGGTGCGGACGATTCGATCGTCCTCATCGGAGAGCAGGCGAATCAGGGCGCGGATTTGGCCTTCTGGAATGACCATCGTTCGTCTTCGTATCCCGTATCGTGCTACACAGAAGAGCGTATAGCTTATGGCGCATAGCACGGACACGGCACAAGACCATATCCAGTCTTCAATCTCTGTCGCGTGTCATGAGCCATCTGCTATCGGCTCCCCGCTTTCCTACCCCATGGCCCGGCGGAAGGCTTTGGCCCCGCCGTACAGGCACAGCGCATCGAAGACCAGCATGACCAGTACGACCATGCCGACGTGCGGCAAGGCTTCACTCCATCCGGACAGAATCAACGGCCGCACCGCATCGATGGCCCATGTCATGGGATTGAACTGGGCGAGAACACTCATCCATCCCGGCATGGCCGCCAACGGCACGAGCGCTGAGCTCAAGAAAATCATCGGCAGGGACAGGAATCCCAACACGGAGAAGAAGTCGCCGTGGCTTTTCACAGAAAAGGCCATGGCCATCGAAATGGCGGTCAATCCGACACCGAACATCATGCCGATCAGGAGAATCGTCGCGATGCCGAGCAAGCCGGTAGCCGGGTGGACGCCGAAGAGGAACGCGACGCCGAGGATGACGAGCACTTGCAGCGACGTGATCGTCATGACGAAAATAAACCGGCTCAAAATGACGGAGCTGCGATGGATCGGCGTCGACATGAGGCGTTCGAGAAAGCCGTTTTCTTTGTCGAACAGCAGATCCACGCCGCCGGCCAATCCATTGTTGAGAACAGTCATAACGACGACCCCGGCGGCCAGAAAGCTGATGTAATTCGGCGCCTGGGTCACCTGCGAATCCGCAGCCCGCTGAAACAGATTGCCGAAGAAGATCAGCCAGAACAGCATCGGCTGTACCAGCGTGAACAGCATGCTGAATTTCTCGCGGCTCAGCCGGAGAACCCACCGCATCGTCAACGCACGGATTTCCTGCCAATAGTCTTTCATGACGTGAAGCGTGAAGCGTGAAACGTGAACCGAGGGCCCCGGAGCGCGAAGCCCTCCGGAGTCTTTCGAATGACGTGCGACGCCTGACGGTTATTCCTCCTTTGGGATGTCATCCTGAATGCGGCGGCCGGTGTGGGCGATGAAGACGTCATCCAGCCGCGGGCGATTGTATTGAATGAATTCGATGCTGCACCCCAGTCGATTGGCCGATTCCAAAATGACGGGCAACGCCTTTTCCGGCGACTCGACCCGAATGTCGAGCCCTTTCGCCGTGAGCCGCACGGCTTTAATCGCGGGCTGGTTTTTCAACGCCGATTCCAAGCCTGCCATGCGATCCGTTTCTTTGAGGGTCAGCGAGACGATGTCGCCGCCGAGCGCGATCTTGAGTTCGGCCGGCGCGCCGAGGGTCTTGATCTTGCCGCCGTCGATGATAGCCAACCGGTCGCACAGCTGATCCGCTTCGTCCAGGTAGTTGGTCGTCATCACGATCGTCATGCCGCGCGCCTTCAGCATCCGGACGTATTCCCAAATCCTGAGCCGGCTTTGGACGTCGAGCCCGAGTGTCGGTTCGTCGAGAAACAACACTTTCGGGTTGGGAAGCAAGCCGCAGGCAATATCGAGTTTGCGCTTCATGCCGCCCGAATAGGTTTTGGCCGGCCGG
>JABMDG010000038.1:16563-20707 GCA_015904045.1 Nitrospira sp.
GTCGGTTCGTCGAGAAACAACACTTTCGGGTTGGGAAGCAAGCCGCAGGCAATATCGAGTTTGCGCTTCATGCCGCCCGAATAGGTTTTGGCCGGCCGGTCTGCGTGGCTCTCCAACTCGACCAGCTTCAATAATTCGGCGATGCGCTTGGCCGCCTCTTCTTTGGTCAGATGGTAGAGCGCGCCGAGCAGCTGGAGGTGTTCACGGCCTGTGAGAAACCGGTCGATCGCCCGTTCCTGCGGCACATACCCGATCAGCATGCGGACCGTGTCCGCTTCGCGCACCGTATCGTGCCCGAAGACGCTGGCGGTGCCGGATGTCGGATGCAACAGTGTGATGAGCGTGCGAAGCGTCGTGCTTTTTCCCGCGCCGTTGGGGCCCAGCAAGCCGAAAATTTCACCGGCATAGACTTGGAAAGACAGATCGTCGACGGCCTTGTGGGCATCGTACGTTTTGCACAGGCGGCTGACTTCAATCGCGATGGCCCGATCCATTTACTCCCATCCTCCCGCGCCTTGCCGGTCGTGCAGCATAAATTGAATCAGATCGTTCAGGCGGCGCGCCCGCTGGAGCAATCCCTCGGCTTCCAACAAAAACTGTTTTTCCAGCGGAGTGCATTCCAGATAGGTGGAGAGGGTATTCACCAGCACGTCGTCGCTGACTTCTTCGCGGAAGAATCCCTGCCAGGCCGTGTTGTCCTCCCGTGTTTGGAGGTATCGGCTGAGCAGTTCAACCAATGCGCGCCGAACGCCTGTCGCAAGCCGTTCTTCCGAGAGCTGGGGCGTGAGCTGAATCGTCGCTTCGCGATAGGGCTTCTCGAAATGCTCTTGCTGGATGTCGCAGCGTTCAAGTCCTTGGAGCAGGATGTTCGAGCGGCCGTCAGACAGCGGTTGCGCGCTCATGATGCGTCCGACGCACAGCGTGGGATAAATCGCCGGATTTCCGTAGTAGTCCGTCTCCCAGCCTTCTTTGAGCAAGGCCATGGCGATGCACCGGTGCCCCATTGCCGCGTCGGCCACCATTTGACGATAACGCGGTTCGAAAATGTGAAGCGGCAAATAGGTCTTCGGGAAAAAGACGACATTGGGCAGCGGAAATACCGGCACCCGATTGGGGATTGGAAACGGTTCGACTCGTCCGGAGGAAGCTCGGCCTTTGGGCTCACGCTCGCGATCAATCTGCATGGCTCACGATAGCTGAGGTATGTGAAAATTGTCAACGGAGCCGCAGGCACGCGGTTGTGCGGGAAGAGTGAGAGAATACCGCTCTGGCACTGGTGATTTGTGCGGTCATGATTCCCGTGCTATAACCGTTGCGAGATGCGATGGACAATGTTTCCCCAACGCAGTCGGTTTTCGCCGCTCGCGGGGAGCATACCCGCCGGCGTCTGTGCTGTCGTGGTGCTCGCTGCATGGCTGGCGGGTCATCACTCCGCTGCCTTTGGAGCGGATGTTCCTGCGACGCCGTTCAAGCCGGCGACCGCAGGCTACCGGTACGATTTTCCCAGAGACCATGGATCGCATCCGGCCTATCGAACCGAATGGTGGTATTACACGGGCCATCTTCAGGCGAAGAACGGACGGGCCTTCGGTTTTGAGTTGACCTTCTTTCGACGGGCCATTCCACCCGACGAGGTGAAGACACAGCCCTCGCAGTGGTCGGTGAATCATCTGTATTTCGCCCACTTTGCCGTGACCGATGTCGGGGGGCGACGCTTTCATTTCTCCGAGAAGCTGAGCCGGGCCGGCTTAGGCAAGGCCGGCGCGGAGGAATCCCGTCTGCATGCCTGGATCGACGATTGGCGGGCCGAGATGCCGGCCGGTCCGGGCGGCACACAGACGTTGTTTGCGCGCGCCGGGACGTTCGCGCTGTCTCTGACCCTTCAGCCCTCGAAGCCCCTGGTCATCCATGGACAGGACGGCATCAGCCGCAAAGGCGCGGAGTACGGACAAGCTTCGCATTATTATTCATTCACAAGATTGGGTACGACCGGCACGCTTTCAATCGGCGACGAACAGTTCGAGGTGACCGGGACCAGTTGGATGGATCATGAATTCGGATCAGCGGATCTGGGCAAGGATCTCGTCGGGTGGGACTGGTTCAGCATTCAATTGGCGGACAACAGCGAACTTATGGTGTATCGCCTGCGTCGAAGCGATGGATTGCCAGATCCTGCGTCCAGCGGCACGGTGGTGTCACCCGACGGACAGACTCGCCATCTTCCGGTCGGAGACATCCGTATCGAATCCACCGGGACCTGGACCAGTCCGAAGAGTCGGGCGATCTATCCCAACCAATGGCGGATCACGATACCGTCCTTGGACATGAAGCTGGACCTTGCCCCGGTACTCGCAGATCAGGAACTCCGAACCACGAGCAGCGCGCAGGTGACGTATTGGGAAGGAGCTGTGTCGGTCTCCGGTACCAAACAGGGCCGGCCCATACAGGGTGAAGGCTATGCAGAGCTGACAGGCTATGCGGAGCGGATCGAACAGCGGCTGTAATTGAAAAAAGGACGGACTGTACCTCTGGCGCTATTCGGTGTGGTGCCGTTTGATCTCAGCGATAGCTTCGGGAGTTCCGATGGCCGCTAAGGCATCTCCTGCAGCCGAGGCGAGATACGTTCCTCGTTGTTCCATCAGCTTTGACAGGGCCGGGACAGCCGGGGCGGCTTTGGGTCCCATGCTCAATAAGACTCTCACGGCTGTTTCGCGTACGGTTCGCCGTGAATCATCAAGTGCATCGGCGAGCGCAAGCACGGCTTCTTTTGACTCAAAATTCTCCAATAACATGGCGGCCCAGGGCCGCATGGCATCGGTCCCCCCCTTCAACAGCGAAATCAGAAAAGACTGAACCTCAGGGGAGGTTTTCCCGATGCAGGCGAGGGAAGACAGGAAATGGGAATTGGTCGGCTGCAACACGCTTGGGTCGTTCAAGAGGCGGATGAGTTCCGGTATGGCACTCGAGGATTCAGGCCCTCGCTCGCACAGGACGTCCGTGAGCAGTTTGGTGTGTGCGAACGTGCGCTGGTGCAGCGCTTCTAACATGGCCGGGGTTGAAACATTTCCCATACGAACGAGCGATGCCTTGATTTCCTCTTTTTTCTTGAAGTCGGCCCGATCGAGCTCAGCGATCAAGCGCTGCGCGCTTTTAAATGATGGATGTGAGGTGTTGACGGGATGTTGGGTCACCCATTGTTGCACGTTCCGTTTCGCGTCTTCCTTCTGTTCGGCCGTCATCTGATAGGCCGACACGGACTCCTGGGGATTACAACGAGACGGGACATGGAGGTGAGCCACGCCGCACCATGTATAGGCCTGGACAAGATTTGGCTTGATTCCGTCGCCCCGACTGTACCGGTCGACCAGCTTCATTTGGGCGTCAACATGGCCTTGATCGGAAGCCAGGGTGAACCATTTGATCGCCTCGATCTTTCCCGCCGCCCCGGGAGCTCCCCCCTCCAACAAGAGGGCATAGATGTACTGCGCGTCGGCCATCCCATTTTCCGCCGCCGGTTTGATCCATTTGATCGCTTCGGTGCTGTCCGGCGCGACACCCTTTCCGCTGTACGACATGAGACCGATGTAATACTGCGCCTTGGGATTGCCGGTCTCAGCGAGCGGTCGTAGCTCTTGCTGCGCGGTTTGATAGTCTCCTCGCTCAAATGCCGAGACGCCGGAATCAAGACCGGCCCCCGCAATCTGAGGAATCGAACAGAGGAAGAGGACGATGGATAGAAGAACAGCTGTGATAGGCATGACGCGCTCCCTGACTGGCGACGAGGGTTCCGGGGCATCTACATGGGCGTTGCGCTGATTATGAAGGATCGAATCGTTGAGGCAAGAGAATTTACAGAATATAGCAGCCCTGATTTCATAGCAATCTACGCCTGGGAGTTGTAAGAGTGCATGGAGAGTAGAGAGAGCCAGTGCTGGCTCGTCCGCCGCGCACCATAGATTACGTATCGCTGCCAGGGGCTCCACTCTCGGACCAGCGTACCTGCTTGACTCCTGTCTGAGCCCTGTGATTAGGTCCGGCACCACAATGTTGCTGATTCGTACGGCTGCTCAATACGCTGCGCTGCTCGTAATCCTGTTCTCGCTCGGCTGTCAAAAGGAGAGCGAGTCTGTCGTCTCCATCGCCC
>JABMDG010000380.1 GCA_015904045.1 Nitrospira sp.
AGAATCGAGCCGCGCAAGGCCGAAGATGAATGGATTACCCAGGTCCACAGCGCAGCGTATCTTGCGATGCTGAAAGACCAGTCGCCTGCCGGCGGACGAGTGTCCCTTGATCCTGATACCTCGATGTCACCGGGATCGTTGGCTGCTGCATACTTGGCTGCAGGCGGGGTCTTGGCTGCCGTTGACGCGATCATGGCCGGGCAGGTTGATCATGTCTTCTGTGCCGTGCGTCCGCCCGGTCATCATGCCGAAGCCGGGCGCGCGATGGGATTTTGCCTGTTCAATAATGTGGCGATTGCTGCGCGCTATGTCCAGCGCAAGTATGGTTTAGCCAGGGTGCTGATTGTCGATTGGGATGTCCATCACGGGAATGGAACTCAGCACAGCTTCGAGGACGATCCCTCCGTGCTCTTTTTCAGCACCCATCAATATCCCCATTATCCGGGCACGGGCCGAGCGAGTGAACGGGGCACAGGGGCGGGCGAAGGATTGACGATCAATGTGCCGATGGAAGCCGGTGAAGGGGACGACGAGTATCGCGCGATCTTTCACAAGGCATTGGTGCCGGCGGCAGATGAGTTCAAGCCGGAGTTCGTCATCATTTCAGCCGGGTTCGATGCGCACAAAGACGATCCGCTGGCCAGCATGGGCTTGACGGAACAGGGTTATGCGGAGCTGACCGGCATCGTCTCCGGCCTTGCTGCGCGCCATGCGCAGGGCCGCATCCTGTCTTCGCTCGAAGGCGGCTACAATCTGACGGCACTGGCCGCATCGGTCGATGCTCATATTACGGCGCTTCTCGACTGTTGAAAAGTTGGCGGACAAGTTGACACGCTGACGGGCAGACAGGAGAACGGGCTACAAACTGTCTAGATCTCAGCAGTGAAGGCCTGTCAACTTGCACCTTGCTCGCTTGTCAGCCATAGGTAGTTAGGAACGTCGATGCCAAAATGGTGGAAACTTGCGCTCAGTGCAGTAGGTGTCGCTGGCGCCGTCTATCTCTACTACACCGAGGTCAAACCGGTTGTGATTTTCGGGCTGCGCGATGACTATGCCCATGCGATTCCGTTTCAAAAAATCCCTGACGGGCTCGCGAGCTTGAAGGCGGAATCCTGCGGGCAATGTCACCGCGAGATCTATGAAGAATGGAAGACCAGCATTCATGCGCATGCCTATGAAGATCCGTTCTTTCAGGCCTATTGGAAGAAGGACAAGAACATCTGGGTGTGTCTCAACTGCCATACACCGCTGGAAAATCAGCAGCCGACCTTGATCAAGGAGATTCCACGCGGACGAGTTGAAAAAGCGGTTCAAGAACCGAATCCTCTGTATGACGCCGAGTTGCGGAACGAATCGGTGACCTGCGCAGCCTGTCACGTGCGGGATGGGGTGATCCTTGGGCCGTACGAGGATTCCATCGCGCCGCACCCTACAAAATTCGACCCGAAGTTCCGCACCGCCGAGCTCTGCTCCCGGTGCCACAATGTGGTCTCCGGCCCGGCCCAGTTCTACAACGTGGGGCCTTGCGGGACCTATGCGGAGTATGAAGGCCAGTACTGGATGAAGGAACGCGGTTTTATCTGTCAGAGTTGCCACATGCCGGAGATTGAGCGGCCGGTGGCCGTGGGAGGCCCCATTCGCCGGGGCCGGCAACACCTGTGGCGGGGCGGGCACGATCCCAATATGATCAAGCGGGCGGTGGAGATCCAGGTGAAGACCGATACGGATGCTCCCAAGCCGGGTGATCGGGTGGGTGTTACGTTGACCCTGGTCAATGCCGGGGCCGGCCATAAGATTCCCACCGGAGATCCTGATCGGTTCTTTACGGTAGAGTTTACGGTGGAGGATGGGCAAGGGAAGGTTCTGGAGCGGCAATCGTCTACGATGGGCCGATGGATTCTCTGGCAGCCGGCGATTGTGGAGTTGTACGATAACCGGTTGTTGCCCTTGGCGAGCCGCGACTATCAATTCGCCTATCGACTTCCGTCGGACGCCAAGGGCTTGATTCTGAAAACCAAGGTGCAGTACCACATTCTGACCGACGGGCAGCATGAGATGCTGCGGAACAAGTATGGGCTGACGGGAACCGATCCCTATCGGTTTGTCATTGACGAGCGGGAGTTTCCCCTCTCCGGCGAGTTGGCTGCGGCGTTACGCGCAGGAGGCCGATCGGTAGGCGTCAGTGGCGGCCCGGATGGTGTCAGCTGCAAGGCAGATACAGAAGGGAAATCGTCGACGGCGCATCGAGTGATTGTAAAGGGAACATCATGAACCATCCATTGTTGATTCATACCGACACATTGCAGAACCGATTGGGCCAGCCGGGC
>JABMDG010000381.1 GCA_015904045.1 Nitrospira sp.
TCATCATCCGCGTGCGCCAGTGGTGTTATCGCCGTGGCTGGTGCGCATCGTCACGATTGCCGTGCCGGGTGGTGAGTGTCGGCAATGTGACGGTGGGTGGAACGGGGAAGACGCCGGTCGTCATACTGCTTGCGGAATGGTTGCTGGCTGAGGGCCGTCGGGTCGCGGTGTTGAGCCGCGGGTACAAGCGCGAGAGCGGCGCGCCATACTGTCTCGTGTCCGATGGAGAACGTCTCCTCGCTGATCCGTCCGATGCGGGCGACGAGCCGTTTCTCATCGCGCGGCGTTGCCCAACCGCGATTGTGGCGGTAGGCGCCGATCGGGCAGCCCTGGGCCGATGGGTGTTAGCGCACCATCCCGTCGACTGCATGATCTTGGATGATGGATTTCAGCATCTGGCGCTCCACCGTGATGTCGATCTGGTGCTGCTTGACGCGACCGATGCACCGGGACTCGATGCACTGCTGCCCGCCGGTCGGTTGCGGGAACCCCTCACGGGGCTCAGGCGAGCGGCGGCCCTCGTGGTCACCAGGGCCGACTCCCAGGAAGATGTAGACGCCGTGTGCAGACGGTTGAAGGCGGCGCATCTTTCCGTCGCCGATACGATCGAAATCAGATTCAAGCCCGAATCCCTGGTTGCGGTATTGACGAGCACGATGCAATCGCTCGAGTGGTGTCGAGGGAAGAAAACCTGGTTGGTGAGCGGAATCGGGAACCGTGAGTCGTTCCACCGATCCGTTGTGTCGTTGGGAGTCGAGATTATCGGTGAGACGGCTTTCAAAGACCATCATCGGTATCACGACGACGATGTCCGCCGGGTGCGCGCTGAAGCACAGACCGCCGGAGCAGATATGGTGCTGACGACCGAAAAGGACGCCGGCAAGCTACAGCCGTTTCTGACGCCGGACGAGTCGTGGTGGGCGCTGCGGATTCGGGCAGAGATCATCCGCGGGGAGGAACGGCTGCGCAGGCTGGTGATGGACACAGGAGCGGGCAGTGCGTAAGGAGTCGATCAGGCGTGTGCTGGTGCGGGCTCCGAATTGGATCGGGGATGCCGTGATGTGCGAGCCGGCGCTGCGCGGGCTCCGGTCGCTTTTTCCCCAGGCGGAACTCACGCTCCTGGCAAAAGGCACCGTCGCGGAACTGTTCGTTGGCCATCCCGCATTGAATCGTGTGTTCGTGTATGACGATAAGGGAACGCATGCGGGTTTGACGGGTAAATGGACGCTTGCGGGGACGCTCCGACAGCATCGCTTCGACCTGGCGGTGTTGTTTCAGAATGCCTTTGAGGCGGCGTTTATCGCGTGGCTCGCCGGGATCCCGCGTCGGTATGGGTACTTGACCGATGGCCGTGCCGTATTTCTGACCGACCCAGTTGCGGTGCCCGATTCTCATTCGCTTACGCATCAAGTCGAGTACTATTGGAACGTACTCACACCCTTGGGGTTATCCGGGGCTCCGCCGTCTCCACAACTGATAGTGTCGTCGGAGGAGGAGCGTAAGATGGATGAGAGATTGGCCTCCTCCGGCGTGGCACACTCCGATTTCGTGATCGGGATTAATCCAGGATCGACGTATGGGAGCGCGAAGCGCTGGTTGCCAGATCGATTCGCGGAGGTCGCCCAGCGTCTTGCGGCGAATATATCTGAAAAGGAGCGGACGCCCACGGCGGTTGTGATTCTTGGCGCGAAAGGAGAAGAATCGTTGGGGATGGACATCGCGGCCCGTATCCAGGGGAAATCGGTGGTCTTGTCCGGAACAACCACGATTCGCGAACTGATGGCCGTGACCAAGCGATGTCGGCTGTTGATCACCAACGATACAGGGCCGATGCACATCGCCGCAGCCTGTGGAGTGCCGGTCGTCGCGGTCTTCGGCCCAACGGACTGGCGAACCACCGCGCCCTATGGGCAAGAGCAGGCCATCGTGCGTGAACCAGTCGATTGCGCGCCATGCCTGTTGAGAGAATGCCCGATCGATCATCGCTGCATGACCAGAGTGCCGGTGGATCGGGTGTATGAAACTGCGATCCAAGTCGTGAAAGTTGAAAAGTTGGAAAGTGAGAAACCTGAACGAAAATGGGCCTCAACTTTTGAACATTCTAACGTTCCCACTCCTTTAGCCGGCTACACCGTCTTCCTGGATCGCGATGGAACATTGAATCCCGATCCCGGATACATTCGGTCGCCCGACCAGTTGGAATTGTTTCCTGGAGTGGCGCAGGCGTTGGCGAAATTGGTACGGGCCGGTGCGCGGCTCATCGTGGTGACGAATCAGTCGGGCGTGGCACGGGGGTTGTTTTCGATCGGTGAACTTGAGGCGATTCATGCAAAACTCTCGCATCTCCTTGGTGAGGCGGGCGCCCCGCTTGATGCGCTCTATGTCTGTCCCCACCACCCCGACGATTCGTGCAATTGCCGGAAGCCTAAGACTGGTCTGATCGATCAAGCCGTGCGAGAGCGAGCGGTCGATCTCACCCGCTCGTATCTGATCGGAGACCACGTGCGTGATATGGAGTTGGCCAAGCGTGTGGGATCGCGGAGCATTTTGGTCACGACCGGAGCCGTTCTACCGCAGCAGATTGAAGGGCTGAAAGCGTCCGGGTTGGTCCCAGATCGGGTTGCCCGCTCGTTTGATGAAGCGGCGGAGTGGCTGCTATGGGATGCCAGGAACCGATCCGGCATCCCGGGCGGACACCAGATGATGTCGACATAAGATCTCGCGAGGCGCAGGGACGGTTCGATCAGGGGACGGACTTGCGCCGGGAGAAAGGCGCACATATAGTGTGTTAACCGGTCACGTCACACGCACTCCGTGAGAAGTCGCGATCGATGGACCAACAAGCGGAAACTTGCGCTGTCCCTTGCAACCTCTGCGGCGGCAGAGTGGTAGGGGTTCTTTCGAACCGAAGCCGCAGCGGCAAGCCCTTGCGAACCGTGATTTGCCGGTCCTGTGGGCTCGTGTGGTCAGACCCACGCCCGCATGATGCGAAGCAGTTCTACGAAGAGGAGTATCGTCTCTCCTACAAAAATGCCTATAGTCCGCGGCCGAAGCATGTGCTGCGTGCCGGCAAGGGGGCGCTGTCGCGGTTGGAGAAAATCGACCGCCTGCTTACAGAACAGAAAACCGTGCTCGATGTGGGGACCGGCGGAGGCGAATTTGCCTATTTGCTCCAATCCTTGGGACACCGTGTGAGCGGAGTTGAGCCGAACAGAGGCTATGCGGACTATTCGATCAAAGAATACGGATTGGCCGTGCAGGTTGGGTTTGTGCAGGACGCAGTGTTTCCGCCTGAGTCGTTTGATGTCGTGACGATATGGCATGTGCTTGAGCACACTGAAGATCCGGGAGCCGTGTTGACCTTACTGCGCTCCTGGGTGAAGGCGGACGGCATCGTGGTCGTGGAGGTGCCCAATTTGGAAGCCACTTGCCAGGCTCCCAGTAGCACCTTCCATGAAGCACACCTCTACAATTTCAACGTCGTGTCGTTGCGGAGGTTGGCCAGGAAGCATGGGCTCTATGAAGCGTGGCATCTGATCTCACGGGATGGCGGGAACATCACGATGTTTTTCAAACGAGAGCAGCCACCGATTGATCCGTGCCGCGACCCCGTCATCCCGGGCAACTACGAGTGGATTGCCAGGATTGTACGTGGGCATACCAACTTCAACCGTTATCTGACCCCGTCGCCGTATGTGCGGGCTTGGCAGAGGCTTTGCCGATCGTTTGCGGAACGGCGTGAAACCGCGGGTGCGGAAAGCGGTAGGGCGTTGCTCGACAGCTTGTATGCCGCGCAGGTACAGGCCCACTCAGTGGCGCCTGGATAAACGGATCCAGGCGGTGCAAGGCGTGCCACAGACAACGTTCTTCTTCCATCTGCGGTCTCCGGGTCGGAAGGCGTGTCCGGAAAGGTCGTTCGGTGCAATCGGTAACAACTACTGATTCTCTTCCCATATCTTCTGCACTGCACCACGGCCGCATTCTTCTCATCAAACCCAGCTCACTCGGCGATATTGTTCACACGCTTCCGGTTGTGTCGGCTATCAAAGCGCAGTGGCCCGGCGTGCATCTGACCTGGGTGGTGAAGCGCCGGTGGGCGGAACTTGTTCGCCGCGTGGACGGAGTGGATCGCGTGTGGCCGGTGGACGACGGGGCGGTGAATTGGTTGAAGCAAGGATGGGCGTTGCGGGCTGAGCGATTCGATCTCGCCGTCGATTTGCAGGGGCTGTTTCGCAGCGGGGCGGTGGCGTGGTTGAGTGGTGTCCCGCTCCGTATCGGATTCGCGAACGGGAGAGAAGGCAGCCCCTGGTTTTATACGACGCGCGTGCCGGTCCCTGCCCTGGAGATGCACGCGGTCGATCGGTATCTGCTCGTCGCAGGGGCCATGGGCGCCCGCCTGCAGGGATCACCGCAGTTCCGATTCAATGTGCTTGACGAAGACCGAGCCATCTTCCGGAACATCCTTTCCGAAAAAGGAATCGCCGTCGATCAGCCATGGGTCGCCATGAATGTCTCGGCACGGTGGATGACCAAGCGGTGGCCCCTGAGTTCTTTTGCTGCGGTTCTCGATCGATTGCAC
>JABMDG010000382.1 GCA_015904045.1 Nitrospira sp.
ACGGTTCTGATCGGGTACCAGCCGGGATAGATTGTGAGGAATTGGGTGATGCCCCTTGCGTAGGCGATTTGACATCCACGCAAAAACTTCTGCCCGAGCGTGTTGAACCCAGGATCCCGCACATCAACGAGATTGACGTAGATTGGGTCTTCCGGACGTCGCTTCTGGTCTGCACGAACCCCCTGGGGTGGAGTGATTCCGGCGATCTCGTTATTGGTCAGGCGCTCAATGACCGGAGAGTCAGTGTCATCGCCGGCCACGGTCGCCGTTTGTCCTCCCGTGCAAGCCGATAGGACCACAATCAGAACTGCACCAGGACAAGCAAGGCCCCTGTTTCTCACCGGAGTTGCTCTCCAAGACATACAGTATCCATTCTGATTCGATCCGCAACGTAAGTCTTTTTCATACCGCGTGTTTACACGCAAAGCTCATGAGCTACATCAAGTGTAACAGTCCCCTCCAGCTTGTCAAACCACGAAGGGGCTCTGTTGCCATGTTTTTCGCTCCATCTGCTTGGTATGATGACAGCGACTCTTCTTATTGTGATGGTCATCCTGTGAAGACGAGACAGCTCATAGCCCTGGGCGTTCTGTGCTCCTGTGTGGGTATAGAGATGTCCCTATCTCCCTCCCCTGCGCGTGCGGAGTCGTATGTGGCAGGGGCAGTCGGAATCAACTTTGCCGATCGGATCAATAGCATTGCAGGAACAGGGCCTTCAGCCGGCGTTCCGGGCCCCCTCCAGGATTTCGACCTTCAAAACTCACTTACCTATGGCGGGAAAATCGGATATTTCCCCGGGCATAGTTGGTACGGGATCGAGGGGGAAGTATTACACACTACCCCTCATATCAAGAGTTTCAATGACGATCCGGCAACCGCCAGTGTTGATCCCGATGCCGGAATCCACTTTCGACTGACCACTGTCGGTGTCAATTTCATTGCGCGCTATCCAGGTCGTACGGTTCAACCCTATATTGGTGCGGGTATCGGGGCGGGCATCGCCCATATCGGCAAGACTTCCACAGTACAGAGTGACACAGACGTGTCGGCGGTCTGGAATGTGTTGGTGGGCCTACGCACATTCATCACGCCAACAATCGCTCTGTTTGGAGAATATAAGTACACCGGTGCAACGCTGCAGTTCGATCAAGCATTCGGTGACTTGGGCGGGTTTAGCGGCAATTACAGAGCACAGCATATTCTTGGCGGGCTGTCGTATCATTTCTAGTTGAGGAGACCTGTTGTCATGCCTCGTATGATTGTGCGCGCTTCTCTGGTTTGCGCAGGCATCATCTTGTCCGCTTGTGCGGAGTCTCTTCACCAGGTCCAACGCGATACAGAGCTACTCGGTGTTCCTATTGAATTGGAAAAAGAAATCGATGCCAGCGTCCGTTTTGTGCAGCTGAAAAGTGCACCCGGCGAATTCATCGGACGAACGGTCATGATCGCCGGCACGGTTATCCGGGCTAAACGGACGACAGCAGGAACCGAAGTGGAAGTGTTGCAACTGCCGGCGGAAAACAACGAGCCCCTCACAGAAGACCGTCTTCGGTCGGAAGGACGATTTCTGGCAGTTCGAGAAGTGTTCC
>JABMDG010000383.1 GCA_015904045.1 Nitrospira sp.
AGGCGGATATCTGAGTTTGCAGTTTGGTTAGCGATTTGGTGTCCGCAACGGTCATGTTAAAGCCTGAGTTCTTTGCGACGCGATTCTTGCCTCTTCTTTCCCCAGCATGAAACACTTCCTCTGGCTTAAGCTGAAACTCGCGAACAAAAGAATCAACCTGAAACGACGGAGCGCCTACGCGCCAAACAGCCACAAGCATCGGTGAAGTTCAGCCTTTCCTAAAAGCCACTGGTTGATTTTTTAATTAATGGTGAACGTACATTGCTACCACAATCATTTCTTTTTGGACCTCCTCCAGAATAGGCCAAAATCCTTGAGAAATCGACGGGGAATTCGGAGGCATTCAGGGGAGACGGTTTGGACGGGGACAGACCCCATGTGCAGACACGGGGAAGGGGGTCAGTCCCCAGGCTTTACGGCGTATTGGCCAATAGCCAGACCAATGCTAGGACATGCCGGCCACGGACTTTACTATTTCCGGATCGATCGTATCGGCGGTGTCGGTCGGTTGGTGAAAGAGTGATGGAGGGGTTAGGGAAGGTCTGATTTATTCCCCGTTGGTGATGTGCTATGAGGAGGGCAGCACTGAACGGGAGACGCCCCCATGCCCCAACAGACCTTTGCAGACGTCAGCTTTGAGCAGTATCGCAAACCTACTCGCCGCGAGCAGTTTCTTAACGAGATGAACCGGGTCGTGCCGTGGGCGGACTTGGTGACGGTGATCGAGCCAGTCTATCCCAAGGCCGACGGGCCGGGCCGGCCACCGATCGGCATCGAACGCATGCTGCGCCTCCATTGTCTGCAACAGTGGTTCAATCTATCGGATCCAGCCGTGGAGGAGGCCTTGTACGATTCACGGGCCATGCGGCAGTTCGTGGGCATTGATCTGGGCCGTGAGCCCGTGCCGGATGAGACGACGATCTGCAAGTTCCGCCACCTGTTGGAGGCGCATCAGATAGGCAAGCAGCTCTTTGCACGAATCGGGGAATATCTGGCGAAGCAGGGCCTGCAGGTGAACCGGGGGACCATCGTGGATGCCACTATCATCAGTGCCCCCAGTTCGACGAAGAATCGCGCCAAGGAGCGGGATCCGGAGATGCATCAGACGAAGAAGGGCAACCAGTGGTACTTCGGCATGAAGGCGCATATCGGCGTCGACAGCCAGACGAAACTGATTCATTCGGTCGCTGCGACGGCGGCGAATGTGCATGACAGCCAGGTGGTACCGGAGTTGCTGCATGGACAGGAGACGCGCGTCTGGGGCGATGCGGCCTACACCGGGCACCGCGAGGTGATCCGGCGGCACGCGCCCAACGCCCAGAATTTTGTGCAGACCAAAGCCCATCGCCATCGGCCGCTGAGTGAGCGGGAGCGGGCGAGGAACCGGACGAAGTCGAAGGTGCGGGCGAAAGTCGAACATGCGTTCTTGGTGATCAAGCGGATTTTCGGATGGGCCAAAGTTCGGTATCGCGGGCTGGCGAAGAACACCCACTGGCTCCAGATCAGCTGCGGGTTGGCAAACCTGTACATGGCGCGGCGGCGGCTCTTGATGGGGACGTAGGGAGCGTGCGTCCGGAAGCTGGTAGCGAGCCAGCGGACGGCGGGTGGACCCCACGAAAAGACTCCCAGGCCAGCGGATGTTCGTCGAATTCGCCCTGGTGACCAACTCAGGAATAGAGTTTCGAGTGGAACCGTGAATTAATCAGACCTTCCCTAATGGCGGCGTGCGATGTAAGTATTACTGCGAAGATCATCAAATAGCGCGAGGTGCGTGCTCGATATGCGCCCGTGTTTCCATAGTAATGCGGCTTGCAGCGAAGACATTTGTGCGTGCCATG
>JABMDG010000384.1 GCA_015904045.1 Nitrospira sp.
GGTGGCACAGGCATGTTTGGCGATGTTCTGAAGGCTTTCCTGTAAAACGCGGAACAGACAGATCGAATGGTCCGGCGGCAGTGAACCGGACACACGGTTGACCTTTAACAACACAGAAAGTCCTGTCCGCTTGATGACCTCACGGATGTGGTCTTCGACCGCAGGTTGCAGCCCCGCATGTTGCAGGAGGGACGGATGGAGTTTGTAGGCCAGGTTGTGGATGTCATCAGACAGTTGCTCCACACGTTCTCGAACAGGGCGGAGCATGTCGGAGAGCCGTTCAGGCAGAAGGGGTGGTTGTTGTTCAATCGTTGCGATATCAAGCACCACGGCGGCCATCCGCTGGCTGAGATCGTCGTGCAACTCGCGTGCGATGCGCTGCCGCTCCTGTTCTTGGGCCGTGATCAGTTTGGACGTCAAATCTTCCAGTTGCACCCGCTGTTGCCGGAGCGTCTCTTGGTTACGCAGTAACTCCTCCTCGACCTGCTTGCGCTCGGTGATATCGGTGACGATCCCACCCGTCGCATAGATGCAGCCTGATTCATCTCGCATGGGGAACTTGACGACGAGATTCGTGTGCGGTCCGTTCGTGTAGAGCGCAATCTCCTCAAACTCCAGGGACTCGCCCAAGTCAAGGACTTGGTGATCATCGGATTGAAACTGGTCGGCTTGATCGCGGGGGAAGAGCTCGGTGTCCGTCTTGCCAACAGGACTCTTCTGGTCAAGGCCGAAGGCCTCCTGGAAGCGGCGATTCGTATAGAGGTACCGGCCGTCCAGCGCTTTGATAAAGGCAAGATTCGGGGCATGGTCGAGGAAGGCGCGAAACCGTTCTTCGCTCTCGCGCAATGCGACCGTACGCTCGGCGACGCGATGTTCGAGCGTCGTGTTGAGTTGCCGCAATGCTTCCTCAGCCTGTTTGAGCTTTGTGATGTCGTTGCCGATCGTCAGCAGGCAGCGTTTCTTTCCCAGCTTGATCAGTTCGATGGAGATGAGGAACCGACGCCGGTCGCCTGGTTTCGTCCGCATCGTGATCTCGACATCCCGCACCGACCGCTCGGCCTTCACGCGCTCGATCAACCGCGCCCGTTCTTCGGGATCGGGCCACATGCCCAGCATGAGCGTCGTCCGTCCGATCACTTCCTCGCGTCGAAATCCAAAGATCTCCAGACAGGCGTCGTTGATCTCGAGACAGCGTCCCGTCTCCAATTCTGTGATGCCGATCGGATGGGGACTCAGGCGAAACGCCATGGCCAGAAACTCTTCTTTCAAAAGGAGAGCGGTCGGTCTATGCGGACGCGCGGCAGGACGGCGCACGGGTGATGAATCGGATATCCGTGAGGGCTGTTTCTTTGCAGCGGACTTGGACGACATAGGAGGAGTCGATTCTAGACCTCCTTGTGAAGGCCTCGCAAGGAGGTCAGGCTGCCTTGCGGAGGAATCAGGAGACTTCTAGTACGATTTGAACCGATGACTAGGGCAATGCCTAGTACCGCAGGCCGTCGATTTGGTCTAAGTATTCTCGTTCAACCTTCTCTATGAATCGTTCGCTGCAACTCAATTTCTTCGGGCACCATCAACCATGCAAGGAGTAAGTCTGTATGCCTTGTCCAGCTGCGGAGTCACTTCAGAACGATCATACGACAGGTCTTGGTCTCACCGGCACGGTCGTCCTGTCTTCGTGTTGTCGTCTCCTCTTCATCGACCGGACCGCCATTGATCTGCTTGGAACGCTCGATCCGGACTTTTCTCCACCGCCGGGAACAGGAGTGCTCCCCCCTGGTCTTCTGACCATTGCCCGAGAGATCGCAGCCCAACATTCCGCGAGCGACAGCAGTCCACAGTCGCCGATCATGCGAGTCAGTCGTCTCCTCGGACCGCATTCGCAACCGGTTCGCGTGGAAGGCTTTCCAGTGCCCTGTCCCCAGCGACAAGAGACAAGAATTGTGCTGGTCCTGTCCCAATGTGCCCTTGGTGTCCTGTAGCGCTCGGTCGCGCGCCGATCA
>JABMDG010000385.1 GCA_015904045.1 Nitrospira sp.
GTATCGTGTCGTCTGATATTGCAGACCCGAAGCGATGCCGTGTTCATCGATGAGCCGGAAATCCCGGCGGGGACATAGCGAGTGCCAGCATGCGCATCCTCTATACGGCAATGAAATATGACTATGGGCGCCCTGAGCAGGGGTTCAGTTTCGAGCATTGTAATTTTTACGATTCGCTCGTGAACATGGGGCACGACATCCTTTATTTCGATTTCATGACGATGTTGAAAGAGCGTGGAAGAGCGTCGATGAATCGGCGGTTAGCCGAAGTAGTCAAGACGGAGCAGCCTGACCTGATCTTCTCCGTGCTGTTCAAGGATGAGCTCGATCCGTTAATCATGCGAGCACTCTCCCATGAGCGGGGCGTGACCACGGTAAACTGGTTTTGTGACGACCATTGGCGGTTCGACAATTATACGTGCCGGTGGGCGCCTTGTTTTACGTGGTCAGTGACGACGGCAGCGAGCGCATTGCCGAAGTATGAGTTGTTGAAGTACCGCAACGTCATAAAGAGTCAATGGGCCTGCAACCATTTTCTATACAAGAAGGGAGAGGATGATCTCCGTTATGACGTCACATTTGTCGGGCAGCCTCATGGGAATCGTCGGCAGGTGATTAAGACGTTGCAGGATGCAGGAATCAACGTGCGGACGTGGGGAAACGGGTGGGAATCTGGCAGGATTTCCCAGGAGCATATGATCGACGTGTTTGGGCGGAGTCGAATCAATCTCAATTTGGCCAATTCGTCTGTGCCGGTTGGAGAGAATGCAGAAAGATGCCATTCTTCCAATAGTACTCCGGGGTATGCATTCCGAAAGCGGGTGGCAAAGGTCTTGGACCGGGTTCCCTTTGGGGGCCAGGTGAAGGCATGGGGAAAGGCGTTGAGCAGGCCAGCAACCACGAGTGAAGCCGATCTGTCTGAAACGGCGGTACTGGACTGCTCCGGCGGCATCTATTCAGAGCAGATCAAAGGGCGCAACTTTGAAATTCCCGGCTGCGGCGGTTTTCTTCTGACGGGCAGCGCTGACAACCTCGGAGAGTACTATCAGGACGGGAGAGAAGTGGTCATCTTCCACGACGACGACGAGTTGATCGACAAGATCCGCTACTACCTCGCGCAGGACGAGGAGCGGAGTGCCATTGCTCAAGCGGGCTACGAGCGTACCTTGCGAGAACATACCTACGTGCACCGGTTCAGGGAGATCTTTACAACGATGGGTTTCTCTGGAGCGGCTTCCTGGCCGTCGGAGAGCGGAATGGGGACACGAACGGGCGTGACGGATGAGGTGACGTGAGCGATGCCGACGCCAAGAGTCAGCGTCCTGATGGCGGTGCGCGATGGAGCCTTGTATCTCGACGAAGCCATCCGCAGTGTGCTGGAACAGACCTTCACGGATTTCGAATGCATCGTCGTCGATGATGGATCAAAGGACGGCACAGACGAAATTCTTCAGCGCTATCAGCGACACGATCCCCGCATTCGACTCTCACGGTCTGGCGGAAATGGCCTGTCGCATGCGCTCAATCACGGGTTGAAATTAGCGACGGGAACCTACGTGGCCAGAATGGATGCCGACGATGTGAGCCTGGCCGGCCGGTTAGCCGCGCAAGTCCGACTGTTGGAGGCCCGACCGGAGGTGGGGGTGTGCGGTACCTGGATCGAAACATTCGGGATGGGCCGGTCGACGGTCTATCGCAATCCCGCGGATGACGCCACAATTCGTTGCGCGCTTCTGTTCGAATCCGTCTTGGCCCATCCTTCCGTGATGATCAGACGAGAGCTGTTTGCGAGCGCGGGGCTGTTGTATGACGCGGCCATGCTGCATGCCGAGGATTATGATCTGTGGGTGCGGGCGGCGCAGTATACCTCGCTGGCCAATGTTCCGGAAGTGCTGTTGCGCTATCGGGAGCACCCGCACCAGGTGGTCAGGAAACATGAAGCCATCAAACGGGAGACGGCTCGGCGCATTCGAAGGCGCCAGCTCGAGCGATTGGGGATTGCGCCCACTTCCGCTGAGGAAGCCCTGCATGAGTCCATATCGAGTTGGGATTTCGCGGATTCCCGGGAGTTTGTCTCTGCGGCACATGTGTGGCTGCTGAAGCTGACGGCGGCGAATCGCACAACGGACCTCTATCCCCGGATACCGTTTCGGCGGACCGTCGCGGAACGTTGGTGGGCAATCTGTGCCGCATCGACGCATCTGGGGCTGTGGACTCTCACAACGCTGCGGGGTTCTCCCCTGTGGGGCGACATGCGACTGGATTGGAAGCAGCAAGTAAAGTTCGGAGTCAAGTGCGGAATTCGAAAGAGGCAACATGCCTAAGCGGGTTGCCATTGTTGCCAGTTCGTGCCCGCCCCTCGGTTCGGGAGGCGTTTCGAGCGCTCACTACAATCTCTACCGGGTGCTCAAGCAAAGGGGATATGACGCGCGGGTCTTCACGTATCGGGATTACAAATCGGGGTTGGTGGAGCAGGAAATTGTTCGGACAGGCGTGCCGCCCTGGTTTGAACGGATGGTGAACCTCGTCTCGCGTCTGTACTTCCGCATCCTCGAACCGGGAACCCTGGCCTATCATGTCTCGGAAGTGGCGAGCGCCACATGGCCCTGCCTGATCCTGCGTGCCCGGATCCGAGACTTCAGGCCGGATGTGCTGATTTTGCCAGACCATGAATGCCCGGGCTTGATGATCGGCCGACCCCCAGGATGCCGGGCCATCTTGGTGGCTCATCACAATCCTGCAAGATTTCTCAACAATCTGTTCTGGCGCCGGCATTCCGAGGTTGATGCGCGGTTGACGATTCGATGCGAGAGCCGTGTCTTGAAAAACGTCGATGCCGTCGTCTGTCCTTCTGAATACATGCGAGACATGTTCGAAAAGACCTACGCCTATTCGGGGCCGGTCACGGTCATTCCGAATCTTGTCGATACGGCGATGATCGCTGCGACACCA
>JABMDG010000386.1 GCA_015904045.1 Nitrospira sp.
GCCTCCTGCTTGCCGCGCATCGTCCGGTACTCCGTGAACACCGGAATGAAGGCCGACGACATCGATCCTTCGGCAAACAGCTCTCGAAGGAGACTAGGAATACGGAAAGCCACAAAAAATGCATCCGCAGCCGGCGTCGCGCCGAACAGGCGCGCGAGCACCATGTCACGGACGAAACCCAATACCCGGCTGGAAAAAGTGGCTGCGCTGATCACCCCGGCCGCTTTCACGACTGAACGGGTTTCATCCTGCTGCGCCGGTGGTGGGACCGTCGGGGTGATAGGATCGGGCATGGATCGGGATTCTAGCGGAACAATGGGAGGGCGTCTATCGAACCGACGATTTCTTGGGGGTACTACCCTGTCCCTGCCGAACGACTTCTCCGTACATTACACATATCTTCAAATATATCGCTAAGACAAGGCCAGTCTCGTCTACGGCCCTGAACCTGCCTGAAAAATCTGCTAGCATGGCATTTGTCATATCGCAGCATCAGACCAGTCACCGTACAGAGCAACAGGGACAACGACCGGAATAACTCAACCAGGCGGCAGTATGCACACGACGTTACAACAAGCTTACGAGCGAGAGATGGCTGCAGCGATCGAACAGTACAGAAACCATCATCTCGACAAGGCATTCTTCCATCTTGAGCGCGCGCATATCCTCGGCCAATCGTTCACCATTCCTCATGCAAGAGCCCACTGGGGGATGCTGAAGGTCGGCTGGAGACGGCGGGATTTCACGGAAATCACCGGCCAAATTATCAGAATTCTTGGATCCTTGTTCTTCACGTGGATCTGGGTCCCGGTGGGCAATACCGGCGGCGCACATGTGCCGCCTTTTGCCTGCATGCCTATCCCGGAAGAGTTCCGGGAGCTATTACAGAAGGATGGGCCATACCAATCTCCCTGATCAGCAGGAAGCCGTCATTGGATTCCCTCTTGACAGATCGCCAAGCTGTCGAATGAACCAGTGCCTCGAAATGCAAGAGTCGACGGCTGCCCTTGCCGCCTGCCGACCTCAACATTTCTCGCGTGGCTCATCGCACCTGCTTTTACAGAAAGAGCCGTCGAGCCTGCCTTACTCCTCAGCCTGTTTGACAGGCAACCGGCTGGAGGGTCCTACCGAATGGAGCTTTACCTCGCGCGGAGCCATCCGTTGAACCGCTGGCGCCATCTCCAGTGTCCCGTTCATGCGTACACCTTCCTCAACCGAGAGTACGGGAGCTTTCAGACTTCCGTCGATCACAGCTGGATCCAGCAGTGTGATCCGCTCCTCAGCATTAATATCCCCCTTAACCGTGCCTTCGCAGACAACGATCCCGGCTGTGACTTTGGCTGTGATCACCGCCTCGGGACCCACGATCAATCCTCCGTCGGTATAGATTTCACCGTCCAAGGTCCCGTCGATCCGCACCGTACCGGAATAGGTAATCACGCCCTTGAACGCTACGCCCTTTCCGATGAAGGCAATCACCGTGTCCGCAGGCACAGGCTTTCCTCCCGTCAAACCTTGTCTAACGACAGCTGTTCCATCCTCAGCATACGCGGTATTCTCTTGC
>JABMDG010000387.1 GCA_015904045.1 Nitrospira sp.
CCAACTGCCGAGGGAATTGCCGACGATCGTGACGGGTGGTCCAGCCTCTATAGATTTCACCACTGTCCGTGCATCAGCGATCCAGTCCGAGAAGGTGTAATCGGTAAACCGCCCTTCAGAGTCGCCGAAGCCGCGCACATCGTAGCAAGAGAACCCCCACCCCTGCTCCTGACACCACTGCGCCAATGCCTGACTCTTGTTGCCCCGGCGTTTGGAGAGAAAGCCGGTGATGAAGAGAATCTGGCGGCCCCGTCCCACAGCCTGATCGCCGCGAATCTGCTTGCCATCCGGGCCGGCGAGAAAGAACGGTGTGAGCCCGCTCATGGTCTCGTCAGGACCTTCGTGAGAAACACGCCGAGCCGCCGGAGCACCGGTTCCGGAATTTCGTGACCGCCTCGAAAACTGTGCCATTCGACGGTAAGGCCGGATTGTGCCAGCAGATCGCGCAGCCGTTCCGCGCCGATGTGAGCCAGGATCTCGTCTTCTGTGCCGTGGCTCTGAAACACCGGCAGGCCCTTACGCTTGGGCATGAGCGGGCTCCAGACCGGTTGCGCCAGGAGATTGCCGGACAGTTGCACCAGCCCGGCAAAGGGGGCGGGGCTGTGCAGAACGGCGTCGCATGTCAGCATCGCCCCTTGCGAGAATCCGCCGATCACTGTGTGTTTGAATTCCACCGGCAGAGACCGGGGCAGTTCGTTGAGAAACCTCGCCAGACGCTCTCTTGCCAAGGCCAAGCCGTTCGGCACCTCCGTCGACATATCGCGTACGCGGCCGGCATCGCGATCCGCCTGGATACGCGCGAAGTCGATGATCCACCAGGCCCGCGAATCGCCGAAGCCCAGACTGAGCGGCAGAGGCCCTTCCGGGAACAACCATCGCGTGCCTGCCGGAACATCGATGACCTCCGCGAGCGGAACCAAATCGTCACCCGGCGCGCCGAACCCATGGAGCAGGATCACCAGCGGGCCGGGACCCCCGCCTCGCCCATCGGTGCCGCCGGCAAGCCGGACTTTCAGTCCGCCCAGAGTCGTTTCGTCCATGACCAATCCGCTACTTTAAATAGAAATACTGGAGCAGCGCGACGAGACCATAGAGCGAGGATTCGACCACCGGCTGCTGATAGAACGGCACGAAGGCCCCCTGCTCGTTGGCTTCCACTTCGTTGATGAGGTACTGGATTTGCTTCGCGCGCACGTCATGATCCTTCCCGATTCCGAGCGTCTGGATCATGTGCCGGCTCAGTCCGGCCAGCATGGCCGCTTTGGCCCGGCTGGCGGATTGATACAACAAGAACGCTCCCAATAAGGCCACCAGGACGTTGACTGACCACGAGAGCAGCAGCAGGACCGGATAATTCCAGATATCGAAGTATTCGCTTCGCGCCGCGATCATGACCAGGAGCGTGATGAAGGGATACCGGATCAGCCGATTGACCACCTCCGTCCGCCGCGCGATCACATCCACGACCGCGAGGTATTTCAATTTATCGAACTCAGCCCGTTGCGCATGGCCCAAGCCATAGGCTTGCAAATACTCCTCTTGCACCTGATCGGACCAGCCTCCGGTGGACGCCGTCAACCACCCGATCCACCGGCGGCACTGCATCACGGCATCGAACACCGCCAAATTCAGTAACACCACCAGGCCCCCGCTGCCGAGCGTCATCAGCCAATCCACTCGACAACTCAGCGTCCCGCGGCAGGGATGGATGTACTCATCGTTGAAGACGAAATAGCCCAGCGCCCCCACGGCTCCGAGGTAGAACACAAAGAGCACCAGCGTGCGCGCCAGCCACTGGGCTGGGCGGCTTGCTTCATGGTACCAAGCCCAGGCCTGATCAACGGTCGTGGACGACTTTGTCGCGATCGGATGGTAGACGCGCTGGAGATTCGTCCAGAACGTGCTGGGTGAGAATCGGCGACGCCCGGAGAGATCTTCGAAGCGAAACGTCTTCCCGATCTCTTCACTGTTCTTCGCCAGATCCCGCGCGCCTTTCGCCAGCAGAATCACACACAGCGCCACCACCGCCAGCCGGAGCAGTTCACTCGGCCAAATGCTGACGCCGTTGGTCCACGAGAAGGGTTCGCCCTCGTCATGGCCGGCCAGCAGCGATTCTGCCCCACCGAACGCCACGAAGGCTGCAAACGAGGCCATGAGAAAGACGGCGATGGCCCCCAACATTCCCGGATGTCGCTGGACCCAGGACCAGAGCCGCTGATTGCACCAGGCGACGATCGTCAACACCAAGAGACCGACGGCTCCGGCCGCCGCCACCGCCGCATTGTCGAATCCGACGCCTTGCTTCAACTGACCATACCGCTCGGTGTAATCCAGGTCCGACCGCAAGGGATGGATCGTCCGCACCCCCTCCTGCTCCACGACACTCAGGTCCACAGCGCCGGTCCGTCCTATTTCAAACAGCCTCGGATGCAGGGCGGCGTCATAGAGACGGTCCTCGGGCGTCTGCGAGATGTGGTATTCGGTCGCGCAAGTCCCCTTGGCCCCCTCACGAAGACTCTCTGGACGGCACGTCACATGCTGAACCGCTTGCAGCACGGCAAAGTAGGCCGAGGTTTGGTAACTGCTGCGGAACGGCGGCACGTCCCGCTGCAGGCCGCCGTCCAATTGCAGGCCAAATGGAGAGGCAATCACCATGTTCCGCGTCCATTTGTACTCGCTCGGATGGAGGTGTCGCGCGTCGAGATCGACGGTAAAAAAGATCGCGTGCGGGAAATACGGCCGAAGCGCTTTGATGATGAGGAGTGCATCATAGGGATCGGTCCCCATGATGCCGATGGCCCTCGCGCCTTCTCCTTCGTCATGGATGCGGGTCACCAACGCCCGGATGTAATCGATCTGACTGGTCCCCTCAGGTCGTTCTCGGGCCGTGTCTTTGGATGGGTCTCCGGCGGTGGCCTTGGC
>JABMDG010000388.1 GCA_015904045.1 Nitrospira sp.
GTGAGCAGCGCCTTCACACCGACCTTGGCCATTCGTTCTCGGATCAGGGTCGCCATCTTCTTGTACCGTTGAATGCGATTGGTCACGCCTTCCTCAAGCAGCTCGTTGAGGGCCTCGTCGAAGGCATAGTAGACCTGCACCGCGGGCGTGAATGGAATCGTGCCTCGCCCCTCGTTGTCGATGTAATGGGTCAGATGGAGATACCACGAGCGCTTCGGATACGCGCGCATTCTCTCGACGAACCCCTTTCGCACAAGCACGAACGAGACGCCTGGGAAGCCCTGAATGCACTTTCCCGCCGTCCCCGTCACCATATAGATGTGCGACTTGGCGATATTCAGCGTTTCACCTGCCAGCGCACTGACGGCATCCAGCACAAACACGCGATTCTGATTGTCGACGATCTCAGCGATCTCATGGACAGGGTTGAGGAGTCCAGTGGTGGTCTCATGGTGCACCATGCCGACGGCATGCACTTCCTGATGCTGTCGCAAGGCCAGCAGCAGCTTCTCAGGATCTGGCCGAACCGTCCAGTCATACTTCAACTCGCTCACCCCCAGGCGATGGAGGCCCACGATGTGGGACATCCGTTCACCATAGACCCCGTTGTTGAGGATGAGCATACGGCGACCGTGAGGGAGCGACGACATCAGAGCGGCTTCGACGGCAGCCGTCCCCGATCCGGTCATCACGATGGCAACGTAGTCCGATTCGGCTCCGGGAACAAAGGCTTTGAGCAGCTTGGCTTGGATGCGGTGAAGCAGCTCTAGAAATTCATCTTCTCGATGACAGATATCGGGTTTCAGCAGCGTCTGCCGCACCCGCTCGGACACGTTCACGGGACCTGGATTGAGGAGAATCATATTCTCGCTTTCAGCAATCAGCGATCAGCCCTTTCGGAAACTGACAGCTGACAGCCAGGCGACTATTCAATCGCCTTCATGAATCGACGGGTGATGTCCGGCGGGTCGTGCAGGACGCGACCGGCATCTTCCACAAATTCGTTCACTTTGATGAGCAACAGGCTAGGCCCATCCTTCTTCAGCATGTCCTTGAACTCATAGACGAGATCGTCGCGATCAAGGACCCGTTCCACATTCACGTAGCCCGCCGACTTCGCCACCTTCTCCAGCGGCACCACGTTGGAGATCGTCGGCTGGTTCCCGGTCGTTCCGTACACTTCATTGTCGAAGACGACATGGATAAAGTTTTTTGGTTTCAACGCACCGACCGTCGCGAGTGTACCCATTCCCATGAGCACATTGCCGTCACCATCGAAGGTAATCACCTGTTTATTCGGCTTGGCGAGCGCAACACCGAGGGCAATAGCCGAAGCATTCCCCATGGAGCCGATCATGTAGAAATGAGTGGGGCGATCCGCGATCTTGTGCGCCTCGCGCGAGGGAAACCCGTTGCAGATAATGACGGGCTGATCGGTCAGCAACTCCAGCAAGGCCTCCATGGCCTGCGCCCGACTGATCAATGTGCCTTGTTCGGGCCTCATGGATGCAATCCCTTGACCACGCCTTTGGTGATAAACAAGGCGACCGGAATCCGCTGCTTCATGAATGTCTCAGCGACCCACCTGAAATCTTCAATCACTGTTTTTTCAGTCAGGGTCCGGTGCGGGATCTTGACGGTATCCAGCAATTGCGGCATCACCTCTCCCATCACCAAATGTTCGGGAGCATCCTTCCCCCCCTGCCCACGCCAGGAAACAATCAGTATGCAGGGTTGTTGATAAATCATATTCAG
>JABMDG010000389.1 GCA_015904045.1 Nitrospira sp.
ACAAGGCGTAATTATTCCCGCCCGCAACACGAAACATCTCGCGCTCCGACGCGAGGTGGTGGAAGCCGTTGAGTCGGGGCACTTTACCATCTACGCCGTGAACACGGTTGAAGAAGCCGTGGAACTGCTCACGGGTGTCACAGCGGGCGAACGGGGCCTCGACGGTTTATACCCGATCGACACGGTATTCGGCCGGGCCGCTCAACGGCTCGAAGAGATGGCGCAAGCTGTGGCCGAATGGAGCGAAGGGGAACAGAAGGGACAGAACCACATCATCACGGAGCTGTGAGCAGAACCATCTTCATGTCTCTCGCGCTCATAACCGACCGGAGCACGCTCAGTAACTTCTCCACGATTTTGCTTCTACCTCCACCGGTCGCCAGTTGAGTGTTGATCCGTTCGTTCGCCACGTCTACTCCCCCCGTCCACTCTTCCCATCCTTCACGATACTATTTCTGATGCCCGTGGTGTATCGTAACGTTGTTGTGCCTCGGCAGGGGAACGGAGATGGCAATGCGGTGGAGGTTGAAGAACGTTCTGATCGGGCTCGCCGTCCTAGGCGGGCTCGTCTATCTCTATTACACCGAAGTGAAACCAGTCGTTATTTTCGGACTGCGGTCGGACTATGCCCACGCCATTCCCTATCAAAAGACTCCTGAGGGCCTGACAAGCATGAACGCTGAATCCTGCGGAGCTTGTCATCCCGACATCTACAAGGAATGGAAAACCAGCATCCACTCACAAGCCTACACCGATCCCTTCTTCCGGGCCTATTGGGCGAAGGACAAACACATCTGGGTCTGTCTCAACTGCCACACGCCGCTGGAGAACCAGCAGCCTACACTGATTAGAGACATCCCACGCGATCGTGTTGAACGCGCCGTCCAGGAACCCAACCCGCACTATGACCAGGACTTTCAACAGGAAGGAGTCACCTGCGCGGCCTGCCACGTGCGCGATGGGGTGATTCTGGGTCCATTCGACGATGCCAAGGCCCCGCATCCGACGAAATATGATTCGACCTTTCGCACTCCAGAACTGTGCCAACGCTGTCATAGCGTCGTCGGCGGACCGGCGCAGTTTTATAATGGGGGGCCCTGCGGCACCTATCCTGAATTCGAAGACGGTTACTGGAGAAAGGAACGAGGCTTTGTCTGCCAAAGCTGCCACATGCCTGAGGTCGAACGGCCAATCGCGATCGGCGGTCCTGTGCGGAAAGGCCGCCAACACCTTTGGCGGGGCGGGCACGATCCCGAGATGGTCAAGCGGGCGATCGACGTGAAGGTGGTCACCGAGCCGGCCGAGCCCAAACCCGGCGACAAGGTCCGCGTCATGCTAACCCTGGTCAATGCCGGCGCGGGGCACAAACTCCCGACGGGCGATCCGGACCGCCACTTTACGGTCGAGTTTGCGGTGGAGGATCAGAATGGAAGGGTGTTGGCACAGCAGTCAGACACGATGGGGCGATGGATCCTGTGGCAACCGGTCATCGTCGAACTCCACGACAATAGACTCATGCCGTTGGCCAGCCGGGAATATCTGTTTGAGTACGACGTACCGAAGGAGGGGGACAGCCTCACATTAGTCGTGAAAGTTCGCTATCATATCCAGACCGAAGGGCAGCATCAGATGCTCATCGACAAGTACGGACTCACCGCGAAGGACCCCTACAACTTTACCGTCTACGAACGAGCGGCGCCCCTGACCGGCAATCTGGCGGCATCCTTCGACCGGTCCCCACGCAACACACGTCTGGCCTGTGCGGCGCCCGAGCATAGCTGAAGCGGCATTGTCCCGAGGCCATGCATAGAGGGATGTTTACCTCGGAGCGTTGATGAACTGTTCGAGGCGTGTTTGGATCTGATCCCGCACCTCTCGGAAGACCTTCAACTGCTCGTCGGAAGATCCCATCGCAGCAGCAGGGTCTTCGAAGTTCCAATGGACCAGACGCCCCGCGTGAGGCCAACGAGGGCAAGATTCCTTCGCGCGATCACACACGGTAATCACGTAGTCGAATGCTTGGTCGAGAAACTCGTCCATCCGCTTTGACCGTTGCGCCGAAATATCGATGTGCAGTTCCCGCATGGCCGCCACTGCCCCGGGATTTAGACCCGCGGGATGCGTCCCGGCGCTATAGACGTCGTACCGATCTCCGGCCAGACGGCGAAGCAGCCCTTCCGCCATCTGGCTACGGGCTGAATTCCCCGTACAGAGAAACAGCACGCGTCGTTTCATGAGCCGCACGTCGCAGAACAACAGACCGCTTGACTCACTTCCGGTTTGGCTGCCCGAACAAACCCGCTGATGAACTTGCCATCAACGACCGGCGCAATGGCGTCGAGATTGATATCGCTGCCCTCAAAGAGCTCCCGAGCGTCGGCGGCAGTATAGACCCGGGTCGGTTCGATCGAAACCTGTACAAACCCCGCTCGCTCGAGTTTAGCGATATACTCCTTCTCCTCCAACGCGCCGGCGACGCACCCGGCCCAGAGTTCAATGCTGCGTTGGATTTCTTCGGGGATCTCCCCCCGCACAACGATGTCCGAGACGGCCAGCCGCCCTCCCGGCTTCAAAACACGGAACGCCTCGGCCAGCACCAGATCCTTGTTGGGTGACAGATTGATGACGCAGTTTGAAATGATGAGATCGACGGAGTGATCGGGCAAGGGGATGTGTTCAATGTCGCCCTTGAGGAATTCCACATTCGTGACGCGGGCTTTGGCCTGGTTGGCCCGTGCCAGCTCCAACATTTCCTCGGTCATGTCCAGGCCATAGACCTTCCCGGTCGGCCCGACCCGCCGAGCGGAGAGCAACACATCAATGCCGCCGCCCGAGCCAAGATCCAGCACTGTTTCCCCAGGAGCAATCGATGCCAACGCAGTGGGATTCCCGCAACCCAGCGAGGCCCGCAATGCCTCCTCGGGAAGCGCGACTGTTTCTCCATCCGCATAGAGACCAGAGGTAATGGGATCGAGCTTGCCTGCCTCCAAAACCGTGCCGGTTCCACAACAGGATCGCCGTTCCTGCCGTTGCGCTTGCAACGCGGCCTGCCCATATCTGCTCTTGATCTCCGCTTTGAGAATTTCTTCAGCGTTCATCACACTCCCCCTCTCTAGAAATAATGACGTATGAGAGATAAAACATCAGAAGCATCGTCCTGCAGAAACCGCCGACTTTGCCGCCTTCTTGAGGGCATTCACCAATTCCTCCAGTTCTTCCATCGCCTGCGAACTCAGCGAGTAGTACATCCACCGGCCCTCACGGCGATCCTCGATCAGCCCGGCATTCTTCAACACCTTGAGGTGAAACGACAGGCGCGACTGCGCGGCGTTCATCGCATCCGTCAACTCACAGACACACTGTTCTCCCTCTTTGAGCCGGTAGAGCAATGCCAGACGTGTTTCGTCCGACAGTGCGTGAAACAGCCTCACCGCCTTCTTGGTTGAAAAATCCACGGCAACCATGGTTGATCAATATAACAATTATTCTTGATGGGTCAAGAGGAGCCGGGCAACATCCGGAGCATGGATGACTGGTCCCCGCCGACCCCAGATGATAATGAATGAATAGAAGAATCCCGGGAGAATTGCCCCAAGACGGTCCAAGGATTTGAAGAATCCCGGATGGGAAATGCAGGGAGGGGAAGCATGGGCCCGGGGGAACCGACGGGGTCCGATCTGATGGTGGACGGCCCCCTTACGTGTTGCTCAGTGATGCGCTGATTGATCGCGCTGGCAGCTTTCTTCCGCCAGCATTCGTTGGCCTTCCGTCGCGTCCTTGGGGATGCGTGCCATGCACGCCTCAAGCGAATCCCCTTGGGTCCCGGCCGATGCACGGTCGCCGCTTTTTCTGATGGCGGCCCCGGCCACGGCTAGGCGAAGTCCTTCATTGTCATGACAGCTCTGTTCGGCAACCCACTTCGCCCCATCACTGGCACGCTGGATCCGTCCCAGACAGCCTTCCAAAGAATCCGAGAACGCCTTGGGGGTTGCCTCCTGAGTCGCTTCCGCGGTGGCCGACTCCGAAGAGCCTTTTGATATCGGCTGTACCGCGGCCTCTTGCAAAGCGCAGCCGACCGTTCCCAACAGGTAAACCAAACCAATAAGCCCAGTTCCAGCCAGCATCTTGTTCATGGGCACTCTTCCTCTTCACATCGCGATGGGTAAGCACGGGCACGGTTGGCCCGCACGTATATAGCGAAGTCTCCTTCCAGGCGCAAGCGGCCTCGTCGAGCCACAAAAGTTCGACACCGTGAGCCCGATTTCATAAACGTTCGCGTTGCACAAGCACAAGGATATCCGAATCAGCGGATAGGAGCATGTGGATCAGAGTCTAGTGAATCTCGCCGCGACACCGCTTCGGCGCCACGGCAATTCTCTGGCGGCGGCTGTCACGGCGCCTGGCCGATGATATGCACTCGGGGTCCCTTGGGCAGCGGGGTCAGCGGCTCGTCCTCCACCCCGCCGCCCAAGACCCACTCGAACAGCCGCTTCGCGTCATTGAGTTCCGGATCTCTTGGGATGCCGTACTGTTCCTTCTGCATGGGTTCATCGTAGAGCCCGATGCAGCCATGAGAAGCGGGATAGCCCGGCAAGTCCCGCCCGTGAATCCAGTACGACACTCCTTCCCGATTAATATGGAACCGCAGCGCATAGTGCATCGGATACGGACGTTCGGTTCCTTCAATCATAAAGAGACTGGAGTGACGGCGGCGATGGGCGGCTGAGAGACGGAATTTCCCCACCGGCGTGGCGTCCCGGCCACTCCCGGATGCCAGCGGCAGGGCGAAACGGAGCGCTCCGTATTCGTATGCGCCGAGAAACTGCTCCGACAGATCGATCAGAATGAATTGCTCGTCCGGTTCGGCGGGCGCATAGAACAGGGGCATCGGCTGCCACATCGCCAGGTCCTCAATCCGCCTTGGAACCTTGATCGACACCCCCGCACGGATATGGCGCCGGTCGATGCGATTGAACCGCGCCACATCATTCCACTGGTCGCCGAACAGGCTTTCCA
>JABMDG010000039.1:0-12336 GCA_015904045.1 Nitrospira sp.
CGTGCGCAATTCTTCTCGGTCAGCAGCGCGCCGCCGTTAAAACAATCAATGAAAATCTTATAGCGGTCGGACTCGTACTTCACGAGGAAATGCCCAGGCATACCGATTCCCAATACCGGCAGGTTCAGGCGTTGCCCAATGAGCAGGTAGACCACGGACAGGCTGATCGGAATCCCGACCCGCCGGTCCATGACGCGGTTGAGGTAACTATTGTCCGTTTCGTAGTAATTCTTGGTATTGCCTCTGAATCCTTGCTCGACGAACAAATAGCGGTTGAGCGCATTGACTGTTTCCTCTCCCGACGACCGGAGACCGATGCGCGTCCGCACTTCGTGAGCCATGCGATCGAGTTGTGACCGGTACTGCCCCACATCGAGCCCAGGATACGCGTGCCGGGCAATCAAGAACGCCCCGGTTTCCAGGCTCATAGTCTGATCCGGCTGTGCCGCCAGTTCCACCAGCTCTTCTTCCAGCTTGCCCCAGCGGATTTCTTCCAGCACGGAGGCGATCCGGTCGGCCATCTCCGGCTGCTCGATCTCAGCTTCCTGCAGGAGGGGAACCGCCGGCGGTCCGATGGTGATCAGCTGTCCGCTGATCGTGCGAACAATCCGGTCGTCCTCGTCGGAGAGCAAACGAATCAGCGCCCGGATCTGGCTTTCAGGAATAACCATGGTCTACTGCGTATCAGCCCATGGCCCGTTGGAAGGCCTTCGCGCCACCGTATAAGCACAATGCGTCAAATACCAGCATCACCACCACCACCATCCCCACGTGCGGCAAGGCCTCGCTCCAGCCGGAGAGGATCAGAGGCCGCACGGCGTCGATGGCCCAGGTCATGGGGTTGAACTTAGCGAGAAAGCTCATCCATCCCGGCATGGCCGTCAACGGCACGAGCGCGGAGCTCAAAAAGATCATCGGTAAGGACAAGAAACCCAGCACGGAAAAGAAATCGCCGTGACTCTTAACAGAAAAGGCCATGGCCATGGAGATGGCGGTCAACCCCACGCCGAACATCATTCCGATCAGGAGTATCGTCGCCACCCCGAGCAGGCCTGTCGCCGGATGGACGTCGAAGAGAAAAGCCACACCGAGGATGACGAGCACTTGCAACGATGTGATGGTCATGACGAACAGAAAGCGGCTGAGAATGACGGAGCTGCGGTGGATCGGCGTAGACATCAGCCGCTCCAAGAACCCGTTTTCCTTGTCGAACAGCAGGTCGACCCCGCCGGCCAAGCCGTTGTTGAGGACCGTCATGACGACGACCCCGGCCGCGAGGAAGCTGATGTAATTGGGTGCCTGTGTCACCTGGGTGTCTGCCGCCCGCTGAAACAGGTTGCCGAAGAAAATCAACCAAAACAGCATGGGCTGCACCAAGGTGAACAGCATGCTGAACTTCTCACGGCTCAGCCGCTTCACCCACCGCATGGTCAACGCGCCGATCTCTTGCCAATAATGATTCACAGAACTCCTTTAGAGGGACTCGGCTTCGGGAACCGATTCGGTGATGGCCCGCCCCGTATGCGCGATGAAGACGTCGTCCAATCGGGGCCGGTTGTATTGAATGAACTCAATGCTGCACCCCAGCCGATTGGCCGACTCTAAAATGGCGGGCAAGGCTTTCTCCGGTGATTCCACACGGATGTCGAGCCCTTTGTCCGTCGTTCGGACCGACGTGATCGCCGGCTGGTGTTTCAACGCGGCCTCCAACCCTGCCGTTCGATCCGTCTCCTTGAGCGTCAGCGACACGATGTCACCGCCGAGCGCGATTTTGAGTTCAGCCGGCGAGCCCAGCGTCTTGATTTTGCCGCCGTCGATGATGGCCAGCCGGTCGCACAGCTGGTCTGCTTCATCTAGGTAGTTGGTTGTCATGACCACCGTGAGACCGCGAGCCTTCAACATCCGGACGTACTCCCAGATCCTGAGCCGGCTCTGCACATCAAGGCCGAGGGTGGGCTCGTCAAGGAACAGAACTTTCGGGTTGGGCAGCAAGCCGCAGGCGATGTCGAGCTTGCGCTTCATACCGCCGGAGTAGGTTTTCGCCGGGCGATCCGCATGGGCATTCAAATCGACCAGCGTCAACAGTTCGTCGATACGTTTGGCGGCTTCTTCTTTGGACAGATGATAGAGCGCACCGAGCAACTCAAGATGTTCGCGGCCCGTAAGAAACCGGTCGATGGCCCGTTCCTGCGGCACATAGCCGATCAGCGTCCGCACCAGGTCCGCCTCGCGTACGGTGTCATGGCCGAAGACGGCGGCGCTGCCGGAGGTCGGGTGCAAGAGCGTAATGAGCGTGCGGAGGGTGGTGCTTTTCCCCGCGCCGTTGGGGCCCAGCAGGCCGAAAATCTCGCCTGAATAGACCTGAAACGAAATGTCATCGACGGCCTTGTGGTTCTCGTAGGATTTGCACAGCCGACTGACGTCAATGGCGATCGCGCGGTCCATTACTCCCAATCCTTTGTGCGGTGCGGGTCGAACAGCATAAATTGGATCAGATCGTTCAGCCGGCCGGCCCGCTGGCGCAACCCGTCTGCTTCCAGCAAGAATTGTTTTTCCAACGGCGTGCAGTCCAGATAGGTGGAAAGGGTATTCACGAGGACCTCGTCGCTGACATCGTCACGGAAAAACCCCTGCCAGGCGGTGCTGTCCTCCCTCGCTTGCAAGTACCGTCCGAGCAGCTCGACGAGTGCGCGCCGAACGTCCGCCGGCAGCCTTTCTTCCTCGAGCCGTGGTGTGAGGTGAATGGTCGCTTCGCGATAGGGTTTCTCAAAATGCTCTTCCTGAATCTCGCAGCGCTCGAGCCCCTGGAGCAGAATATTCGAACGGCCGTCCGGCAAAGGCTGCACGCTCATGATCCGTCCGACGCAGAGCGTTGAGTAGATTGCCGGATTGCCGTAGTAGTCCGTTTCCCATCCTTCCTTGAGTAAGGCCATGGCGATATGGCGGCTTCCATTCGAGGCGTCGGCGACCATCGAGCGGTAGCGCGGCTCGAAAATATGGAGCGGCAAATACGTCTTTGGAAAAAAGACGACATTGGGCAACGGGAATACCGGAAGGCGACTCGGGATCGCGACCGGCTCGATTCGCTCGACCGGTGTGCGGCCGGGAGGTTCGCGCTCATGATGAGTCTGCATGACTCACGATAGCCGAGACGTGTGAAAATTGTCAACGCTCATTCCAGCATGCGAGCCGGCGGAATGGATGCGAAAAGACCGCTCCAGCACAGGCGATTTGTGTGATCTTTGATTCCCGTGCTATAACCCACATTATTCATGAACGCTTCTACTGCAACCGCCGACACGCCGCTGCGACGAGCCGACATGCGGCTTTGTGGCATGCCGGCGGGCGGGCTCGCCCCTCGCGACCTCGACGTACTATTTCAAGTACGCCTCGGTCTCTCGGGGGCTTCACGCACCCGTCTCGCCTGGCGTCTCGTCGGTTTCGTCACGAATCGCCATGAATCATGTGGGATGAGCGTCGAACGAGGCGATGCCTGATGTTGGTCAGCCCTGTTCAAATCCTCCCATTCGCTCCAGGCGTGTGCCGCAGCCTGCACGCCATTATGGTGTGTGCTGCCTGGATGGTCTGTGCCCCTTCGATGGCGGTCTGTGAAGCGGTTTCGCCCTCGTCATTTGAACAGGCAGGAGCCGGCTATCGGTACGAGTTCCCGAGGGACCATGGGTCGCATCCATCGTATCGGACGGAATGGTGGTACTACACGGGCCATCTTCAGACAACAACCGGCCGGCTCTTCGGCTTTGAGCTGACGTTCTTCCGCCGAGCGATTCCTCCCGAGGACGTCAAAACGCAGCCGTCACAGTGGTCGGTCGGCCACCTGTATCTCGCCCATTTCGCTGTCACGGATGTCGCAGGCAGGCGGTTCCATTTTTCCGAAAAGCTCAGCCGGGCCGGGTTGGGCAAAGCCGGCGCGGAGGAGGCTCGGCTTCACGCCTGGATCGACGATTGGCGCGCGGACGCACAGGCCGCTCCGAACGGGGCGCATAGCCTGTTTGCGCGCGACAGCACGGCGACGCTCGATCTGACGCTTCAGCCGGCCAAACCCTTGGTCATCCATGGCCGAGACGGCATCAGCCGAAAAGGAGCGGGGGAGGGCAACGCGACCCATTACTATTCGTTCACGCGTCTGGCGACCTCCGGCAGCGTCACGATCGGTACCGATCGTTTCGAGGTCACCGGCACCAGTTGGATGGACCATGAATTCGGCTCGACCGATCTCGGCCCGGATTTGGCCGGATGGGACTGGTTCAGTTTCCAATTGGACGATCGCAGCGAGCTGATGCTGTATCGCCTTCGCCGAAAGGATGGGTCGTCCGATCTTGAATCCAGCGGCACCGTCGTGTTGCCGGATGGAAAGTCTCGGCATCTCTCAATCTCGGATATCCAGATCAAGTCCACCGACACATGGACCAGCCAAGAGAGCAAGGCCGTGTATCCCAGTGCGTGGCGGATTACGGTACCCTCCCTGGACCTTACCCTGGAGGTCATGCCGTTGCTCGCGGATCAAGAGCTTCGCACCTCGCGCAGCACGCAGGTGACCTATTGGGAGGGAGCTGTTTCCCTCTCTGGCGTCAAGCAAGGTCGGCCTGTCAAAGGCCAGGGGTATGTGGAGTTGACCGGCTATGCGGAGCGGATCATGCAGAAGATGTAAGGGCGAGCGGGTTATTGGGGAAAGGAATGGAATGCGTCTGTTCCGTCTCCTTGTTTATTTCCGTCGGCTGACCCCGAGCTCGCGTCGCGCTTCTTAAGCTCCGCGAGTGCTTCAGGGGTTCCTATTGCCTGAAGCGCATTCCCAGCCAACATCGACAGATACGTTCCTTTCTGGTCCATCGCTTTGGCCAGAGCCGGAATCGCCGGGGCCGCTTTGGGTCCCATCTCCGACAGGACCTCCGCCGCGGCTTCACGAATGGTCCGTCGTGAATCGCTGAGCGCGCCGGCAAGAGCGAGAACGACGTTGTGGGAGTCGAATCGCCCCAAGAACCGTACGGCCCATGGCCGCATGGAATCGTCGCCCTCTTTCAGCTGCGAGATCATAAATGCCTCGACCTCAGGCGAGCGGTTCCCGATACAGGCGATGGATGACAGAAAATGGTGTTTCACCGAAGGGGTGATGGCCGGGTTACGAAACATGCGTATAAGTTGCGGAGTCAGGCTTGCCGCCGCCGGCCCCCGTTCGCACAGCACTCCTGCGAGAAAGTCCGTATGCTTGAGCGGCGTCGCTCGGAACGCATCGGCAATCGCCGGCAGTGCGGAATCTCCCATGAGAATCAAGGCCACCTTGATCTCGTCTCGTTTCTTGTGATCGGCGGTGTCCAATTCAGCGATCAACTGCTGCGCACTCTTGGCCGGCAGGTGCGAGTGATTGACCGGGTGCGCAGTCAGCCAGGCTTGCACGCGCTGTTTCGCCTCGTCCCGCTGGGCGGCCGTCATCCGGTAGGCCGGGATATATTCCTGGGGATTGCACCGTGACGGAGCGAGCAACTGCGCGATGCCGCACCAGGTATAGGCCTGAACAATATCTTGTGGGACACCCTGGCCATTCAAGTGCCGGTCGGCCAGTTTCACCTGGGCGGTGACATGGCCCTGCTCAGAGGCCAGCGTCAACCATTTGATGGCTTCCGCCTTATGGACCACTTTTCTCGCCTTCGCTTTTGCCTTCGCTCTTCCCTTCTCCTTCCCGCTTCCTTTCGGTTCCGGGAGACCTTCCTCGTTCATCATTGCGAAGAGGTATTGAGCCTCCGCAAGTCCGGATTCCGCCGCCGGCTTGACCCATTTGAGGGCTTCCCCGCTGTCCTGATTAACGCCCTTCCCACTGTAATGCATGAAGCCGATGTAATACTGGGCTTTGGGGTCGCCCGCTTCTGCGAGCGGATGCAATTCCTGATAGGCGGCCTGATAGTCGGCTTTTTGAAAGGCCGCGACGCCGGATTCGAAAGAGGCGTCTGCAATCGAAGGAATCGAGCCGAGTATGAGTCCGAGGACGAGAATGACAAATTTCATGAACATGGGTGCCCCCTGCCGGCGGTGAGTCGCTAATGAGGACAGAATATCGAACCGATTATGAAGGATTGCTTCTGAGAGGCAAGAGAATTCTGCGAATAATGGTTGATCATAATAGACCCGCGATCAGCCCACCTCCAACCACTATCAACAGCGCAGAGACAACCAACTGGACAGACCGAAGCGTGACCTTCTTCAGCATCTTCGCTCCGACGTAAGCCCCAGCGAAAGCAGACAAACTCGCACCGATGACCAGCCGCGATGCAATGGCCTCGCCATGGGCCGAGATATCCGCGCCGTAGACGGCTATGCGGGAGAGATCGACCATGACGGCGAGCATGACCCCCGTGGCGACGAACACCTCTTTCTCAAGCCCGGCCTTAATCAAGAACATGCTGCGAAAGGCGCCTTGATGTCCTGACAATCCGCCGAAGAATCCGCTGATGAGGCCGCCGAGCGAGAGCCATCGGCGATCGAGTGCGATCTTGGCGAAGGTGGGAGAAAGTTCCAAGATCACGAAGGACATGATGAGGACCCCGATCACGAGCTTGAGAGCCGACACCTGCCGAGCGCTCCCCAATGCGTGATATTCATACACCGGTTTGAGCTCGCCAAGGTACGCGAGTAAGGCCGCTCCCGCAAAGGCCGCTGCGATTGCAGGTAACCCGAACTTCAGCAGCACAGAGCGATCGGCCTTTCGTCCGAGCAATCCAATTTTGAAGAGGTTGTTGGCGAGATGGACCATGGCCGTCATCGCGATGGAGATCTCCAGTGGGAAGAAAAGGGCGACCACCGGCATCAGGAGCGTGCCCAGTCCGAATCCGGAGAATAGCGTCAGGCCCGAAGCCAGCAACGCCGCGACACAGACGACGAACAGTTCCACGGTTCCTCTCCCGAAGGACAAGCGAGCATCATAGCAAATGTTGCCCGGTCCGGAACTCCTCCTGTGGACTTCGGACAGCATAGGAGCGAACGAAGCATCGGTCATGTGCCGGGGCGGCGGTTGTCTTGGAAGGTGAGAGCCTGGTGATATGACATCAAAGGGGAGTTTGCGCTCCAACGGCGACCAATGGTCAAATTGCTTTCATCGAAAGGTGGCATGCAATTCTTCCAATAGTGGGGGACCTGGCATGAGTACAAAAGAAGCCGTTCTCGGCCTTGTGCGGAAACTGCCGGATGACTGCTCGCTTGACGACATTCAGTGCCATCTCGATGTGCTGCAAACGGTTGAACGTGGGAGAGCAGAAGTCGCACAAGGCGGAACCATGAGCCACGAGCAAGTTAAGCGAGAGCTGCAGGCCAAGTGGCTGAAGAACGGCGTGAAGTAATCTGGACGACGAGCGCGCGACACGAACTCGACGACATCGTCGCGTACATCGCGCGGGACGCTCCCCTCGCTGCTCTGGCTTTCCTCGAAGAAGTTCTCGCTACCGCCGATACGCGTGAAGAAGAAAACGGTGTCAGGAAGCATTGTCTAGTTGGGATGCCGCGTGCTCGATCGTGGCAAGTATCTTGTCGCGTGTTGGGGCATCGAATTCGTGGCCATAGAAACGCAGGAATACGCCTTTGCGAATCTCCGCCTCCGTGGCCAGCGGATTCTGCTCCCGCAAGGACGCTTCCACCAGTTTGCGGGCTGTGTCGCGCATGGCGCACCCCATGATCAGCCGCTCTTCTCCCGTGCGCTGCATCAGCATTGCCCGGTACCGTTCCTCCACCTCAGGCGGGGTGTCATTCATGTTTGAACCTCGTGATACAGAGCGGCCAGTCCCAGGTGATCTGCCCATCGCTTCAGATACGCCTGGTCGAGATTCTTCACAGACCTGAGCACGTTCCGCACGTCGTCGAGTTGCATGGGACTATGGCTGTCCTTTGCCCATTCCAGTTTTGATAGGATGAGGTCCTCAGGCGCGACGACGGCAATCGGCTCCCCATCGATATTTCAGTTATGGCCTGCTCAACTATGTCCCGATCGATGTAATACTCCGCCTGAAAGAGACTGACGACACGCGCCATGTCCGCTTCCCTCAACTCGACGACAAGGTCGATATCGCGCGTCATTCTCGGAGGGGCATAAAAGTTCATCGCCATGGATCCGGTCACCATAATAGGCGATGCCAGCAGTCTGCAGCCGCGCGGCGACCGATTTCAATATATCGAGTTCATCGCTCACGACAACGGCAAAGCTTATGCCTTTCGCCGTGAGAAGTCACGCCCTCGCACAGGATTGAGGGCAGGAGCATGGAAACTAACTAAGGGTTAGATTGAGGTGGCCGTTATTTCCGGGCCACCTCAAATGTTACTGCTGATGACTTACACGACTGTCCGGCCAGGCCCCCGTCCTTGACTCCCATCTAACCCTTGTGGTTCAGTCACCCGCGACCACGTCATGCTGACCAAAGCCGCCTGCTCCCTCGCTCGATTCGCTATCCTGCCGTTTGTGCTGTTCACCCTCGGCTGCCAGAAAGAGAGCGAGTCGATCGTCTCGATCGCGCTGCATCCGAAGAATCCCGACATTCTCTATGTTGCTACGAACGACGCGGTCTACAAGTCACGCGATGGGGGAGGGACCTGGGAGAAGTTTCCGAGTTTCAGTGCACGGCGGGTGACGACGTTGGCAATTGATCCGCTCTTGCCGGCGACGATCTATGCCGGCACGATGGGCGATGCGGTCTACAAGAGCCCCGACGGGGGACAGCATTGGCTGCCGCACAATGTCGGATTGAAAGAGCACGTGTCGTTCATCAACCAGTTTGTGTTTCATCCGGCGGCCAGCGAACAGATCTATGCCGCGACGACCGTGGGCGCCTTCTATACGAAAGATGCGGGCCGTGAATGGGCAGAACGGATGAACGGCATGAAGGAAGTCCACATCGTGACGTCGATCGCGATCAATCCCACAGAGCCGGCGGTGCTCTATGGCGGGACGACGGGCGGAGTCTATCGGTCGGACGATGCGGCGATGACTTGGAAGAAAATCAACAACGGTTTAATCCCGGAGACCGAACTGATGGCCGCCATGGCGTTGGGGGTCAATGTCATTGAGATCGACAGAACCAATCCTGATCTTGTGTATGCAGGTACGACGAAAGGTTTGTTTCGTACGGGGGACAAAGGCGAGCATTGGGAACGGATCGGCCAGGGACTGGCCGATCCGTTCATCAGCAGCGTGGTGCTCCATCCAACGGACTCGTTGCGCCTCTATCTCGGCGGTCCTGCCGGCGTGTGGAAAAGTTCGGACGGTGGCAAGACCTGGCAGGCGATGAACCAAGGGCTGGCCACGCTCAACATCAGAGCCTTGGCCATGGCGCCAACGAACTCTCAGACGCTCTACGCCGGTACAAACGGCAGCGGCCTCTATCGCTCGACCGACGGCGGCGCCACGTGGGCGCCGGTTCCGCTCAAAGCGGCGGTGAATCATAAGTGAACCCCCTCACACGTCAGTCGTCAACCGTCATTGGTGGGGAACGATCAAAGACAGGTCAGGCCCCCTGTCTTGTCCGGTTGGCGCATGACGATTGACGAGGAGTTCCTAATACCCCGTCTTGGGCCCGGCGCCCCCATGCTGGTACCTGCCGCTGTATGACAGCATCTGATCGGTCAAGGCTTTCCACTCGTCCTCAGTCATGAGATTCTTCATCCTGAACCGCAAGGTGAGGATCTTCGCCGAGGTCGCCATCCGTTGTTGGCCCGCCTCGTTCAGAATCTTGGTGAAGTCAGCGGGCGTCGCCGTATAGCTGCCGTTCAAGGTATACAGTTGCCGGTGATAACCCCGTTCTTGCTCTCGGCCCGCCTTCAATTGATCGACGATCTCGCCCACGATCTCATTGACTTGTTTCGCCTTGTCGGGATCCTTGACCGTCCGGTCGATCAAGGCCTCCATGTCTTGCCGGCCCTTTTGCCAATAGGCGTCTCCAGCGGCTCCGCCCATCATCCCATGGTGGGAATGATAGGACGAGCAGCCGGCCAACAGGGCCGCTGCGACCACACCGAGTACTCCACTGAACATCCACTTCATATCGACCTCCCTTGAAGAGTTGTGATGGTTCCAGTCCCTACCGTATGATTCCCAAGATGGCCATATCGAATGCCGACCCAACCCAGCCCGATCCGATCCATGCGCTCAAAGACGAGTTTCGCAGCCACCTCAATACTTTTTATTCCCGCCTCAAACTCGCGCCTCCGTACGAAAGCGTGGAAAAAGCGCTTCGAGCCTTGACGACCGCGGTGCATGCGCTGCCCAAAGAAGAACAGCTCAGAATCATAGCCGATTCCGCCGCGCGATGGGAGCAGTTTGCGCACGCCTTTCATACGTCCGGTCTGGCCAAGAAGCACCGGGGGATCATTGCCGGCTTGGCGCGTCATCGGTCGGCGCTGGATCTACCCGCCGAATACGATCATTTTCTCAACCTGTTCACGACGTAATGCTGTCTGAGGTGGGGTGTGTCGGTCCTTCGAGCGCGTCACGCAGCTCCTCATAGACTTGCATGAGGCGGTTGTGTTCCAACCGGTAGGACATCGTCACAGTCACCAATCCAGCCGCCAGGACGAGCAGGGCGCCTGCGACGAGGCCCGCGCCCATAAGAACTCCTTCCAGTGAGGCAAACCCTCCGTCCCATGCATAGGTGACCACAAACACCAGCGATCCGATCAAGACCACGCCGAACCAGAGCAGCGTCATCAGCGCCGACGACCAGGGAATGCGCTTGACGCAGAGCGCGTCCATCGCCTGGTTTCCGGCAGAGAGGTAAATGAGACCCTTGACCGGCCAGGCCGAGCGAAATCCAATTGAAAACAATCGATATCTGGGGCGGATGGCGATTTGGGAGAGGTCGGGATAGAACCGCGCGATTCCATGCGGCAGCATGAGCACGCCGTCGGCGGAAAACCGGTTGCGGACCGTCTCGATCGTGCTTGCAGTCCACCGCTCCCGGCTTCTGGCGACGCTGCATCCATAGCGGATCGCATCGGGTGTGAACCGGACGAAGTAGAGCCAGTCGCCCAGAATCAGGCCGATGAACAACACGCTGGCAAACAGCCCGGCTAACACCATGTCGGGTACCTATCCCACAGGGGCCCGACACGAATCAAGACGTCATCTGAAGGGCTGTCGGAGTTCAGGAGCCACAAGGCCAGTGAAAAGATGCGAAGAAGTTTATTGACTCAGTGGAGGGACTTGGCTACAGTAGCCTCCGTTTGCGGTTCACGCAGGCCTGTGGATCGCGCAGAATTTTTGCTTAGTAGCATTCACCTTGTGTCGATTTGGCCGCCGTCGTTCCTGTGCCGCTAGAGGGTACAGGTCGTCAGAGGTGTGGAGGAAATTATGGACCGCGACAAGATCGAACGGGTGTATACGACCTACGCGGGCTTCTACGATCAGGTGTTTGGAAAAGTGTTTCAGGAGGGGCGCGAATCGGCCATTCGCAATCTGAATGTACAACCGGGCGAACATGTCCTTGAAGTCGGGGTGGGAACCGGTATCGCCCTTCCCATGTATCCCAACCATTGCCGCATTGTGGGAATTGATCTTTCGGAGGGCATGCTGGCAAAGGCAAAGGAACGGGCTGAAACCCTCCAGCTCTCGCATGTCCAGCTCCACCTCATGGATGCCGGGGCTATGGAGTTCGACGATGACAGCTTTGATACGGTCGTCGCGGCCTATGTGGTGACGGCGGTGCCGGACTATCGGAAGGTCGTCAACGAAATGATCCGTGTCTGCCGGCCCGGCGGTCGCATCATCATGTTGAACCACTTCAGCAATGGGAACAAGGTGATCAACGCGGTGGAACGGGTCCTCTCGCCGCTGACCAAGCATTTGGGCTGGAGAACTGATCTCTCATTGAATACGGTCTTGGAAGGGACCTCGTTGCACGTCGCCAGAAAACAAAAGGTCAACCCGCTTCGGTTGTGGGCACTGGTGGAATGTGAGAACAGAAAGAACGGCCACAGCCTTGTGAGTCGAGCCGGTGCGGAACACACTGTTGCCGGATACGCAAACGGCAATGGGGCGTCGAGTTATTCCAACGGGAACGGCCGCTACTCCCACGAACCCGCCCACTGATTTACTCGTACCTTCCGTCGTACAAGTCCTTGTCTCGTCATCTGCCTCCGAGGGCCGTCCGGCCCTCCTGCGTGAGCCAACTCTCCCAGTCACGGCCAGGGATGATGGTCGTTCCGACCAGGCAGTTCCCTGGAAAATACTGTGTGATGTGGTCGGCGAGCACTTCCAGGATGCGGCAGATTTGCCGATCTTTTGTGCCGAGGACTCGCAAGACCAGCCCAAATCCTTGACTCTCCGCCAGGCCGTACGCCATCACGTGT
>JABMDG010000039.1:12436-18280 GCA_015904045.1 Nitrospira sp.
ATCCTCCAGGATGAGTTTCGCGCTCACCTCGAAACCTTTTACGCCCGGCTAAAATTGGCCCCGCCGTACGAAAGCGTGGAGAAGGCTATTCGGGCTTTGACGACGGCGGTGCACGCTCTGCCTAAGGCCGAACAAACCCGAATCATGTCCGATCCTGCCGCACGGTGGGAACAATTCCGGCTCGCGTTTCATACCTCGGGACTTTCCAGAAAACATCGCGGGATCATCGCCGGGCTGGTGCGCGACCGATCCGCGGTGGATTTGCCTGCTGAGTACGATCATTTTCTAACCCTATTCACTGCGTAGCGATCAGGATTCAGGGCGTGGCTGGCCTTCGAGCGCTTCGCGTAGTTCCTCGTACACTTTCGTCAGGCGGCTGTTTTCCAAGCGATAGGACAGGATCACGGTCACGAGGCCGATGATCAACACGAGCGCACCGCCGGCCGTGAGGCCTGCACCCAGAAGAAGACCTTGCAACGACTCGAATCCTCCGTCCCCTAGATAGGTCGCGACGAACGCCAGCGATCCGATCGACACCAGTGCAAACCAGATGAGTGTGATGATGGCCGACGACCAGGGGATCCGCTTGACGCAAAGTGCCCCCAAACCGCGGTCGTTCGTCGAGAGGTAAATGAGACCCTTGATCGGCCAGGCCGTGCGAAACCCACTGGCAAACAGCGCATACTGTGGGCGAATCGCAATCTGAGACAGTTCCGGGTAGAACCGGGCCACACCATGCGGGAGCATCAACACACCGTCGGCAGTGAACCGATCACGCAGGGTTGCCAGGGTGCTTGATGTCCACCGGTCTTGAGTTCTCCCCACACTGCACCCATACCGAATGGCATCCGGCGTCAGCTGGATAAAGTAGAACCAATCGCCCAGGATCAGCCCGATAAACAGCACGCCCGCAAACAGTCCGGCTAGTATCATCGGGCGTACCTATCCCACAGGGGCCTGGCGTGAATCAAGCGGGCGTGGGCGCTGTTTCTCATGCATCACGATATCATTCCTCACGGTCTTCTGAGGGCAAGATTCTGTTGACTCATGCCAGTGACTTGGCTAGAGTAAGCCCCGCTTACGGTTTCGGCGGGAATCTCTTACTGCCAACACTTTCCGGGCTGGAGATTTTTACACGCGTCGATGTGGCTGCCTGCAGCTCCTGCACTTTCGGGCGGGCAGGGCGCAAGTCGTCTGAGGTTTGGAGGATACGATGGATCTCAACAAAATCGAGCGCGTGTACACATCCTACGCAGGATTCTACGATCGGATTTTCGGCAAGGTGTTTCACGAAGGCCGGGAATCGGTTATTCGCAATTTGGATGTACAGCCGCACGAGCACATTCTCGAAGTCGGCGTGGGGACCGGCCTGGCGCTTCCTATGTACCCGCGGCATTGCCGGATTGTCGGGATCGATTTTTCCGAAGGCATGCTGGCGAAAGCCAAGGAAAAGGCAGAAGCTCACCGTCTAGACCATGTCCAGCTTCATCGGATGGACTCGGGAGCCATGGAATTCGAGGACGACAGTTTTGACACCGTGGTTGCGGCCTATGTGGTGACGGCAGTCCCCGACTATCGAAAGGTCGTCAATGAAATGATCCGCGTGTGCCGTCCCGGCGGCCGCATCATCATGCTGAACCACTTCAGTAATGGGAACAAAGTGATTGCGGCGGTTGAAAAGGTGCTTTCTCCGATCACCAAACATTTGGGTTGGCGGACCGATCTGTCGCTCGATACCGTCTTGGAAGGAACGTCTTTACACGTTGCCCGTAACCAAAAGGTCAATCCGCTCCGGCTGTGGGCGTTAGTGGAATGTGTGAACAGAAAGAACGAGCACGGTTTTGTGAACGGTAATGGCGCGGGGCACGGCACCGCAGCCTATCCCAATGGCAACGGCGCGACGGCCTACTCAAACGGCAACGGCAGCAGCCGCTATTCGCACGAACCCGCAAGCTAACTCGACTCCTCAGTTTCTTCTTCGCGTTACCCTAGTTTCGGCCGGCCATCCTGCGCAACCCAGGTTTCCCATTCGTGGCCTGGAATAATCGTCGTACCGACCAGACAGGTGCCGGTGAATCGTTGTGTGATACGGTCGGCAAGGCTTTCCAGAATACGGGAGATCTGCCGATCCTGCGAGCCAAGGATTCGCAGCATCAGGCCAAAGCCCTGTCCATCCAGCGGACCATAAGCCATCACATGCACCATGTTCATTCGATTCGCAGAGACAGTGCTTGAAGGAATCAGGTCCCCCTCCCATTGAATGGCCGGATGGACGGCAGAGATCCGCTTAGTGGCTTTCCAGGAACAGGGCACTCCTGCGTCGTCCAACGGCTGTGGGCGTTAGTGGAATGTGTAAACAGAAAGAATGATCACGGTTTTGTGAACGGTAATGGCGCGGGGCACGGCACAGCAGCGTATCCGAATGGCAACGGCGAAAAGTCCTACTCAAACGGCAATGGCAGCAGCCGCTATTCGCACGAACCTGCAAGCTAACCCGAATCCCCGGTCTCTTCTTCGCGTTACCCTAGTTTCGGCCGGCCATCCTGCGCAACCCAGGTCTCCCATTCGTGGCCTGGAATAATGGTTGTGCCGACCAGACAGTTGCCGGTGAATCGTTGTGTGATACGGTCGGCCAGGTTCTCCAGAATTCGGGAGATCTGTCGATCCTGCGCGCCAAGGATTCGCAGCATCAGGCCGAAGCCCTGTCCATCCAACGGGCCATAGGCCATCACATGCACCATATTCGTTCGGCTCGCCGAGGGATCGTTCGAAGGAATAAGGTCCCCCTCCCATTGAATGGCCGGATGGATGGCAGAGATCCGTTTGGTGGCTCTCCAGGAACAGGGCATACCGGCCTCGTCCAACTCATCGAGCAGCCACTGCACCGTGGGACCATTGGCTGTCTGCCCTTGAAACGTCCAGCGTGCCAGTTCGGCAATGGGGGAAGAACCGAGGATCGGCGCGGACACTTCTTCCAGGTGCGCTTCTTCGCAGACCATGTAGAGCTCACCCTGCGGATCGAACCAGAATCTGAACCGGCCCGCGTCGTATTCAACCTGAATGATGTCCAGCGACGAACAGTCCGCGCCCTCCTGCTCGAACAGCGAGAAGTCCGTCACGCCGGTCATCATCAGTCTGGCCACCCGCACCAGTCCGCGCACCTGATAGCGAATGGTGACCGACACGGTAGTGCCTGCCGGAACCTCACGACCCGTTTCCTCATCGAACAAGCGGCGTTTGGACATCTGAACATCGGTGACGTAGCCGGAGCGGAATCCGCCTGTATGGGCGATGAGCCAGCGGAGGTCTTCAACGGTCTTGATCGTGTGTCGCATTGGACAATTGTAGCGCAAGGGGGACGGAACGGCCAGACACAGTGTGGATATTAAGCACGGAAGGTTCTAGCCGTTCAAGAGTACACGGACAAAGTCGTCAGGATGCTCCGGTGTGATGAATCACGGGCGGCCGTTCTTGCCGTCGATCCACACGAATCGATCGGTGCGTGAGACATACATTTGCACGACCCCTCGCCGCTTCGTCCAGAGCCAGCCAAAGCCGGTTGGCAGCTTCAGTCTACGGTCCCAAGGAGTTCCTGAATGACCTGTTCTGATCAAGCTTGAACTGGATGCCCCAAGCACGGTATGTATCAAATCCGTCAAAGCCTGATTCGAGTGTTCTGGGGGTGTCGATGCGCGCCGTTTGTCTTCAGCACGTTCCCTTTGAAGGTCCCGGTGCCTTTGCAGCATCGCTCGCGAATCGGGGAGTGGAGCTTGAGCGCGTTCTCGTGCCGAAGGACGGCCTGCCGAAAGATGCGGGCGACTTGATGATCGTGATGGGCGGGCCGATGTCGGTGAATGATTCCGATCCGTGGATCGCAGAAGAAACGGCTTTCATCAGATCTGCGCTACATGCCGGTCAGCCGGTGATCGGAGTGTGTCTGGGCAGCCAGTTTATGGCAAAGGCCCTTGGCGCCACGGTACGATCGGGAAAAGCGCTGGAAATCGGGAAGACCCGAGTCTATTTAACCGAACAGGGGAGGCAAGACCCTGTGTTTGGCGCGTTCCCGGAGGCCCTCTCGGTTTTTGAGTGGCACGGGGAGGTCTTCGATTTGCCACATGAATGCGTGCCCCTGGCCGGATCAGAAATCGCCCCGCTACAGGCGTTCCGCTTCGGGTCCCGAGCCTATGGTCTGCTCTTCCATTTGGAAATCGAGACGGAAGGGATCGATGCCCTCTGTCGGGAGTGCACCCCTGACCTCGATCGGGCCCGTCTTACAGCGTCGAATGTCTCGATCGGCTTCCTCCCTCACATGGGGTTGTCCCACCAGATGGCGGACCAGCTGATCGGGCATTTGCTCCCATCCGGTCGTTGATTGCCGAATGTCCCGTGAAGTAATCTACTGAGCTCAGCCGGCAACTATTAGCATCCAGCCAAGTATTCATTGGTCAGCTGAAGGCTGATCGCTGACAGGTGATTGCAACTACACTGAAAGGAGCAGACAGCACCATGGGCGGTTTCCCGATAGAAGTTGCGACCAGGATCAAGACCCTTCCTCCCTATTTGTTTGCTGCGATCGACAAGATGAAGCAGGCGGCGATTGCCAAGGGTGTGGACATCATCAACCTTGGCATCGGCGATCCGGACCTGCCGACGCCCATGCCGATCATTGAGAGTCTGGCCAATGCGGCCAAAGATGCCAGGCACCACCAGTACCCTTCCTATGAGGGCATGCTGTCCTTTCGGAAAGCGGTGGCGGATTGGTACCAGCGTCGTTTCAATGTGACGCTCGATCCGGCGAACGAAGTGCTGACCTTGATCGGGTCGAAGGAAGGGATCGGGCATATCCACCTGGCGTTCGTCGATCCCGGAGATGTCGTGCTGGTGCCGAGTCCCGGCTATCCGGTCTATCCGGTGGGCACCAGTTTCTGCGGCGGCGTGTCGCACATCATGCCCCTGACGAAGGCCAACGGGTTCTTGCCCGATCTCGATGCGATTCCTAAAGAGGTGGCCAAGAAAGCCAAGCTGATGTGGCTCAATTCGCCGAATAACCCGACGTCGGTCATCATGACCAAGGACTACTTCAAGCGGGCGATCGCGTTCGCGCAAGAGCATCAGATCATCATTTGCCACGATGCGGCCTATTCGGAGATCTATTACGACGGGAAGCGCCCCGCGAGCTTCATGGAAGTGGAGGGGGCCAAGGATGTCGGTGTGGAGTTCCATTCACTCTCCAAAACCTACAACATGACCGGCTGGCGCCTCGGGTTCGTGGTCGGCAACAAAGATGTGGTGGCCGCGTTGGGTCGGGTGAAGAGCCAGATGGATTCAGGCGTGTTCGAAGCAGTGCAAGCCGCCGGGGTCACGGCGCTGGGGCTGGACGACTCGGTGACCGACAGCATCCGCAAGATTTATCAGGAGCGCCGGGATACGATCATTCCGGGGCTCAAAAAACTGGGGTTGGAAGTGGATGCGCCGCCCGCGGCCTTCTATATTTGGGTGACGGTGCCCAAGGGCTACACGTCGGCGTCCTTTACCGCGCACCTCTTAGAGAAGGCCGGTATCGTTACCACGCCCGGGAACGGTTTCGGCGCGCCGGGTGAAGGCTATATCCGCATGACGGTGTGCACATCGAAAGAGCGGCTGGCTGAAGCGGTGGAGCGAATCCGTAAAGCCGGATTCTAGTGACGCGTGATGAGTGACGGGTGACGAGCGCCGGAGAGGCCTTGTTTTCTCATCACGCATCACTCATCACCAATCACTATGAGAGAGACAGTCTTCATCGGATTCGGGTCGAATGTCGGCGATCGGGTCGATTTCTGCGACCGTGCGGTGACATTGCTGAGC
>JABMDG010000039.1:18380-20591 GCA_015904045.1 Nitrospira sp.
GCCCAAGGGCTACACGTCGGCGTCCTTTACAGCCCACCTATTAGAGAAGGCTGGTATCGTCACCACGCCTGGGAACGGTTTCGGCGCGCCGGGTGAAGGGTATATTCGCATGACGGTGTGCACATCGAAAGAACGGCTGGCTGAAGCGGTGGAGCGGATCCGTAAAACTGGATTCTGAACTAGTGAGGGGTAAAGGGTAAGGGGTCGTCAAGAGCGCGAGGATGTACCCCTCACCCCTCACTCCTTACCCCTAACTGTATGAAAGAGACGGTCTTCATCGGATTCGGGTCGAATGTCGGCGATCGGGTCGATTTCTGCGACCGTGCGGTGACATTGCTGAGCCTGTTGCCGCACTCACAATTGATCGGTGTCTCGCTGCTCTATGAAACGGAACCGGTCTATGACCATGCGCAGCCAGGCGAGGGGTGGTTTCTCAACGGTGTGGTTCAACTGGAAACCGATATCACCCCGAACAGTCTGTTGTCGATCCTCCGTGAGATCGAGCGCTCGCTTGATCGGGATGAAGACAACCGATCGGGCCCCAGAACGATAGATCTGGACATCCTTTTCTACGGACAGCGCGTGATCGATCAAGCCGGCTTAGTGATCCCGCATCCACGGCTGCATCAACGCCGATTTGTCCTCATGCCCTTGAGCGAACTTGATCCCTTGTGGGTACATCCCGTTTTACAGCAGACTATCATCCAGCTGCTCGCTGCTGTGAAGGATCGACCGGAGGTGCGGTTGCTGTTTCCTCAACCCTCGACCCGGTACGGCTCTCGGCCCGCATGCAGCTCACCGCCCGGCGCATGAAGATCGTCCATTCTCCTCACATGATGACGGCGTGGAGTCTCCGCCTCAAGCGGGAAGGCGTCACCGTGGGCTTCGTGCCGACGATGGGCGCGTTGCATGACGGCCATCGGGCGCTGATTCGGGCTGCGCGTCTGCGATGCGATGCGCTGGTGGTCAGTATTTTTGTGAACCCGACTCAGTTTGGCCCCACCGAGGATCTGACTCAATATCCTCGCCCTCTGGCGAACGATCGGCGGCTGTGCCGGGAGGAAGGCGTGGACCTGTGTTTTGAGCCATCCGTGGAGGCTATGTATCCGGAAGGGTTTCAGACGACTATTGCAGTTCCGGCCATTGCCCGCCGATGGGAAGGAAAAGTACGTCCGCATCACTTCGCCGGTGTGGCCACCGTGGTGACAAAACTCTTCGGTATGGTTCGTCCCGACATTGCTCTGTTTGGGCAGAAAGATTATCAGCAGGCGGCGTTGATTCGGCGACTTGTGCAAGATTTGAATATGGGGGTGGAGATCATTGTCTATCCGACTGTCCGTGAGAAAGACGGTTTGGCGATGAGTTCACGCAATGTGTATCTCTCACCGGAGCAGCGGACCATTGCCGCGACGTTGTACAAGAGTCTTCGGGCGGGGGCTGAGGCGATGCGAAAGGGGACGACTGACGTTCAGGCCATTCAGTCGGCGATGGCGACGAGGATCGAACAAACATCTATTTTAACGGTTGATTATCTTGCCGTGTGCGATCCGCTCACGTTGGATCCGCTTTCTTCGGTAGTCTCGCGCGCCGTGCTCCTGGGCGCCGTCCGTCTTGGCTCCGTTCGCCTGATCGACAATCTTGTCGTTGCTGCGCCACGCAAGTATATGGAGCAGCGGGTTAGACCCAGGTAGTCACCAGCACGCCCGGCTAGTTCGTGAGACTTGGGTGGGCTCTTTGCCCGACGAGCAAGCTGAGTACGACTTGGCTGAGGCGCTGTTTGTCGTTCGGCTGAAGTTCGAGAAAGCGGACGCCCATCGATTCCTGCCGTGCTGAACAGACCATCGCCGTTTCGATGGTGATGGCTTCCTTCTCCGATGCCGGTGAAATCATGAGTTCAAAGAAGCTTCCGCGGGGCAGAGCCTCGGAGGTTTCGAGCGTACAGCCCTCCATGGAAATCTCCGTGATCCGATGGGTGGACCGCTCGGTATTCTCTGCCAGGATTTCAGCGTGAAACGAGGCGGGCAGGCGCTTGTACTGTCGCCGGTCCACCGAATGCGTGGAATCGGGGGACTTCGTCCAAAAGGCCCGGAATCGCATCGTGCAGAGCTGGCAGCGGAACGGAAACACGCGAAAGCGATTGAGCACCTTTTCCACAGGTCCTTCGCTATAGACTGCCCGGACGAAAGGCGTTCCACAGCTTGGGCAGTGGAG
>JABMDG010000039.1:20691-46232 GCA_015904045.1 Nitrospira sp.
ACTTCCAGGATGCGGCAGATTTGCCGATCTTTTGTGCCGAGGACTCGCAAGACCAGCCCAAATCCTTGACTCTCCGCCAGGCCGTACGCCATCACGTGTACCATGTTGGTCCGGTTGGACGACCCATCACCAGCGGGAATGAGATCGCCCTCCCACTGAATCGTCGGATGAACCGCCGCTGCCCGCTTCGCTGCTCGCCAGGCACAGGGCATACCTGCCCGATCCAACTCATCCAATAGCCACTGCACGGTAGGACCATCAGCGGCTTCTCCTTGAAACGTCCAGCGGGCCAGTTCGGCGATGGGGTGAGCACCGATGATCGGCGTGGAGACTTCTTCCAGTTGGGCCTCCTCGCACACGATGTACAGTTCCCCTTGTGGGTCAAACCAGAACCGCAGTTTGCCCGCGCTGCATTCGGCCTGAATCACATCCAGCGACGAACAATCCGCGCCCTCCTGCTCGAAGAGCGAAAAGTCTGTGACGCCGATCATCAGCAGCCTGGTCACCCGCACGAGCCCTCGCACTTGGTAACGAATTGTTACGGACACCGTGGTGCCCGCCGGCACCTCCCGCCCCGATTCTTCGTCGAACAGGCGGCGCTTGGACATCTGCACATCCGTGACATAGCCTGAGCGGAATCCACCGGTGTGGGCGATCAGCCAGCGAAGGTCTTCGACCGTTTTGATTTGATGCTGCATGGCAAGATTGTAGCGCAGAGAAAGCGAGAAGGGCCAGTAAAGACGGCGATCGCACGGAGGCCGTTGCCGTTACAATGGCGGGGTGCGGCGGCTGGTTGCGTGGTCGACGATCTCCTTGGCCTGTGGGAGTGTCATGCCCGGCTGTTGCCGCCGCAGAGCAGTAACTGCATCGACTGTCCTGCCGGTTTGGGTGAGATGGGCCAGCCCTTCGTCAGGGCTATCGGAGATGGCTACATGGAGCAACGGCTGTAATCGATTCGCCTCGCGCAGGGCGTGTTCCTTCGATGCGTACAGGTTTGTGCTGACCGGGATGGTTCGATCCTTGAGGACGAACAAGACGGACCACCGTTCGCGCTGCCGGTTTGCCGGCAATAATTCCTCATCGCGATCATACGTCAGCAGCACCAGTAGCTTGACCACCTCGTCGAACCGGAACCGATCCGTCACAGACTTGGTCAGACTCTTGCCGGTCACCGTCACTTCCCGACGGACTGGATCGATAACCAGGCGTCGGACTTGAATGACGTATCCGCTGAATCCCAACAGCAGGGCGCCCAGCGTTCCGCCGATGATTGTCCCAATGTCCCGTTCTGCTTCCGTGAACGAGTTGAAAACGAGCACACACATGCCCACGGAGCCAGCCAGGAGCACATACCGCAGCCATTCGCTGTTGTCTTGAAAGACGAGAGGTTTCACTGAGCGTGTCGGGGTCATCGCGTCTCAACCGATCGGCACAGTGCAGCAGTCACAAACGCGACGGCTAGTCCCTGATCCGGTACCGTGACTTCGACGAGGCGTCCATTCGGGACGGAGGTCTCAATCACCGTCACCCGATGGCCCTTGTCGCGCATCAGCGTGATAAAAGCATCCGGGTCGCGCACCTCCCCCAGGTCCGGCACCTTGCGCTTTAGACTGGCAATCTCCGCACACTCTCCATGGCGGGAGAACAGAAACCATTCGGGGATGGCAAATGCATCGTTCTCCCCGGCGAATCCACAGCACATGACTGCGGCAAGAATCATCCACCGGGTGGAGGAACACGGGAACGATGATTTCTTGCGAAAAGATATGCAACGGGCTCTCGGCAATGGCGCGCTCATACAACCGTGGTGTTGTGCGCGCGGCGAATTCTCTTCAGCATCGCCGTGGCTCCAATGAGTGATAACGTCACGAGGGTGGCGACTGCCGCATATCCTCCGATGAACAGCCAACCCAAGGCTCCAAACTCCCCAACGAACAGAGATTGGATTGTGATCAGCATCTGGCCAAGGGCGTAGCCGAGCGGGAGCCACACACCACGGATGTGGCCAGAGAGGCCGCCGATGATTGCGATCAGGAGCCACGAGAGCATCCAAATCGGTGCATCAGCATCCCATGGCTCGATCGTTCCAGTGAGCCAAGGTGAACACACCCACATGCCGATACCGGCCAGGACACCGATCGCCAGCAAAACCGGAGCTGTGAGTTTCGACATCATGGTTCAAGGAAAGTATAGCCGATGGTGAGAATTCTAACGCGGGCTGGTGAAACGGCTAAGAAAAGATGCAATCGGTGTAGGGGTAAGGCCTCGGCCAGCCCCGCAGCTATTTTCAGCGCCATTGTTCCGAGTCATTTCATGGGTGAAGCAGATCTGCTTGCGAGCTACTCCAAAGACGGTGTATGTATCCTGCCAGTGAAAGTCCAGGTCAGAGCTGTTCCGTTGTCATGAAGCGTAGGTATTGAGGATGCAACGCGCAGTTTGTCTCCAACATGTGCCCTTTGAGGGTCCTGGCGCGTTTGCGGCGTCGCTGGCCAGGCGTGGGGTGCAGCTAGTGCACCACCTGGTTCCAAAAAACGGGCTCCCGAAGGACACGGGTGATTTGCTGATCGTGATGGGCGGGCCGATGTCGGTCAACGATTCCGATCCGTGGATCGCGGCGGAGACCGACTTCATCCGGGCTGCTCTGCTGTCCGGCAAGCCGGTCATCGGCGTGTGTCTCGGCAGCCAGTTCATGGCCAAGGCGCTCGGCGCGACGGTCCGGTCCGGCACGGCACTGGAAGTCGGCAAGACACACATTGCCCTCACGGAGGAGGGCAAGCACGACCCCGTCTTTCAAGGGTTTCCCGAAGTCCTGTCGGTTTTCGAATGGCACGGGGAAGTATTCGATCTGCCGAAGAACTGCGTTCCTCTGGCAGGTTCGGAGGTTGCCCCGTTGCAAGCCTTTCGCTACGGCGCCCATGCCTACGGACTGCTCTTTCATCTCGAAATGGAACTCGACGGCATCGACGCGCTCTGCCGGGAGTGCGCGCCGGATCTCGAACGGGCTGCGCTCACCGCCGGCCGCGTCACCGCCGGCTTTCTGCCGCACATGTGGCTCTCGCACGAGATCGCCGATCGTCTGATCGGGCATCTGGTCGAGCCGACACGTTGATTAGCGCCTCCATCCTGAAGTAGCCTAGAACCTTCGTTCGAGCCTCTTTCATATGGCATCAATCTAGGAAAAGGAGAAGAGAAGAAATGGGCGGTTTCCCGATAGAAGTCGCAACCCGCATCAAGACATTGCCTCCGTATTTGTTTGCCGCGATCGATAAGATGAAGCAGGCGGCGATCGCGAAGGGCGTGGACATCATCAACCTCGGCATTGGCGACCCCGATTTACCGACCCCGACCCCGATCATCGACAGCCTGGCCCAGGCCGCCAAGAACTCCAAGCACCACCAGTATCCTTCTTATGAGGGCATGTTGGCCTTTCGCACCGCTGTTGCCGATTGGTACAAGCGCCGGTTCAACGTCACGGTGAATCCGGCCGATGAGGTGCTCACGTTGATTGGCTCGAAGGAAGGCATCGGCCACATTCACCTGGCATTCGTCGATCCGGGCGATGTGGTGCTGGTTCCGAGTCCGGGGTATCCGGTCTATCCGGTGGGCACGAGTTTCTGCGGCGGGATCTCACATATCATGCCGCTCACGAAAGCCAACGGCTTTCTCCCGGATCTGAATGCGATCCCAACGGACGTGGCGAAAAAAGCCAAGCTCATGTGGCTGAATTCGCCGAATAACCCGACCTCCGTCATCATGACGAAAGAGTTTTTCAAGCGCGCGATCGAGTTCGCGCAGGAGCATCAGATCATCATCTGCCACGATGCGGCGTACTCCGAGATCTATTACGATGAGAAACGGCCCGCAAGCTTTCTCGAAGTCGATGGCGCCAAGGAGGTCGGGATCGAGTTTCACTCCCTGTCGAAGACCTACAACATGACCGGCTGGCGTCTCGGTTTTGCGGTCGGCCACAAGGAGGTGTTGGCCGCGCTAGGGAAGGTCAAGAGTCAACTCGACAGCGGTGTGTTTGAAGCGGTGCAGGCCGCCGGCATCACGGCACTAGGCCTTCCCGATTCAGTGACCGACGGCATCCGGAAGATCTATCAAGAACGGCGTGACACGATTATTCCGGGCCTCAAGAAGCTTGGCCTGGAAGTCGATGCGCCACCCGCGGCATTCTACATCTGGGTGACAGTGCCGAAGGGCTATACGTCCACGTCGTTTACGGCGCATCTCCTGGAAAAAGCCGGCATTGTGACGACGCCGGGCAACGGATTTGGCGCGCCGGGCGAGGGCTACATCCGCATGACGGTCTGTACGTCGAAGGAGCGATTGGCGGAAGCGGTGGAGCGTATCAAGAAGGCAGGGTTCTGAAGGGAGGTCGTTCGTGAAGCGTGAAGCGTCGTTCGCAAGCGTTCTCTTTGCGTTTCCCGGGACGATTCACGAATAACGCTTCACGAGATACGGCCATGAGAGAGACGGCCTACATCGGATTTGGGTCGAACGTCGGCGATCGGGTCGACTTCTGCGACCGGGCGGTGACGTTGCTAAGCCTGCTGCCCCATTCGCGGGTGGCCGGTATCTCGCTACTCTACGAAACGGAGCCGATCCACGACGGGACTGATCCGGGCGACGGCTGGTTTCTCAACGGCATCGTGCAACTCGAAACCGACGTCATGCCGAGGAGCCTCCTCACGGTCTTGCGGGAGATTGAACGGTCGCTGGGGCGCGATCAAGACCACCGGTCGGGCCCCAGGACGATCGATCTCGACCTGTTGTTTTATGGCGATCAGACGATCAACGACCCGGACCTGGTAGTGCCGCATCCACGGTTGCACCAGCGCCGTTTCGTGCTCATCCCGATGAGTGAGCTCAATCCGCTGTTCGTCCATCCGGTGCTCCAGCGAACCGTCGCTCAGCTGCTGGCGGAGAACACGGACACCTCCGAAGTCCGGTTGCTCTTTCCTCAGCCCTCGACCCGTTATGGCTCGCGCCCGGCGTGCAGCTCGGGTCAGAACCCATGAAGATCATCCACAGCCTCGGCGCCATGACGGCCTGGAGCGAGCGGCTTCGCCGCGAGGGAGTCACGATCGGGTGTGTTCCGACGATGGGTGCCCTCCACGATGGCCACCGGGCGCTTATACGGGCGGCGCGTCTACGGTGCGATGCGCTGGCGGTCAGCATCTTCGTCAATCCAACCCAGTTCGGGCCGGCGGAAGACCTGGCCAAGTATCCACGTCCGATCGGGAAGGATCGTGAGTTATGCCGGGAGGAAGGCGTGGACGTCTGTTTCGAGCCCTCCGCGGCAGCTATGTACCCGGTAGGGTTTCAGACCGTTGTGACGGTTCAGGCGATTGCCACACGATGGGAGGGAGAAGCGCGTCCACACCATTTTGCCGGCGTCGCGACCGTCGTGACGAAACTCTTTGGCATCGTCCGGCCCCATCTTGCCCTGTTCGGGCAGAAGGACTATCAACAAGCGGCGCTGGTGCGGCAGCTCGCTAAGGACCTGAGCCTGGGTGTGGAGATCGTGGTCCGCCCTACCGTGCGTGAGCAGGACGGCTTGGCGATGAGCTCGCGCAACGTATATCTCTCACCGGATGAGCGGATTGTCGCGCCCACGCTCTATAAGAGCCTGCAGGCCGGAGCCGAGGCGATTCGCAGCGGGACGACCGATGCGTCGGCGGTTCAGTCGGCGATGGCCGCGGTGGTCAGGCAAGAACCGGCGCTGACGGTCGATTATCTTTCGGTGTGCGATCCCCTGACATTGGAGCCGCTCTCGACTGTGACTTCCAAGGCTGTCCTGCTCGGCGCTGCCCGTCTCGGCTTTATCAGACTCATCGACAATCTCATGGTCACAATGCCGGCCGGGCGCCGCTAGCCGGACTTTCTGCAGGTCGATGGATTAGGAGAAGAGGTTGGGGGGGACGTTGTGGCCGACGAGCAGGCTGAGGACGACTTGGCTGAGACGGTGCTTATCGCCCTCGGGCAATTCTAGAAAATGGACTCCCATCGACTCTTTCCGCACGGAGCACACCGCCGCCGTCTCGACTGTGATGGCTGCTTCGTCAGACGCAGGCGTAATCGTGATTCCCATGAAGGTCCCGGGCGGCAGGAGTTCCGAGGTTTCCACGGTACAGCCGTCCACGGAAATATCCGTGATGCGACCCCGGATCCGGTGCGTGGCGTCGGGAAACGCTTCGGCGTGAAGCGAGACCGGCAAGCGCTTGTATTGCCGGCGATCGACTGAGTGCGTGGCATCCGGCACCTTGGTCCAAAAGGTATGGAACCGTCTTGAGCACAGTTGACAACGAAAGGGATGCACGTTGAAACGGCTGAGCATCTTCTCAACCGTTCCTTCATTGTAGGTGGCACGAACAAACGGTGTTCCACAGCTTGGGCAGTGGAGAGTTTTCATGAGTTTGGTGGTGACATCGGTGAGGTGCGCGGGGCGGAGCCCGTTTCTGCGGCTGGTGATGATTCCCGTTGTGCGTTGAGAATCGGTTCGAGGTTGGCCGGTGAGTAAGTCGGAGGCTTCACCCACTTCCCATCGGCCCGTTTGTAGCCGCCCACCTTGCTAAGATTCGACCGGTGGACTTCCTGGAAGACCGGTTTCATGTCAATTCCATAGGAGACCGCAGTCCCGTAGACCACGTACAGCAAATCAGCCATTTCCTTGGCCACCGCGGCCAGATTCCCGTTGGCCATCGATTCCTTCAGTTCGTCGAACTCTTCTTGAATGAGACGGATGCGAAGCCGTTTCGTGTCGTCGGCTGGATCAGCGGGAGTCGGCTGGATCACAATCTCAAACTTCCGATGAAATTCCTCGACCATCTTCTGCTCATCGGTCATGCCGTCTCCTTTAGTGCTCAGCGTCAAGCGGCAGCGCTTTTCGCGGAACGAGTTCCGCCGGTTCGAGGAGGGGAATCTCTTTGTCCGACGAGACTCCCAATTCCTTAAATCGGCGGGCGGCCGGCAGGATACGGGTTTCCAGCGATCCCACTGCCCGATTGTAGGCCGACACGCTCTTGCTCAAGGCGTGGCCGACCTCGTTGACATGGTCGGCCAACACGGCCATTCGTTCATAGAGGTCCTTGCCCAGCCGCCCGGCCTCCTCTGCATGAGCGGTCATCCGCTCTTGCCGCCAGCCGTAGGCAACCGCTCGAAGCAGGGCCACAAGCGTCGCGGGGGTAGCCAACACCACGCCGCGCGCGAACCCTTCTTCGATGAGGCGCGGGTCTTGGTCCAAGGCAGCTCCGAGGAACTGTTCGCCCGGGAGAAAGAGCACCACGAATTCCGGTGCACGGTCAAACTGCGACCAGTAAGCCTTCAAGGACAGGTCATCCATCCGCTTCCGCACCTGCTCGGCGTGCCGGCGCAGGGCCTCCGTCCGCTGCGCCTCGTCGCGCGCGTCATGCGCGTCGAGGTAGGCCGAGAGTACAGTCTTGGCGTCGACGATGATCCGCCGACCGCCCGGCAGTTGTACGACCATATCGGGGCGAAACCGGCCGTCTTCGGCGGTGATGGATTGCTGTTCGACAAAATCACAATGCTCGACCATGCCCGCAAGTTCGGCCACACGCTTCAGGGTAATCTCGCCCCATTGCCCCCGCACGGCCGGTGCGCGCAGGGCTTTCACGAGATTGCCCGTCTCCTGCTGCAACCGTTGGTGCGATTCCGCCAGCGATTTGAGGTGCTGATCCAGCCCGCCGTAGGCTGATTGGCGCGATTGTTCCAACAGCCGCATGTGTTCGTCATACCGTTGCAGCGATTCTTGCAGAGGGCGCACCAGGCCGTCGATTGCTTCCTGTCGTTGTTGCAACGCGCCGTCCGCTTTGGCGTGCAGTGCCTCGAACGACACTGAAGCCAGTTTCAGGAATGCCTCGTTGTTCTGTCTCAACGCCTCGCCGGACAGGCCCTGGAAGGAATGCAGGAGTTCCTGGCGGGCTTGATCGAGCAACGTTCTTTCATCGGCGAGTTGTTTCGTAACGCTCTCGATTCTGGCTTCCGCCGCGGCTCGTGCTTGCTGTGCCTCGGCCAGTTCTCTGCCGAGAACCATTCTGTCCTGCCGATCGAGATCCAGCTGCTTTCTCAACTCATCGGTGGTGGCTTCGGCCCGCTGTGATTGAACGCGCAGGCGCCCTCCGACCCACAGGCCGGCGAACAGGCCGCCAAGCAGAAGCCCGACTAAGAGGCCGATGGCAAGGAGAATGAAGTCACTCATGGGCTCGGTGTTCCACCCGAACATCCGGACGGCTCAGTCCGTAGTCGTGAGCTGTGAACAGATTGGCCCAAATGTGCGCGGAGCCTACGTAAATAATTGTAAAAGGTCAAGGAGCGCACAACCCGAATCAGTCGGTTATCGAACCTGCTGCAAAGAAATGATTCTCACAGGCCGGGCTCTACATGGATGGTACCGGCAGCCGCATCCAGACGCACCTGCTGTCCCTCCTTCAAGCGAGTCATGACGGCTTCGACATTGGCCACAGTCGGAAGGCCGTATTCGCGGGCGATGATCGCGCCATGAGACAGCGTGCCGCCCATTTCCACAATCAACCCGCCAGCGATGCCGAACAGCGGGGCCATCCCGGGATCGATGACGGGAGCCACGATGATGTCTCCCGGCTTCACCCTGCTCCAATCGGTCAAGGAGCGGAGCAATCGCACCGGCCCGGTCACGGACCCTGCACTGATGGGCAGGCCGAACAAGGATTCGGTTCCAACGGACCGATGGGATGATCGACTGCTTGCTGTGGTGCTTTGCCAATCGCGGATTGTGTCGGGTACTTCGATGGCGGCATTTCGGTCTCGCTCGGCTCGGCGTTCACGAATCAAGCCCCGCCAGTCTCGGCTCTTTCTTGATACGAGATCGGCTCGATCTTGTACTGTGAGGAAGAAAATGTCGTCACGCGCGTCGCACGCACCTTGCGCGACCAGCAGATCGCCGAGGTGCAGCAGCAGGGTACGCGTGGCCGTTGAAAAATACATCAGATGATGCCGGTTGGCTTCCCGCAGCGCAAAAAACCGGCATAGCCGTCGATACCACCAGCGGTACGTGAACCACCGGTCCAGCCGCCAGCCCAGGCGTCGTTTGATTTCCGTCAGCGCCTCCGCGCGGGTGCGCTCCTGGCGAGATAGAACCTCCTCCCGACCGAAGGGTGCAGCGCCAATTTGGAGCCGCAGCACGGATAAAATCGCTTGCGGATTGTCGGCCAGACGCGGGGACATCACATCCGATTCGCCAATGCCGCGGTGGCCGTAGTCTTCCACATAGGCGTCAAAGGCGCGCAAACACGCCGTGTCTTTAAGCGCCGTGCGGAAATTTGAGGGGTTCCAGGGCTCCGCGTTGAAGAATGCCTCTGCCATCGGCTCGCACCGCGCGATGTCCACGATTTCCGCGAGCCGTAGGATCTGTTGGGCACTGATGACCGTACCTTGGCCTTGCAGGGCGGCGTTTGAGAGGACTCTCCAGTCCGGCCCCAGCCAGCGTGGCAGAAAGAGCCTCAGCGCTTGCAGGCATTGGGCCACTCCGCCTGCGATGCCAAACGTTAGCTCGTGGGTCTGGAACCGTGCGCTCAGATCCTCCAGCCGTCGGACCGTCTCGTCAAACGACAGAGCGCCGACCTGTTGGGGGCCGTACTGCTTGGCCATGGTTTTCATCTCGGCAAACCACGCCGGCCCATGGACGGTGGCGCGCCGCATTTCCTTCAGCATCGCGATCCCTGCCTGGATGAAGGCAAGCCAGCCGAGGGGACGCACTGCCGGAGCCACCGCGAGTGGTTCTCCGCCCATCTGCTCCGGTAATTGGGATGGGTCACCACGTACTTGTGCAACGAGGATATGGAACAGGGTGACGTTCAGGTAGGGACGTCCGTGGAAGATGCGTGTCGAGGTCAGCCCGCTGGGAATGTGACAGCCGAGTCGTCGGTAGGGTTCGATGATGTGCCGGTCCATGAACAGTTCGAGGAAAGAATTCCCCACAGGACTCGGCAACTCCGGCATCGTTTCTTTGAAGTTCGCGCGCGACCACTCGCAATCGTCGTTCGTCAATTCGGAAGAGGGGCGAACCCCGGTGATCGGCCTGGCCTGCAACACCCAGAGCTGATGTGCGTCGATTGCCCACTCCAGATCAACAGGGTGGCCTAACGCCTGTTCGATCTTCTTTGCCATAGCCCCCAACTCGAACAGCTGCTCGTCCGAAAGCGACGACTTCGATTGCGTTGATTCGGGAATTGCGTCGTGGCGCAGCCCATCGTTCGTGACGATCAATCGCTGCGTTTTACTTGCCAAGGTCCGCCGTCGGATCCAGACCGGACGCTGATCGGCGCCTATCTGCACGACATAGGAGTCAGGTGTCACGTGTCCGTCGACCAGCGGGGCGGCTAAACCGGGCAAGGCATTCACAGCAACATAGAACGAGCGGCCGGTCACCGGATGGATCGAATAGGCGACTCCGGAGGCCAACGCATTGACCATAGGCTGAATCACCACGGCCATCGAGGGGACCGCATGATCGCCTCCCCGTTCGACAGAATACTGCAGGACCCGTTGTTGCCAGAGCGAGGTCCAGAGGTCCTTGATTGCGTCGTCGATTTGGTCAACGGCGACTCCAAGATGGGTGCGATAGAGTCCGGCAAAGCTGGTCCGGCCCGCATCTTCGTTAGTGGCCGAGGACCTGACGGCCCAGCTGGCAGGAAGGGGAACATCCAGTCTCTGAAGTGCCGCCTTCCATTCGGCGGTCAGTGAGGTGATGTCTACCTGCCTGATTCGTTCCTGGCAAGCCGACAAGGCCGACTCCCGTTCTGCTCCCGACAGGGCACAGATCTTCTCCCATTCTGCCGTTTGGGCGAACCCTGACGTTTCCAGGCTCTGCCGGTAGGATTCAGTCGTCACACAGATGCCGGGAGGCACGGGAAATCCGGCAGCCATGAGTCGAGCCAAACCGAGGGCTTTGCCTCCGACGAGTTCGAGGTTCGTGCACTGTACTAAGGGAAGAACGAAGGGACGCGCCATCGGTACGGATAGTACCTACAGCAGAAGGAGGAGGTAAAGGTCATTGACATTGGTTCCGGTCGGGCCGGTGCGGATATGGCATCTTAGGGCCTTCAACGCTGGGTAGATGTCATGCCGTTTCAATGCGAGGCGGAAATTGATGCCGGCATTGGCGGCCCGCGCAACGGTTTCTCCGGTGACGACCGCACCGGCGGCGTCGGTCGGCCCGTCGGTTCCATCGGTTCCCATCGCCACCAGCCAGACATTTGCGACACCGGCAAGGTGGAGGGCTGCGGCGGCTGCAAATTCCTGCGCGCGCCCTCCTTTACCGCGTCCTGTGACCGTCACGGTTGGTTCGCCTCCGGCGACGATACAGGAGGGGCGCCTTAGTCTGCCGGCTTGTCTTACGAGGTGCAACGCTTGCCCGACGAACCGCGTTGCCTCTGTCCGGACGTCTCCCCTGATGGCGGCTGAATGGAGGTGCGTATGGAGCCCCACCTGTTTTGCGGCATGGGCGACAGCGTCGAGCATCTCTCGGTTGCTGCCAATGATCGTGTGGCGCACCAGCCGCCAGCGCCGCGAGCCGGGTTTCAATGTGTCCGGCACGGTTCCTTTTCTCCCTTGGAGCAGATGACGGCGAACAGCACCGGGAACAGCCCGCCAAATCCTGTATCCCTGCAACACGTTGATAGCATCGGCAAAGGTGGTGGGGTCTGGAGCTGTCGGCCCCGATCCGATCGTGCCGATGTCATCGCCGATGACATCGGAAAGCATGAGCGTCGCAATCGTGGCCCGTGTGGAACGAGCGAGCCCTCCGCCTTTCAGCCGGGACAGATGTTTGCGCACGACATTGATCTCGTTGATCGTTGCGCCGCTTCTCAAGAGCAAGCGCGTGGTCCGTTGCTTGTCGACCAGGGTGACGCCAGGAACCGGAGCGGGTAAGAGACTTGATGCCCCTCCCGACAACAGGACGATGAGCAGGTCGCGAGGTGTGAGTTCTTTAACCAGGGTCCTGATACGTTCGGCTGCTTGCCGTCCCGCACGGTCTGGAATCGGGTGGCCGGCTTCCACAACCGTGATTCGCTTGCTGAAGACAGGGTGGCCGTTCTTGACCACGACGAGTCCCTGTTGCAACTTGGCCCCCAGGATGTGTTCGATCGCCTGGGCCATCCGAGCGGACGCTTTGCCGGCGCCGACGGCGACGATCCGGTCGAAGTGCTTCAGGTCATAGGTCCGGCGGCCTATCCGCAACAGATGGCCTTCGCGCGACACGGCTCGCAGCATGGCGCGGTAGGGGTCGGCTGCTTGCAACCCCGCGGCAATCAACTTCCGAATCAGCGGTTGGGCAGGAGATGCGGGGACAAGAAGCGGCATGACCGAGAAAAGTTACGGCAGCTTCTCTTGTTTGAAACAGCGACTTGGACAGGTTTGACGAGGGACTCTGATTTGGTAGGTCCCCTGGGGAAGCAGGTCTTTTTTAAATTCGGGGTTAAGCATCTTCAGCTCGAGGAAGTAGGTACCGAACTCCTCGGCGATGGAGGTCAGCGCCCGCTGTGATTCTTTCACGGTCACCGTGACAGTTTCCGTTTCCAGCGGAATGTAGAGATCCTTCTTACTCAGCCCCAGATATTTCTCCGGTTGGGAATAGATTTCTTTGGCTGCGATGATCCGCGGAACATAGCGCATGGTTTCGCGAGGGCCGTGCATTTTCCAAAAGTCGTTGATCTTCTGATCTTTGAGCAGCTTGCGGACTCGCTCTTCGCCGGCGTTGTAGGAGGCCATGGCCAGGAACCAATCGTTCTGCTGGAAGTCTTTCAAATACTTGAGGTACTTGACCGCTGCCTCGGTGGACATTTCGAGATTCCGGCGTTCGTCGCGGACGGCATCGCTCTTGAGTCGGTAGCGCCGACCGGTGGACGGGATAAACTGCCAGGGGCCTGAGGCTTTGGCTTTGGAGTAGGCTGCCGAGATGCATTTGCTTTCGACCAACAGCATGTATTTCAGATCGTCCGGCAGACCCGCCTCGGCCAGCTGTTTCTCGGCCGGTGGAAAACAACGCCCGGTGCGTTTGGCGAGGATGATGCTCTCGCCCTGGTCTTCCAAGAATTGATAAAACTCATACTCGATGCGTTCTCTGACCTGCCAGTTATCGAGGGGCACCGTGAGGCCGGCAAACGTGATCTTGTCGGGCAGTTTGAACGAACTCAAAAAGAACCGCTCACCTTCCCGCTTGATTTCCGGCAGGATGACCAACCGGTCTTCCGGTTCTGCTTGCCCATCCATCGGCTCAGGAAGCACGAGGTCCTTATCATTGTCGATTTGATCAGAAGGGGGCTGTGCCGACGTGACAGCCGAGGGAGTTACGCTGGTCAATGTCAGTGCGAGTAACACCAGCCCCATGTGCCTAACGTTCATTCAGCAACTCCTTGCGTATAAGCATAGCAGACGCGTTTACGATTGGTCATGCTAGCAGCGGACCAAGTGACCGGCAAGCGGAATGACGTTCCCGGTCATGGTACACTGCCGTGCATGAAGGCACTGGCTGTTCTGAACGATACCATTACGAATTGCGAGATCTGCCCCAGGCTGGTGAATTATCGGGGCAAGATCGCGCAAACGAAACGGCGCCAGTTTAAGGATTGGACCTACTGGGGTCGTCCTGTTCCTGGTTTTGGCGACCCGCAGGCGCGCTTGTTTCTCGTGGGACTGGCGCCGGCCGCCCATGGCGGCAATCGAACCGGGCGTGTCTTTACGGGCGACCGCAGCGGCGACTGGCTGTATGCAGCGCTGCATGCCTTCGGTTTCGCCAATCAGCCGATCTCGACTCACAAGGATGACGGTCTGCGCGTGATCAACTGCTACATCGCGCCGGTCGTGCGTTGCGCTCCGCCGGACAACAAGCCGTTGCCGAACGAGTTTGACGCCTGCCGGCCCTATTTAGTGGGTGAGTTTCAGACGCTCAAGCGTATACAGGTGGTCATTGCATTGGGAAAGATCGCCTTCGATCACTATCTGAAAGCCTGCCGAGACCTCGGCCACACGATTCCGGTACCTGTTCCCAAGTTCGGCCACGAAAAGGTGTATCGCCTACCATGGGGCGTCACCCTCATTGGGTCGTATCACCCCAGCCAGCGGAACACCCAGACCGGCTTTCTCACTCGCCCGATGTTCCATGCCGTCTTCCGAGCGGCACGGAGGATCATCGACGGGAAAGAGGGACCGGCTGTTATTCCATCAAAGCGCGGGAACGTAGCCGGTCCATCCGCCGCTACTGCTGACCTTTCGCCTTCCAGTCTTCGAGAAACTTCTTCAAGCCGGCGTCGGTCAGCGGGTGTTTGAAGAGCGACTGGAACACGCTGTAAGGCATCGTGGAAATGTGGCCGCCTGCCAGCGCTGACTCCACCACATGCTGTGGATGGCGGACGCTGGCCACCAGGACCAACGTTTTGTAATCGTAGTTCTTGTAGATAGTGACGATTTGACGAATCAGCGCCATGCCGTCCGAGCTGACGTCGTCCAATCGGCCGATAAAGGGCGAGACGCACCAGGCGCCGGCCTTGGCGGCAATAAGGGCTTGTGTTGGGGAAAAGCAGAGTGTCACGTTCACGCGAATCCCTTCCGCGGAGAGTTTACTCGTCGCTTTGATGCCTTCCGGAATCAGCGGACATTTGACCACGATGTTCTTGTGGATCTTGGCGAGTTCCCGGCCTTCCTTGACCATGGCGTCCGCTTCCACACTGACGACTTCGGCGCTGATCGGGCCGTCCACGATCTTGCAGATCTCCTGGAGCATTTCCTTAAAGCTGCGGCCTTCCTTGACCACCAGCGAGGGATTCGTGGTCACGCCGTCCAAGATGCCGAAACTGGCGGCTTCATAAATTTCCTTCACGTTGGCCGTATCAAGAAAAAACTTCATCGTCGGCTCCTTTCATGTCATGTCCGATGCGGTTTACATGCGGTCAATTCGTTATCGGTCATCGTAAGAAGAACTCAATTCGATCGCAATCGGTCTGTTTGACGGTTTGACAGGCCTCCGAGCCGGGGATACAATTTCGTCGTCCCTCCAAGGCATCACACAGCGGGAGATTGTACGATGCGACGATATGCGTGGCTCTTGTCCCTGGTCCTCTTACTGACCGCCTGCGGAGGCGGCAACCCGTACCTGGAAGCGTCACTCAAACCGGCCGAGCTGCAAGGAAAAGACAAGGCCTGGTTTGAAAAGAATTGGGGCACTCCAGACGGTAAATCGTCGCGCTTCTTCGGCGGTGAGACCTGGACTTACTATCGCATCGCCGGAGGGAAATCCGGCCCGCCGCTATTCAACTTCTCCCCAAATCAATGCCAAATCACACTGAAGTTCGACAAGGAAGACAAGCTGTCCGACTATAGTTATTCCGGCTGCTAACCGGCTTGTTGGTTCTGGAATGCGGCTGCACATTGCTTGCTGCAGAAACAATAGGTCTGGCCGCTGACCGTCTCAATCACCGCGTTTCGCCGTGGTACGAACGTATGGCAAACCGGGTCTTCCACCATCTGGTCTTGATCCACATATGTCCCCCGACCCCCCACGTCCCTGTTCCTGAATCCTCGAATCACCAGCCGTAGCAAGAAGTACAGCACAGTGAGCAGCGAGATAATGAGTAGAAGCCTATACATTGTGGATCATCATGTATATGGCCACAATCCTATGGGAGGGGGTGAGACCTGTCAAGCGGACCGACCGTTTCTCTGTCATGGGAATACGTAACCCCACATACCCAAAGGGACCAGCGGCACTAGGCGAATACGGGAACACTTTCGCATGTCAATCCAGTACTTCAGGAGGATATTCTCTTCTTCGAGGAAATGATACAGTCCCGACCATGAAGACATGTGATAAATGCCACGGCGCGATGTTACCGGAGAGGGCGGTGGATTTGGATGCTGGACTTGCGATCACCGTGTTCGCGTGTTTGAATTGTGGTCGCCGGAAAGCAGCAGACCAAGAACCTCGTCCCATCACGGCTCGACATTGACCTGCTGGATAGCCAACCACAGCTGTTGATCTGCGAGAAGCGGAAAGCCGCTGCCAGATCCCACGCCACACTGTCCCGAACAGGAAGAGTCGGTCCGGTCACCGGATGCGGGTCTTGTCCAAAGAGGGATGAAGTTTCAGCAGCATCAGCAGGAGGCCTGAGGGGGAGCTGTTCACGCAGCAGCGACCGTAGATGGTTACCTTAGGCCTAAGACGTCCATCATGTCGTAGAGGCCGGGGGGCTGTCTGACGACCCACCGTGCCGCACGGAGGGCGCCACGGGCGAAGGTGTCGCGACTGCTGGCCCGATGCGTCACTTCAATTCGCTCGCCCATCCCGCCGAACAGGATTGTGTGGTCGCCGACAATGTCGCCGGCGCGGATAGTCTGAATCCCGATTTCTTTTTGCTTCCGCTCCCCGATCAACCCTTTGCGCGCATACACCCCGACTTGATTGAGGTCACGGTTCACCGCACGCGCGAGGACTTCGGCGATCTTGAGCGCTGTGCCGCTGGGGGCATCTTTCTTCAACCGGTGATGGGCTTCGATGACTTCGATGTCGTACTCATCCCCGAGCGTCTTGGCCATCTCACTGATGACTTTGTAGATCAGATTCACGCCGACGCTCATGTTTGGGGAAAAGACGCAAGGCACGTGCTTCGCCAAAGATTTGAGCTCCTCCAGCTGCGCCCCTTCAAACCCGGTCGTCCCGATCACCATGGCCCGTCGGTGCTGCACCACGGCGCGGAGATGTTCGAGTGTCGCGGCCGGCGACGAGAAGTCGATCACCACTTCGGCCCGATCGAGCAGGGCTGAGAGGTCATCGGTAATCGGCACGCCGGACCGGCCGCAGCCGGCCGTTTCGCCTGCATCCTCACCGAGCACGTGATGGCCCTTGCCCTCAACTGCGCCGGAGAGGGTCAGCGCCGTGGAATCACGGATCAGCGCCACCAATCGGCAGCCCATGCGTCCGGCGGCCCCTGCGACAATGACTTTGATCATGGGATCCATCTCCGTGGCGTGCGTTCGGAATCAGATCAAGCCGGCATCCTTCAAAGCGCGAGTTAATTTCTCGCGCGTATCCTGGGCCATCGGGCAGAGCGGCAAGCGCAATTCGGGGTCGATCTTACCCATCATCCCCAGCGCTTCTTTCACGGGAATCGGATTGGTTTCAAAAAACAGTGCTGCAAACAACGGCGACAGGTTGAAGTGAATTCGCCGAGCGTCGGCCACCCTTCCGTCGGCAAAGGCCTTCACGAGTGCAGCCATTTCGGCCGGCACGATGTTGGCGGTCACGGTAATGACGCCTTGGCCTCCGACTGCCATCATCGGCAGCGTCAAGGAGTCATCGCCGGCCAACACGGTCAGCCGGTCTCCGCACAGCTGAACGATATCCGACGCTTGTTGCACCGAACCGCTGCCTTCTTTGACGCCGACGATGGTTGTAATCGCCGAGAGCCTGGCGATCGTCGCCGGCAGCATGTTGACACCGGTCCGCCCAGGAATGTTGTACAGCACCAGCGGCAGATCAACGGCCTCCGCCACCGCCTTGTAGTGACGGTAGAGCCCCTCCTGGGTGGGTTTGTTGTAGTAGGGCGTGATCAGCAACGCGCCGTCCGCTCCGGCCTGCTTCGCGTGCTTCGTAAGGGCAATGGCCTCCTCGGTACTGTTCGAACCGGTGCCGGCGATCACCGGCACGCGCCGGTTTACCACCTCTACGGTCAGCTCAATGACCCGATTATGCTCGTCGTGGGACAGAGTGGCCGATTCGCCTGTGGTGCCGCAGGGGACGATGCCGTTTGTGCCTTTGGCGATCTGCCACTCGATGAGGTCCGCCAACGCCCGCTCGTCGACCTTCCCCTTCCGAAACGGCGTGACGATGGCGACCAATGAACCCGTGAACATACGGCGCCTCTCAGTTCAAAAATGTCGGAATGGTTTCGCCCTTGATCAAGTCGTCGTAGGTTTCCCGTTGGCGAATCACGTGGATCTCTCCCCCTCTGATCAACACTTCGGGCACGCGGGGACGGGAATTGTAATTCGAGGACATCACGAACCCATACGCTCCCGCACTCATCACGGCCAGCAGCTCGCCAGGCTTCACCGCCGCCAGTGATCGATCTTTGGCCAAGAAATCGCCGGATTCGCACACCGGACCGACGATATCCATTTGCCGCTTGGCCCGGTGGCCCGCCTCTTCGTTGAGGGGGCGGATTTCGTGGTACGCGCCGTAGAGGCTGGGGCGGATCAAATCGTTCATGGCCGCGTCGACAATGACGAAATGCTTGGTTTCCCCGGCCTTCTCATACAGCGCCTTGGTCACGAGAATACCGGCGTTCCCGACGATCACACGGCCCGGCTCCATCACCAGCGTCAAGCCCAAATCTTTGACGAGCGGCGAAATCGCGTCGGCCAGATCCTGGGGTAAGGGCGGCTTCTCCTCGGAATAGGTGATGCCGAGCCCGCCACCGATGTTCAGGTAGCGGATGTGAATACCGAGGCCCTTCAGCGTATCGATGAGCACCACGACCTTCTTCAGCGAATCGACGAACGGGGTCACCTCCGTCAGTTGTGAGCCGATGTGGGCATGGACACCGACAACATCGGTGTGGCCCAGCGAGGACGCCATTTTGTATTCTTCCAGCGCGCGATCCGCTGCGATACCGAACTTGCTCTTCTTCATTCCTGTCGAGATGTAGGGGTGCGTTTTGGGGTCTACGTCCGGGTTGATCCGCAAGGCGATCCGGGCTTTTTTGCCGACCGAGGCTGCCACTTCGTTGATTGCATGAATCTCCGCGGGCGATTCGACGTTGAACATGAGAATGTCGGCCTTCAGCGCATCACGGATTTCCTCGGGTGATTTGCCGACGCCGGCGAACACGATCTTCGAAGCCGGTACGCCGGCTTTCAGGGCTCGGAACAGCTCGCCGCCCGAGACGATATCCGCGCCACTGCCTTCCTTCGCCATCAGACGCAAGACGGCCAGATTGGAATTGGCCTTCATCGCAAAGGCGATCACGTGGGGAATATTCTTGAAGGCGCTGTCGTACGCCCGGAAATGGCGGAGGAGCGTCGCATGGCTGTACACGTAACAGGGCGTGCCGACCTCTTTCGCGATCCGGCTCACCGGCACATCTTCACAATACAATTCGCCGTGGCGATATTCAAAATAGTTCATGGCATCAACCTCGCTCAATCACCAATTGCGTAGCCGGCTGCCGACGACGGGCAGCGGGTACTATCTCGTGCCGACAGGCCGCAACGGGGGCAAGTTTTCATCCTGCCCCAACAGGGCGGGATCCTGTTCTTCAGCCTCAACAGACGTGTCGTGCTGGTTCGCCTCGCGGGCTGCATGTTCTTTCTTCTGTTGTTCGATTGTCGGCGCAAGACCGATGGTCTCGGGCGCGACCGGACCTCCTACCACGCCGCATGCGCTCAACAGTCCTGTCGCGGCGATGAGTGCGAGGCCTCTCATCGAAGCGACCGGTCCAGTGCGTTGATCCGTTGCTCCACTTGGCGCCGCGCCGTCCCCCCGATCTGCCGTTTGCGGTCGATTGCCGCCGAAACGGTCAATCGGGCGAAGACTCCCTTCTCGATCCGATCGGAACACGATCGCAGCTCTTCCAATGAGAAGTCCGTCAACTCACGCCCTTGATCCAGCGCCGTCCGCACGATTCGCCCGGTGATACCGTGGGCGTCACGAAACGGCACGCCCCGTTCCACCAAATAGTCGGCCAATTCAGTGGCGAGCAGCCCCCCGCTCTGCACTGCGCGGTTGAGCACGTCGCGGTTGACCGTGAGTCGCCGCATTAATTCCGTCATGACGCCCAGGGATGTTGTCACCGTGTCGAGCGCATCGAACAGCGCCGGCTTATCTTCCTGCAAGTCTCGATTGTAACTCAAGGGGAGGGCTTTCAGTGTCGTCAGCAAACCGATCAAATGTCCGTAGACCCGCCCGGTCTTGCCGCGGACCAATTCGGGCACATCGGGATTCTTTTTTTGCGGCATCATGCTGCTGCCGGTGCAAAAGGCGTCGGGCAGATCAACAAACTGGAATTCCTGCGAGGCCCAGACGATCAATTCTTCACTGAGCCGGGACAGATGCATCATGATGAGCGACAGGGCCGAGGCTGTTTCCACTACAAAGTCGCGGTCGGACACGGCATCCATGCTGTTGGTCGTCACGGCGGGAAATCCCAGCAGTCTTGCCGTATACCGCCGATCCACCGGGTAGTTCGTGCCGGCCAGGGCCCCTGATCCCAGCGGCATGACGTTGAGCCTGGTTCGGGTATCGCGGAGCCGTCCCTTGTCCCGCTCGAGCATCTCCACATAGGCGAGGAGATGATGGGCGAACAGGACGGGCTGGGCGCGCTGCAAGTGGGTGTAGCCGGGCATGGCAATCGTCAGATTGTCCTTCGCCTGGGCCAGCAGCACCCGTTCCAGTTCCGTGCATTGCTCGGTCAACCGGTCGAGCTGGTCGCGGAGATAGAGCCGGATGTCCAGCGCAACCTGGTCGTTTCGGCTACGCCCTGTGTGGAGCTTGCCGCCCAACGGTCCGATCAGTTCCGTCAACCGCCGCTCGATTGCCATGTGAATGTCTTCATCTTGGGGCTTAAATTTGAACCGTCCCTGGTCCAGCTCCGTCTTGACCAAGTCGAGTCCGCGCACGAGGATACGTGTCTCGCCGGGCGACAGCACACGCGCTTTCTCGAGTGTTTTGCAATGCGCAATGCTGCCTTGGATGTCATGCGCGTAGAGCCGCCGGTCAACGGCCACCGAGACGGTGAACGCTTCGACAAGCCGGTTCGTGTTCTCACGAAATCGGCCTCCCCAGGCCTTGCCGGCCTGGGCTGTTGACCGGGTATTCCGTTGCGCGCGTGCCATCAGGACGAGGCCTTCCGCCGCTGGGCTCTGATTTTCAATCGCAATCCGTTCAGGCGGATGAACCCTTCGGCGTCCTTCTGGTTGTAGACTTCGTCTTCTTCAAACGTGGCAATGTCCAGGCGATAGAGCGACTGCTTCGACTTGCGGCCGGCCAAGGTGCAACTGCCTTTATACAGCTTCACGCGGGCCGTGCCGCTCACGTCTTTCTGCGCGGCATCAATCGCGGCCTGCACCATCTCGCGTTCGGGGCTGAACCAGTAGCCGTTGTAGACGAGGCCGTCGGCCCAGTGTAGATGTGGGATCCCAGGGTCTTGAGGGCTGAGTAGGTGTCATGACGCCGGAGTACCGAGTGAAGATCGACGCCACGTTGTTTAGCTTGTGCCAGGGTTGTGCCGGAGACCACTGCGCCGGCCACCTCAGTCGGGCCATCGGTGCCGTCTGTCCCGACCGCCGCCAGCCAGGCATTCGGAATCCCCTCAAGATCCAACGCGGCTGCGGCGGCAAACTCCTGCGCCCGCCCGCCCTTTCCTCGTCCCGTCATCGTGACGGTCGGCTCACCTCCGGCAATGATGCAGACCGGGCGCATCGATTTCTTTCTTCCCGTGATATAGGGTTTGGCAAGGTGTGTAAACCGGTGTGCCGCTTCTTGCGCCTCTCCCACCAACGCAGGACGCGAGAGAATAGTCCGAAGACCTGCTGATTGAGCGGCGCGAACAACAGCGCGGAGCATGCCGCTGTTATTGCCCACGATATGATGCTGCACGCGGAGTAGTCTTGGCGAGCCGGCTTTCAGTGTCTCCGATGCGCGCCCGTGCCTCCCTGCCAGCAGATGGCGGCGTATAGCCTCGGGAGCGGTCGACCATAGTCCATGCCGGCGCAAGACGCCGATCGCGTCAGCGAATGTTGTCGAATCGGGTGCCGTAGGACCGGAACCGATTGTGCCGAGGTCATCGCCGATGACATCCGAAAGAATGAGCGTGACGATCGTTGCGTGTGTGGAAGCGGCGAGGCCGCCGCCCTTTAGCAAGGAGAGATGTTTTCTAACCGCATTCAGCTCCTGGATGGTTGCGCCGCCTCGGAGGAGCAGTCGCGTCGTTCGTTGCGTATCGGCCAGAGTTACACCAGGCACCGGGGCAGGTAACAGGCTCGATGCGCCTCCTGATAACAGCACGAACAGGAGATCGCGAGGAGTGAAGTCTTGGATTAATGTTCGAAGCCGTTGAGCAGCCAAGAGCCCTGCATGGTCAGGAATCGGGTGGGCGGCTTCGACAATCGTGATCTGTTCGGTGGGCACGCTATGGCCTGTTTTGACGACGATGAACCCTCCTTCCAGCCGTGATCCCAGAACATGCTCGAGTGCTTGGGCCATCCGTGCCGAAGCTTTGCCGGCGCCGACCGCGAATACTCGCGTGAAACGAGAGAGGTCGTGAGTTTTTCGGCCTACCCGTACAGATTGCCCTGTGTAAGAAACGGACTGGAGAATCGCGTGGTAAGGATCAGCCGCATGGAGTCCTGCAGCGATCAGCTTCCGGAGAAGCGATCGCGCAGGGGAGCCGGGTAAGCGTATCGGCATAATGAGGAACGAGTGCTACGGTGTTGTCTCTTGCTTGAAGCAACGATTCGGACAGGATTGGCGGGGAACTCTGATTTGGTAAGTGCCGTGCGGGAGCACGTCCTTCTTGAATTCAGGGTTGAGCATCTTGAGTTCAAGGAAATAGGTTCCGAATTCCTCCGCGATGGAGGTCAGAGTCCGTTGCGACTCTTTTACATTCACCGTGATGGTTTCTGTCTCCAGCGGAATATACAGGTCTTTCTTGCTCAGACCCAAATACTTCTCCGGCTGGGAATAAATTTCTTTGGCCGCGATGATTCTCGGCACATAGCGCATGGTTTCGCGTGGGCCGTGCATTTTCCAATAGTCGGTGATCTTTTGCTCTTTGAGTAGTTTACGGACTCGTTCTTCGCCGGCGTTGTAGGACGCCATGGCCAGGAACCAATCGTTCTGTCGAAAGTCTTTCAGATATTGAAGATATTTCACGGCCGCTTCGGTCGACATTTCGAGGTTCCGGCGTTCATCACGGACTGAATCGCTCTTGAGCTGGTAGCGGCGACCGGTCGACGGGATGAATTGCCAGGGGCCTGAGGCTTTGGCTTTCGAGTACGCCGCCGAGATGCATTTGCTTTCGACGAGCAGCATGTATTTCAGGTCATCCGGCAGGCCGGCTTCGGCCAGTTGTTTCTCAGCCGGAGGGAAACAGCGTCCGGTCCGTTTTGCGAGGATGATGCTTTCGCCCTGATCTTCCAGGAATTGATAAAACTCGTACTCGATGCGTTCTCTGACCTGCCAGTTATCGAGCGGAACCGGCACTCCCGCGAAGGTAATTTTGTCCGGTAGCTTGAACGAGCTGAGGAAGAACCGCTCCCCTTCTCGCTTGATTTCCGGCAAGATCACCAAGCGGTCTTCCTGCTCAGCTTGTCCGTCCGGCGGCTCGGGAAGCACGAGGTCCTTGTCGTCCTCGGTTTGATCCGAAGGGTGGGCCGCCGAAACCATTGCGGGCCGCGCGAAACCGCTCAGCGTTATTGTGAGTGCAAGAGCAAGTACCTGTAATGCAATCATTCAGAGACTCCTGTTAGGCACATCAAGTATAGCAAAGGGTGTGACGACCGCTCATGCTAGCAACAGACTCGGTAACCGGCAAGCGGAACGAACTTCTTGTTCATGGTACACTACCGGCCCCTATGAAGACGCTGGTTATTCTGAACAGCGCGATTACTGATTGCACGGCTTGTACAAGGCTGGTGACCTACCGGCGCGTGATCGCAGAGACAAAACGGCGTCAGTTTATGGACTGGACCTATTGGGGACGCCCGGTTCCTGGTTTCGGCGACCCTCGCGCGCGGCTCTATGTGCTGGGACTTGCTCCAGCTGCTCACGGCGGGAATCGGACAGGACGAGTGTTTACAGGTGATCGAAGCGGGGATTGGCTGTACGAAGCACTGCATCGGCATGGGTTTGCCAATCAGGCGACCTCGACCCATCGAGACGATGGGTTGGCATTGACCGATTGCTACATCGGAGCCACCGTGCGCTGTGCTCCGCCAGGCAATAAACCTGCGCCGGATGAATTTGAACACTGTAGCCGGTTCCTGCTGGAGGAGTTGCGGCTTCTTAGGAAAGTCCGTGCGGTGGTGACCTTGGGAAAGATCGCTTTCGACCACTATCTCAAAGCCTGCCGAGTCGAAGGGCGTGAGATCCCATCTCCCGCGCCCAAGTTTGGCCATGGCGTCATGTATCGCTTGCCGTGGGGGGTGACGCTGCTCGGTTCGTATCACCCCAGTCAGCAGAATACGTTTACAGGGAAACTGACTCGCCCCATGTTTCACTCGGTGTTCCGCGAGGCTCAAATGGCCATCGGGCGTGCCTGAGCTGGTCCGCACAGACGGGTTGTTCTGAAAACAGGGACAGGCAATGTTTCTGTCTTCCGATGAAGCGCAGAACATACACCCGTCCCGTTGCCGTTACTGTTGCCCCTTTGCCTTCCAGTCTTCGAGGAACTTCTTCAAGCCGGCATCGGTCAACGGGTGCTTGAAGAGCATCTGGAACACGCCATAGGGCATCGTGCAGATATGGCCGCCGGCCAACGCCGATTCCACCACATGCTGCGGATGGCGGACACTGGCGACTAATACCAAAGTTTTATAGTCGTAGTTCTTGTAGATCGTGACAATTTGGCGGATCAGCGCCATTCCATCCGAGCTCACATCGTCCAGGCGGCCAATGAACGGCGAGACACACCACGCTCCGGCCTTGGCGGCCACAAGAGCCTGTGTCGGTGAGAAGCAGAGCGTCACGTTCACGCGGATGCCTTCCGCCGAAAGTTTCTTCGTCGCCTTGATGCCTTCCGGAATCAGCGGGCACTTGACCACGATGTTTTTGTGAATCTTAGCCAGCTCCCTGCCTTCCTTCACCATGGCGTCCGCTTCCACGCTCACGACTTCGGCACTGATCGGGCCGTCCACGATCTTGCAAATCTCCTGGAGCATTTCTTTAAAGCTGCGGCCTTCCTTCACCACCAGCGAGGGGTTGGTGGTAACGCCGTCCAAGATGCCGAGATTGGCGGCTTCATAAATTTCTTTCACATTGGCGGTGTCGAGAAAAAATTGCATGTGCGGCTCCTTTCAAGTCAAGTTCACTGCGGTTTCATATGCAGGCATGTCGTTATCGGTCATTGTATGGAGAACTCAACCTCATCGCAATCTCTCCATTTGCCCACAGGTTTGACAGGCTTTCCTGCGGGGGATAAGATTCGAGGGCATTCAATGTTAACAAGCATCATATCCCGGAGATAGCACCATGCGACGATCTGTTTGGCTTTTGCTGCTCTGCTTCATCTTGACGGCCTGCGGAGGAGGCAACCCCTATCTTGAAGCGTCACTCAAACCGGCAGAGATGCAAGGAAAAGACAAGGCCTGGTTTGAGAAAAACTGGGGCACTCCGGACGGTAAAGCTCCTCGATTCTTCGGCGGCGAGAATTGGACCTACTATCGCATTGCCGGAGGAAAATCAGGCCCGCCATTCTTTAACTTCTCTCCCAATCAATGTCAGATTACGCTCAAGTTCGACAAGGAAGATAAGTTGTCGGACTACAACTACT
>JABMDG010000039.1:46332-48066 GCA_015904045.1 Nitrospira sp.
GATGAGTGCGAGGTGTTTCATCGGAGTGACCGCTCCAGTTCTTTGAGCCGTTGCTCCACTCGTCCACGCGCCGTTCCGCCGATCTGCCGCTTCCGGTCGATTGCCGCCGAAACGGTCAACCGTGCGAAGACTCCTCGTTCAATTCGATCGGAGAACACGCGCAGTTCCTCCAACGAAAAATCAGTCAACTCGCGCTCCTGTTCAATCGCCGACCGTACGATCCGCCCGGTGATTCCATGCGCTTCCCGAAAGGGCACGCCGCGTTCCACCAGGTAGTCGGCTAATTCGGTTGCAAGAAAACCACCGCTCTCTAACGACTGCGCGAGCACGTCCCGGTTCACCTTGAGGCGGCGCATCAATTCAGTCATGACCTTCAGGGAGGCCTCTACTGTGTCGAGTGCATCAAAAAGCGCCGGCTTGTCCTCCTGCAAGTCCCGATTATAACTCAACGGGAGGGCCTTGAGGGTGACGAGAAGATTTACGAGGTGGCCATAGACACGCCCGGTCTTGCCTCGGACCAACTCGGGGACATCGGGATTCTTTTTCTGCGGCATCATGCTGCTGCCGGTGCAAAATGCGTCCGGCAAATCGACGAACCGGAACTCCTGCGATGCCCAGAGGATCAGCTCTTCGCTGAGCCGGGACAAATGCATCATTGCAATGGATAAGGCTGATGCCGTTTCGATCATGAAGTCGCGATCGGATACCGCATCCATGCTGTTGGCCGTCACTGCCGGGAAACCCAGAAGTTTGGCTGTGTATCGCCGATCCACCGGATAATTCGTTCCGGCCAAGGCTCCTGATCCGAGCGGCATGACGTTGAGTCTGGTTTTGGCATCGCGGAAGCGTCCCTTGTCCCGCTCGACCATCTCCACATAGGCGAGCAGATGATGGGCAAACAGGACGGGCTGCGCCCGTTGCAAGTGGGTATAGCCGGGCATTGCGATCGGAAGATTTGCATGTGCCTGGGCGAGCAAGACGCGCTGAAACTCCGCGCACTGCTCAGTCAGCCGGTCGAGTCGGTCCCGGAGATAGAGTCGAATGTCCAGCGCTACCTGATCATTTCTGCTCCGGCCCGTATGCAGCTTGCCGCCCAAGGGACCGATCAGCTCGGTCAACCGCCGTTCAATCGCCATGTGGATATCTTCGTCGTGGGGCGTAAACTTGAACCGCCCCCGGTCCAGCTCCGCCTTGACCAGGGTAAGCCCGCGCACAATGGTTTTCGTTTCGCGGGGCGACAGCACGCGTGCTTTGCCAAGTGTCTGGCAATGCGCAATGCTTCCTTGGATGTCATGGGCATAGAGCCGCCGATCCACTGCCACCGAAACGGTGAAGGCTTCGACGAGCCGGTTCGTATTCTCGCGAAACCGCCCTCCCCAGGCCTTGCCGGGAGCGGCGGCTGTCCGGCGGGTTCGTTTTGCCATCGCCATCAGGTCGAAGCCTTCCGCCGCTGCGCTCTGATTTTCAATCGCAACCCGTTCAGGCGGATGAATCCCTCCGCGTCTTTTTGGTCGTAGACTTCGTCCTCTTCGAATGTGGCGATGTCCAAACGATAGAGGGAATTCTTGGATTTACGGCCGGCAAGCGTGCACCCGCCTTTGTACAGCTTGACGCGCGCCGTGCCGCTCACATCTTTTTGGGCGGCATCGATCGCCGTCTGGATCATGTCACGCTCAGGACTGAACCAATAGCCGTTGTAGATGAGATCGGCGTACCGCGGGATCAAGCTGTCCC
>JABMDG010000039.1:48166-55839 GCA_015904045.1 Nitrospira sp.
TATCGCTTCCGAGTGTGATAAGCTGCGCGGCGATGAAGTTGTGCAGCGGGTGCAACCAACAGAATCCAGACGACGCCTCCTTCTGTCATCAGTGCGGGACGTCGCTCGACACAGCCGCTGCCGCAGAACCTGTTGCCGATCAAGTCACTCCCTCGCCCCCGCCGATCCATGACGAGGAAGCGCTCTGGCGGCAATTTATCGGTCCCAATGCCGATCGGTACCTGGTTCAGTTCAAGAAGTTTTCAGCGAACGGTCAGCCAAAATTTGCCCTGTCTTGGAACTGGCCAGCATTTCTCTTCATCTCCTTTCTCTGGTTTCTCTATCGGAAAATGTACCTCCATGCGTTCGTCTATGCCGTGGGCCCCATGATTTCGACCTATCTGACGGGAGATGTCTCATCAGGTCTTGTCTGGAGCATCATCGCAGGGGCGACGGCGAACTACTTGTACTATTGGCATTGCCGGGAACAGATCGGCGAGATCAAGAAGGCCGGTCAGCTGAATCAACCGGCGCAAGAGCAGGCGCTCAAAGAAGCGGGTGGAGTGCAACCCTACGTCATCTGGGTCGGCGTCGCATTTTACCTTCTCTTTATGATGACGCTCATCAAGATGGTGCAAGAGGGTCCGCCGGATTCCGACCAGCTTCCGGTAAAACCTGCCAGATCGGCGGCCGTGACGAGCGTGACGAGGATCGGTTGTCCTGCCGCCCCGTGTATTCCCGGATCAGAGGGTCAATGGGATCGCAGTGTGCGTGATATTACCGGCTTGACTTGAAGCCGCAATCCAGTATTCTGGGGCCGGCTCCGGATCCCTGATTATCATCCATCGAGAGGAACGTACCATGGCTCGGCTGGTCCTGCTCCGTCACGGCGAATCGCAATGGAATCTGGAAAATCGCTTCACCGGCTGGGTCGATGTGCCGCTCTCCCCGCGCGGTGTTGAAGAGGCTAAGAACGCCGGAGACAAACTCAAGGGGTTCACGTTCGACCGTGCGTTCACCTCTGTCCTGAGCCGCGCGAACGAGACCTTGCGGTTCGTGTTGGAGGTCATCGGACAAACGGCCATTCCTATCGAAAAAGACAAGGCCCTGAACGAACGGATGTATGGAGAGTTGCAGGGGTTGAACAAGGCCGAGACCGCGACGAAATATGGAGACGCACAGGTCAAGATCTGGAGGCGAAGCTACGATGTACGGCCGCCCGGTGGAGAAAGCCTGAAAGATACGGCGGAGCGGGTCCTGCCCTACTACGACACCAGGATCAAACCCTGTGTTCTCAAGGGTGAAACCATTTTGATTGCGGCGCATGGCAACAGTCTTCGCGCGCTGGTGATGCAGCTGGAGCAATTGTCGAAGGAGCAGGTCCTGGAGTTGAACATTCCCACCGGCGCGCCGCTCTTGTACGAACTCGACAATAGCGGCAAGGTGCTCTCGCACCGGTATCTCTAGCAGGATGCTGAAAAAGTCCGCCAGCGGCGTTCTCGCGTCGCTCAGAGGCTCAACGCGTGGAACCTGTGGAGGCAATGAACTTATCCGCTCGCATGTGATCGAAGCGAGCGGTTCAAGCGAAGCTTGGTATGTACCTCCTCGCCTCTTCGCTCGCTGCGGCCGCCCCGCGGTATGGCGCGTCTCGGCGCGCCGGGGTTGGGCGGGTGAGACCAGTGGCCATTTTGAGCATCCTGCGGTTCTGACATCTTCAGAACCATTCGACAAGATTTCTGCGGTGATTCATGCCCACACGGAGTTTTTCCGCAGCCTGCTAGAGAGGGCCCCGCGCTAGCCCACCTCCTCGAGCAGCCTGCCGTATTCCGCTGCCGGTGCGTAGTCGATCATGAGGACCAGTAACTTGTCCCGGTCTTCAAAGGGGATGATGCCCTGATTCTCGATCTGCGATGCCGCGTCGGCGCTCACCGCCATGTGGCTCAGGCCTTCGTGATCGACGAGTCGGCTGTACCGGGCGCGCCGCTCGTCCAATTCTGTTTGATATGAGTCCCAGGGGCCGGGACCGAGTTGCCCCGATGCCCACCAGGTTGTCCTGATCGATTCCAACAGAGTTTCCCGGATCGCATCCTGATACTTCATCGGAATGTGCGCGTCGATGGCGGCCATAATCCAGTACAGATTCAATGAGAGGACTTCTCGCGAAATCGACTGAGCTGTCGAGGCAGATGCGGTGAGTCCGTATTCTTCAAGCTGCGCGAGGGATGGGGGCTGCGGCATTGCCTGGAGCAACGCAGCTGCGGCTTGTGCGGGAGTCATGATCGATTCACCTCATTCGGTTCGGCTGCGGGGAGGATACTGCACGGCCTGTCCGCGGCTCAAGCGGCTTGTCCGTCTATAGGTGCTGTGTTAGAGTCGGCGAATGTTGAGCGGGGTGTCGTCATGCGAATAGCGGACCGTCGCGGATTTCTCGGTGTGACGCTTGCGGGGTTGCTCTGGCTCGGCCTTGTTGTTTCGCCGGCCTTTTCCGAAGAGAACCGCTGGGGGGCTGGGACTGATCTGGGCTTTACTGCCGGTACCGTTCACGACACCGTCTTCAATCTTGGGTTCAACGTCGACTATTACCCCGATCGGAATTTTTCGTTCGGCCCGATGATGCAGATTACTCCGACGGGAGATCTCTTCCAAATCTCTTTTGCGGGCGTTGCGAAGTATCACCTCCGTTTCAGCAACGGCATCAACCTGGTCCCCTTCACCGGCTTCGGCTTGATGCACGTCGGTCTTGACCGTGGGACCGGGCGGGGGCGCATCGATGAAAGCGACACGAGTTGGTACATCCCGATCGGGCTCTCGCTTGAATATCAGGTCGTTCACAATATTGCCCTGGCTTCGACGGTGATTGTGAATCTGCACAATATCGATCTGACGCCCGCTCTCCGCGAGGAAGACAAAACGAGCGTGGCGCTGATGTTCGGTTTCCGGTGGGGACCGTAGCACGCGCGTGCAGACTTGCCACGCGTCACGCCGCTTTGGCAGGTCGCCAGCGAAGGCCGACGTTCAGGATTTCCTGCAACAGCTCCTGGTAGTGGTAGTTCGCCTTTTCCGCTGAGTCGGCGAAATCCTCATCATGCGCGATCTGCGGATTCGGATTGGCTTCCAGGACATACAGCTGTCCCTCTGTGTCCATCCGCATGTCAATCCGTGCATATCCGTTGAGCCCAAGCGCCCGGTAGACCCGTTTGGCCAAATGTTGGATTTCTTCGGTTTTCCCCGGTGGGAGGTTCTTGGCTTCCCGTGAGGTGATCCCGTATTTTTTCTGGTAGGTCCGGCTCCATTTCACCCGTTCGGTCGCAATCCGTCTGGCGTCGTCCGGAAGCTTGTCCATGATGAGTTCCCAGACCGGCAGCACATGGAGGTGACTGTTGCCGATCACCCCGACATAGAACTCACGGCCTTCGATGTATCGTTCGATCAGCGCGCCGCTTCCGATGCTGCTGTGAATGAAGGCTACCCGTTCGCTCAGCTTGTCGTCATCTTCAACGATCGATGCCTGTGAGATCCCCAGGGACGCTTCCTCGCTCACCGACTTGACGATCAATGGGAACGTCAGCCGCTTCGGACGTCTCACCACGCGCCCTTGCGGTACCTCGATGAATTCCGGATAGGGGATTCGATGAAAGGACAGCACCTTCTTGGTGATGGCTTTGTCGCGTGCCAACGTCAGTCCACGGGGGTTGCAGCCGGTATAGGGTACTCGTAAGAGTTCGAGGTAGGACACCACATGCTGATCGTAGACGGATACACCGTCGAATTCTTCCAGCAGGTTGAAGGCGATGTCCGGTTTCCATTCGGCGATGGCCGTATGAATCACTCCGAGATCGCTTTTGACCCCGAGCGGCTGCACGTCATGTCCCAGCTTCCTCAGCGTGGTCACGACGTCATACTCAGTCCGCCAATCCGCCGTTTTGGGGTCGCAGCCGGCGGTCTGTTGAGGCGGGACGAGATCTTCATGCATGAGGACGAGCACGCGCAGACGCTTCATAGGGCCACCCGATGCCGTCCGCTTCGTAAGAAGTTCATCGTATGGACGGTCAGCAGAATGGTGAAATCGAGTTTGGCCTGCTCCTCACCCACCGGGACGCGAAGATCCAATTCGCGGCATCGCCGGAAGAAGTTCATCGTATGGACGGTCAGCAGAATGGTGAAATCGAGTTTGGCCTGCTCCTCACCCACCGGGACGCGAAGATCCAATTCGCGGCATCGCCGGATCATGTCTTCAAGCACCTGATTAATGGTGTATTGATATTCGCCGGTCCAACTCGCAACCTTCCGCCGCACTTCCCGCCGAAACCGGTTCAGAAAGGTCGCGGCGCTCGGCTTGCTTGAGTGGTTCGGCAGGTTCGAGAACAGGCGTTTAAGATCGGGATCGTACAGCGACTGCCGCTCGACTCCGTAATGCCGGCGCTTGTGCTCATAATGTTCGCGCAGGGTTTTTTTCAAGCCGGGAAGCGGATCGACTTCCTCGTGCGAAGTGACGGGAGGGGGCACTCCCTTCAGCTCTTTCATCAGCTGATCGACGTAGGTCAGTTTCTTCAAGACGGGCCAGCCACGATAGCGTTCTTCCCACAGTGAGTCCGGTGTGAGCCAGACAGCAAAGGTCTCGGCAAAATCTTCGTCCGGATGGCTCTGCGCATACCAGAGATCCAGGTGGCGGACGAAACTGCGGCTATAGGGCCGTGGTGTGTAGAACATCGGATATCGCTGGGAGGACTTTCCGAAGATCTGTTGGCGTGTTTTTCTGCGGCGAATCTTGTACGCGTTCTCAATCGCATGGCCGGCTTCATGGCGCAGGATGCGCAGACACCATTCCGGGGTTCCGCCTTCCACCTCCAGCATCTGGCTCAGTTCGAGTTTTGCCAGGCGCGGATGGGCAAGGTAGAACGGTACGGCAATGCCGGGAATACCATCGGGCGTGAACCATTCGTTCGAAATCCAGAAGTGCGGACGAAAGAGCAAGCGGCGTTCTTCCAGTTCGCGGCTGAGCTCGGCAATCGGCTGTTCCAGAAATCCGCCTTTGATTTCCAGGTGGAGATCGCACATCGGAAGATCCAGGAGTGCCTCGTCCGACCAGGCGGCCCAGTGGGGGTCTCCCTGTCCGGTGACCGGTGTCTTGAGTGCGTCCTGCCCTGAGCGCTGCATACGACCGATGTCCTGATTTCGCGTTGATTTCCCGTGCTCAAGAAACTATAGCACGCAGTTTTCAAGCCGCCGGTTCGATGACGGAGAGAATCCAATGTAGGGGAGAGAAGAACGGGCAAGGAGGAGAAAAAATGTTCAGACAGTTCAAGATTGAACTGAAGCCGGCGCCCGTCGGGTCTTCCGCTCACAAAAAGTGTGGCAGTCGTGCCACTTTTTCGGCCTGATCTGCGACAGCACGGTCTACTCCGGCACCATGCCGCGAAAGACGTGGCCGGTGCAGATAAAGAGAATCGTATGCGGCAGGTGCTTGTGCGAGCCTCATTGCATGGTCTCATGTCGACAGGACATCGCCGGGGCAGGTACAATCCTGCCGAATTCAATTTGGGCAATCCAGATGAAGCTCCCACATAAACTGGACGAGGAAACGGACAAACTCCAGACTCGCCTCTGCCGGCTGGTGGGGCAGGCCATCAGCGACTATCGTCTCATCGAGGACGGCGACAAGGTCATGGTGTGCCTGTCCGGCGGCAAGGACAGTTACGGTCTGCTCGATATCCTGCTCGTGCTGCAACGCCGCGCACCGGTGCAGTTCGAATTGGTGGCCGTCAATCTCGATCAGAAACAACCGGGCTTCCCGGCTCATGTCTTGCCGGACTATCTGACCGGCAGGGGAGTCCCGTTCCACATTGAAACGCGCGATACCTATTCGATTGTGAAACGCCTTATTCCTGAGGGGCAGACGACCTGCTCGCTCTGTTCGCGTCTTCGCAGGGGGCATCTGTATCGAATTGCCAGTAAGCTGGGCGCCACCAAGATCGCGTTGGGCCATCACCGCGATGATATCGCGGAAACCCTGTTCCTGAATCTGTTCTATACCGGGAAGCTCAAGGCCATTCCGCCGAAGCTGCGTTCGAAGGACGGGCGTCACCTTGTCATCCGGCCTCTGGCATTGGTGAAGGAAGTCGATCTGGAACGATATGCCGAACTGCGTGCGTTCCCCATCATTCCCTGCGACCTCTGCGGATCTCAGGAGAGTCTGAAGCGGAAAAAAGTCAAAGCGTTTCTGCGCGAGTGGGAGCAGGGATCACCAGGTAGTTCTGACAGCATTGCGGCCGCCCTCACCAATATTGCGCCGGCACTCTTGATGGACTCGCGCCTCTTTGACTTCAAATCCCTGGAGACAACGGCGGCAGAGCAGCCTGAGGGCGATGCGTGGCTGGATGAAGAACCGGCCGCCAGTTATTGAGTCCAGGTGTACATCGTTTTCCACCCAACCCAGGCGTCCATCTACAGTAAGCGGCAGAATGGTTGCCGATATCGTTTGGCAAAGGGTGTCAGCGGGACCGCAGGCCCGGGATCGCATATAAGGATTGGTACCAGGCGAGCACCGCGGCGGTGCCGGAGATCATGAAATTGATCGCCAGCTGTGGGAAAGCGGTCAGCGGCCCCGATGGATTCTCGACGTCGAAGATGTAGAGCGGGGTCATCACCGAGATCATCAGCGCCGTGATGTTGAGCGTGCTTTCGGCCAGCGTCACCGGTACCGACCAGGCTGGAAACAGTCGAATCATCAGGCCGAACAGCAGGCAGGCCAGGTAGTAGGTCATCCGGAGTGTGGGATAAGCCGCGAATCCGACCGCGCGCACATTGACACCGGCCAGCCAGTCGATCAACAGAAAGATGACCGACGCAAAGTAGTAATGCTGCGGCCACTCGAGCGGGCGGAATCTCATATCCTGATCGAATCAGAAAACCCACCGCGCGTCTATGTCTTCTCCATTTTCAGCCTCTGCTTGTGATCATCCTCAAGAGGTCGAAGGCGAAGCGCTTCCATCTTGGGTGGGCTTCCAGACAGTTATAAAGGTTGTCCGGCGATATGGTGAAGGGGGCAACCCTATTCTTTCGCGGTCCAACCGAAGACGATCACTCCCCGTAATTTAATCCTGCCGGTTCGCATGACGCTGAAGTGAGGAATTGTCCCATGCATTCTACTTCCCTGGCGCATACTTTCGATGTCACTAGCATCAGCCCTCTTTGATCAGGGCGCCATTGGCATGGATGCCATAAGGCCTTTAGCTAGTGCGCTAGGCAAATAAAAACGGCGGCCCCCAGTGCGGGAACCGCCGTCTGTGATGACACGATGCTCTCTAGCTTACGCTGCTTGTTTTCTCTTCCACGCTGCCAGACCCACGAGCCCTGCGCCAAGTAGGAGTAGTGTGGAGGGCTCAGGGACAGATCGCGCGTTATAAGTCAATCCCTTTACAGAGAAGTCCGACCAGCTATCTAGACCAGATTTGAAGATGATTGAAGAAATGCCAGACTGAAAGATATTGAGCGTCAGAGCACCGTTGTACGCTCCCACGGAAGTGAAAGAGGTAAACGACGCCCCCCCATTCAGACTGTATAAGCCAACTTCGGGTTGGCCTGAGGGTCCTTCATTTCTAAAGAGGTCAGTAATGTACACGGAATTGAGCGTCACAGGGCTTGAGAAGGCAATTCTTAGCTGATCGGTCCCACCTTGGGTAATTTCGTCGTCA
>JABMDG010000039.1:55939-58395 GCA_015904045.1 Nitrospira sp.
TGAACAGCTAGTCTCCGAGGCCCTGCGTCGCGGGGCTCCGACAGGTGGCCGGATTCAGCGGAATTTGCAAACTAACTCACGAAGTAATTCAGCTCTTGGCTCTGAGGATAAGATTGGGGCAATTTCTTTGATGACATGTATCGGCAAGTCCCACCATCTTAATTCCAGCAATAAGCTGCGGATTTCTTCATCGAAACGATACTTGATATGTCTAGCAGGATTTCCACCAACAATTTGGTATGGTTCAACATCTTTGACAACATGTGCGTTAGCTGCGATAACCGCCCCACTACCCACCGTTACGCCAGACATTATCGTCGCGCCAAATGCAATCCAAACATCATTTCTGATAGTAACATTTCCATTGCTATAAGGATGTCCTTTGATGTCGGTTCCACCAAGCTCACTTACAAGTTGGTGCCCAAATGGGAATGTCGTCATCCAGTTAGTTCGATGATTATCCCCTAGAAAAACTGTGGTTTGCATAGCAATCGAACAGAAGCTACCTATCGTTAAGGAAATTCCCTTGTTTCCAAATATCTGCAAATACTCGTAGCCATATGTTCCAGGTCCTATCGTTACAGGACTCCCTCCAACATTAGCATATTGTGTGTTTAAACTTGCCACAACCTCTGCTGCTCCATAATTAATTTAATTAGAGTATTCGCACTGCAAGCCATCAGCAACATCAAACACTTGCAAGACTCAGCCCCTACATGAAAATTTAGATGAATTTTACCTTGATTATGCTGAGCGAGGGTAGCAAATAGAGTAAAGCCTGTGCGACCGCAAAGTCTCACGTCGTTGCTTAGTACTTCAAATTAATGATCGACAGCAATGGCTGTTACTTGCCTCACAGGGCATCAATCTCCATACCTCATAGCTGCCATTCGAGTGCTGCCCACGCGGCCATAGACGAGATCAAGGTACCATACGTCAGGTAGGACTCACCCCACTCGACGTCACCGACCAATCACCTCCGCACACATGGGCTAGCGTTCCAAGACGCGTATCGGCGCTATCCTGAGGTTGGGTTTACAAAAAAGTCCGGTTGAGCATTCAGCCGAGCCCTGAAGGAATTGCGAAGACCGGGTAGGAGTACGGTTTCATGGTTGCGGGGGGAGGATTTAAACCTTCTGCTGCTTGGGTTATGAGGCCGCAAGTACTGGTTTTTCAACTGCCCAGTCTTCCGTCTGTTTTCTCACTTCAGCTTATCTTTCAACGGTGTACAGCCATCTCTAGCGCGAACGTGTTAACCCGAATGGGGAATGGGCAATCACCTATCGGCACCCTACACTTGCCACAGGGATTGCGTAACGACGGAGGGGCTGATGGCTATTTCTCGAGCGAAGCGATGGAAGGTCCAATATCCGGTTCAGGTATTTACTGACGGTCTGTTTGTTGAAGGGCGGACGGTGGACATATCACTAGAGGGTTTACGCGTCGCCACGGAAAGCGCTATCAGACAAGGGGCCTGTGTCGTTGTCCGGGTCCTGGTGCCGGATGGAGAATACCCTGTCGACTGTGCGCTGTATACCGTCCGATGGATCGACCAGGGAAGGATCGGTCTGGAAGCGAGTGAGATCTCAGTTACGGAACAAAAGCGTCTCCAGGACCGGCTCGCTTCTCTGGATCAACATCAGGAACCGGTCGCAGAGTCTGCGATCCCTTGCATGCCAACCGAGCAACCGATTACGAGCATCACTGGCACTGTGGCGGGGCTATGGCAGTTGATCTTTCCTGGCCATCACGTGATCAATACTCCTAACCGCGGCCTCCACTCTCTTCAGCGGTCAAAGCACTAACAATAGTCTCTGCTCTTGCACGCCTCAGACACGAAAGGGTTTCTGGTGTCTGAGGAAGCAACGAGCGTGAAAAAGCGTTGAGCTGACAGGGCAGTCCTCAGGGGCAAGCGCTGCTAGAGAATCGGCTGTAAATTGTTGAAGAGATAAGAGAAAGGATTGGTTGCGGGGAGAGGATTTGAACCTCTGACCTTTGGGTTATGAGCCCAACGAGCTACCAGGCTGCTCCACCCCGCAGTCGGAGACTAACAAAGCGTGGAACGGCAAGTCAAGCCAACGACTTCCACCGTTGCATTCGCGGAGACACAAAGTTACAACCATGCTATGCGTATTGTCTTCATGGGCACACCGGAATTTGCCGTGCCTTCTCTTGAGGCGTTACTCAAGTCGGAGGACCAGGTCGTTGGAATCGTCACTCAGCCGGATCGCCCGAAAGGCCGTGGCCAGGAACTGACGCCTCCCCCGATCAAGCTCATCGCTCAGCGTGCGGGGATTCCCTTTTTTCAGCCGCTCAAGATCAGGACGCCCGACTTTCTTGAGGCGCTGGCCGCCTGGAAGCCGGATCTGATTGCTGTGACGGCATTCGGTCGTATCCTGCACGCCCCGATCTTGAATCTTCCACCGAAGGGCTGTGTGAATGTGCACGGGTCGTTA
>JABMDG010000390.1 GCA_015904045.1 Nitrospira sp.
GGCTCTATAAGACTGTGGACGGCGGTCAGGCATGGCAGCGGATCGGCGCATCGTTGCCCGACCAGATGATCATGGCGATGCTGTTGGATCGCGCCAGAAAGAATGTGATCTATCTCGCCGGACGCGACGGGGTGCATTGCAGTGAAGACGGCGGTGCGACTTGGAAGACGCTGAATATCGGGCTTGCGACAACGAATATCCGTTCAATCGCGCAGAGCGGGACGGATCCGAATCTATTCTATGCCGGCACTAACGGCAGTGGTTTGTATCGTAGCGCGAATGCGGGGGAAAAGTGGGAACCGATGCCGACTGTGACGGAGGGATGATCAGAATGAAATTTACCGGCGCTTCGTGTTGAGGCCCGAATCACCGATCGAGGGACCGACCCCGCGGCGTTGAACAGTCGAGGAACCGTCCCGGTTTTGTGCTTGATCGACCTCGAATCCGGTGCTGCTGGGCATCGTGGTGTCTTGAAGATCCGTCCCGGGCCGATGCGACAATTCGCTGTCGTGAATATCGCCTCCCCGGCGTGGACGGAGCGATTCCCCGACATTGCTATAGGGAGAGACAGAGGCGCCGATATCCGCTCCGAAGTTGGCATTGAGTTTGGTGTCCTCGATGTCGCCGCCGATGCGGGAGCGCAGCGTGGTGTCTTGGATTTCCATGCCTGTGGGTGCGGATGACGGCGGCTTCTTGGAAGAAAACTCTCTCCGGATTGCATCCTCTTCATCGTCCAGCTGTTGCTTCACCCGGCCGCTTCGCTCGTAGTCCACACTCTCAAGATCTTGGCGCGCCGCTTTCAATTTCTCAAGACGATCTCTGAGAGCTAACAGTTCATGCCGTGCCCGAGCCACCGTCCCAACGATCTCGCTGAGCGTGTATTGGCGTGCAAAGGTGCCGAGCTTCGGCGCCTTTCCAGCCCCCCCGCCTAAACCACCGTTGCCGGTTCCGTTGCCTGGGCCGGTGCCAGGGCTGCCGTCTGCACGGCTTCCGATTCCAAACCCCGCTGAGTTGTAGATGCCTTTTTGCTGGACGGCTTTGAGAATGTGGTTGGCTTCGTCGATCAACTCCACGATTTCCGCCGGAGCCTCGTCGGAGGTCACACAGCAGGACAGAAAGTTCCGGTAGCGTTCCGAGAACTTTGAGGCGTCATTCTGCAATTCCACAATTTTGATCGGGTCACGATCCGGAAGGTCATAGCCCTGTTTTTGGGCTTTGTTTCGAAAGGTTTCGTTCGCCTGTTGATCGTATAGGGGTTCGCAGCCGGCGCCTTTCTTCGTCGAGATTTGTTGATCCTGAGTCTTTCCGGGGCACCAATAGATTGGCGCAGGCGCATTGAGTGGATTCTCCTGGTTGAATTCTTTCGCGGGCGCTTCCCCCGGTATCAAGAATTGCCCAGAGAGGGAGCATGTGGCGAGCGCAATCGAGAGAAAGACGGGACCCTTCGATGCCCGTAGGTTTGGAGTACGCATACGGTCATTGTCTAGCCCAAGCCTGGAGAAGTCAATGAAACATCAATTATTGGGTCAGAGGGTGACCATCCATAAGCACCTGTCCAATCAATGAAATTCCCATTGACAACAAGATTTTCGGGAGTATACTCCCGGCTGCGTGGGTAGAAGTGGGGTTAAATGGGAAATAACGAAAAGATGGGCCTGTGCATAGACCAGTATTAGTTAGAGAAGTATTGCAATGGCTTATGCATGATGATCCAAAGACCATCCTGGACTGCACGGTGGGATATGGTGGGCATGCAGAAATGGTTTTGGATGGTTCTGATTCGGTCATGAAGCTGATCGGATTGGATCAAGATGTTCGAGCGATCGCATTTTCTCAAGAGCGACTGGCAAGATTTGGGGAGCGGGTGGTCCTGAGAAAGGGAAATTACCGGGACTTGAAAAGCCTTCTTGGGGAAATAGGGGTGCCAACCGTGGCGGGCGTGCTCTTCGATCTCGGCGTGTCATCGCCCCAGCTGGATGATCCCGCCCGCGGGTTCAGCTTCATGCAAGACGGACCGCTCGATATGCGTATGGACCAAAAGGGAAGCGAGACGGCGGCGGACTTGGTGAACAGCCGTGAGGAGCAAGAACTCGCCGACATCATTTTCCAATATGGAGAGGAGCGCTATTCGCGCCGAATTGCTCGTGCGATTGTGCGTGAGCGAAATCGTGGGCCGATCCAGACGACGGGCGTGCTCGCGTCTCTCGTTGCGGGAGCCGTACCGTCCCCGTATCGGCACGGACGAATTCACTGTGCCACAAGGACATTTCAGGCGCTTCGGATCGCCGTGAATCGTGAGCTTGAACGGCTGGAGCCGTCGCTTCGGGATGCCGTCGATGTCCTGGCGCCGAGGGGAAGGATTTGTGTGATCTCGTTCCACTCTCTGGAGGATCGCATTGTGAAACACACCTTTCGATCGTTGGCGCAAGGTCCCGCCGCGCGCCTGGCGTTGCTCACAAAGAAACCCATTCTTTCCTCTGAGCAGGAATGCCGGGAGAATCCGCGGGCTCGGAGCGCGAAGTTACGGGTGGCCGAAAGGTTGCCGGAAAGGATGGCCGCATGAGGCTGCTTGCGATGTGTGTGGGGTTGTGTCTGGTATTTCTATTCGTGTGGGAGCGGGTGGACATGGTGCGGGTAGGGTATCAGGTCGAGCGACTCAAGCAGGAAAAGACGATGCTCGAACGTGAGCGCGATCAACTTCGTATCAAAGTTTCCGCGCTTAGTGCACCTGATCGGATCGCCAAGGTCGCGACGGAACGGCTCGGCATGGCCCCGCCTCAGAGGGGGCAGGTCATTGTGGTGCAAGCCGAGTCTTTGGCTGTGCCGCCCATCCAAGGCGCTCCAGTGGAACTGCGCGTCGCCAAGCATGAACCGTTCGATGTGAGGAGATAGTGGCTGTCCCTCTTCGGCGCACTCGTCGCTACGTGATGCTGTTGGTACTCCTCGGAGGATTTGGCATTGTCCTCTTCCGGTTAGTGACGCTCCAAGTCCTGCAGGCCGCCGAACTGACAGTAAAAGCGGACCGTCAGCACCAAAAAACTGTGTCGCTGGAAGGGGCTCGTGGCACGATCGTCGATCGTAATGGGAAAGTTTTGGCGATCAATCTGGAAGTGCCGTCCGTGTTTGGTGTGCCGACCGATGTGGACAGTCCGGCCAAAACGGCACGTGTGCTTTCGCCGGTGCTCCATGTTCGGGCCAATGAGTTGGAGCAGAAGCTTCGCCAAGATCGCCGTTTCGTGTGGCTGGCGCGAAAGTTGGACCCTGAGCAGGGGCGGTGGTTCGAGCGTACGCGGGTCGAGGGTATCGGTGTGGTCATGGAGGGGCGTCGGTTTTATCCCAAGGGCCCCCTGCTGTCTCATCTCTTGGGCTTTTCAGGAATGGATGGCCAGGGATTGGAGGGTATCGAACGCCGATATGACACCGAATTGCAGGGTGAGAAACGGGTAACCGTGTTACAGCGAGATGCGAAGGGCCGTACGGTGTTTTCAAAGGGACAGCAGACCGAACAGGCTCCCGCACCTGGCCATCGCCTCGTGCTCACGATCGACGAAGTGATTCAGTACATTGTGGAAAAAGAATTGGACAATGCGGTTGTCCGCGCGCAGGCGAAGTCCGGGACGATGATCGTGCTGGAGCCTTACAGTGGTGCCCTGTTGGCATTGGCAGTCAGCCCCCGTTTTGATCCCAACGTCCTCTCCAACTTGAGTCCAGACCGTTGGCGGAATCGCGCATTGACGGATGCCTATGAGCCTGGTTCCACTATGAAAGCGATCCTTGCCGCTGCGGCCATTCAAGAACGGGTGATGAAGCCGGATACCTTGGTGTTCGGAGAGCAGGGAAGCATGGCCATCGCGAGTACCGTAATTCACGACCATGAAAAGCTTGGCTGGCTGACGTTCGCGCAGGTTATTCAGAAGTCCAGCAATATCGGTGCAGCTAAGGCCGGCATAGCGCTGGGGGATCAGCGGTTGTACCAGTATCTGCAGGGCTTTGGATTTGGAGCGCGGACAGAGATCGATCTTCCGGGAGAGGCGACAGGTTTGCTGAAAAGCCCCAAAGCCTGGGGTCGGCGAACCGTGGCCTCCGTTTCGATGGGGCAAGAGGTCGGTGTGACTCCGATGCAAATGGTCACGGCGATTGCGGCGATCGCCAATGGTGGGCAACTGATGAAGCCCTACGTCGTGTCGGAAATCCGGGACGCCCAGGACGAGGTGAAGCGACAGATCCTTCCCCAAGTGAGACGACGGGTGATCTCGCCGGAAACGGCGCGCGCGGTGACCAGGATTCTTGAAGGAGTTGTAACCGATGGAACAGGGGGGAAAGCCGCGATTTCCGGATTTCGCGTCGCCGGGAAAACCGGCACTGCCCAGAAGATCGATCCGCGCACAGGAACCTATTCGGATTCCAAGTTCGTCAGTTCTTTTGTCGGGTATGTGCCGGCGGACAATCCGCGACTGGCCATGATTGTCGTGATTGATGAGCCGCAGGGAGAATCCTGGGGTGGGGCTGTGGCGGCGCCGGTCTTCAATCGTGTCGGTGAACAGGCGTTAAGTTACTTGGGGGTTTCTTCGCCGGAACCGGTCAAGCTTGCGATGGCGGCCGGCAGGTCATAGGCGACGTGTAGCGGAACGATACATGACGTTTGCATCAATGCTCCAGGCGCTTCAGGGACAGGTTGCGATCATCGAGAGCGGGGGCGATCACACCATACCGGTGCGCGCCGTCACCGACGATTCCCGGTCCGTCCAACCCGGGAGTGTGTTCATCGCGGTAAGGGGCGAACAGGTGGATGGACATCGTTTCATTAGGGCGGCGGTGGAAGCCGGAATGGCAGGGCTGGTTTCGCAGCAGCCGGTGGGCACTCTGTCAGTTCC
>JABMDG010000391.1 GCA_015904045.1 Nitrospira sp.
GGAGCTGGTCATTGCCCATCGGATTTTGAAGGAGATCCGTGAGCGGCTCGGCTTTCTCGTGAATGTCGGGCTGGATTACCTGACGCTTGATCGCGCGGCGGCCACGCTCTCCGGAGGCGAGGGACAGCGTATCCGGCTGGCCACACAAATCGGATCGGGCCTCGTTGGAGTGCTCTACATCCTCGACGAGCCGTCGATCGGTTTGCACCAACGGGATAACCGGAGATTGCTCCAGACCTTGCTGCGGCTGCGTGATCTCGGCAACACGGTGGTTGTCGTCGAGCACGATGCAGAAACGATGATGGCAGCGGATCACCTGCTCGACATGGGGCCGGGCGCCGGGACACATGGCGGCCATGTGATCGCGCAAGGGACGCCGCAGGAGGTAATGGGCAATCCCGACTCCATCACCGGGCAATATCTGCGCGGGGCCCAGACCGTGCTCGTCCCGCAGCGGCAGCGGAAGCCCAAAGGGTATCTGTCCATCGTCGGTGCGCAGAAGCACAATCTCAAAAACGTGACGGCGAGAGTGCCGTTGGGGTTGCTGACCTGCGTCACCGGCGTATCAGGGTCCGGCAAAAGCACGTTAGTGCTGGAGGTGCTGTTTCACTCACTCTCCCAACTGCTTTATCAGAAGAAGCCGAAGATCGACGGCTGTAAAGAATTGAAAGGCGTCGAGGCGCTTGACAAAGTGATCGACATTGATCAATCGCCGATCGGCCGTACGCCGCGATCCAATCCCGCCACCTACACAGGTTTGTTCGGCTACATCCGCGATCTTTTTTCGAACCTGCCGGAGTCACGCGTCCGTGGCTATAAGCCGGGCCGGTACAGTTTCAACGTCAAGGGTGGGCGGTGCGAGGCCTGTCAGGGCGACGGGCTCATCAAGATCGAAATGCATTTTCTCCCCGATGTCTATGTGACCTGTGAAGTCTGCAAGGGGCAACGCTACAATCGTGAGACGCTGGAGATTCTCCATAAGGGAAAGAGCATTGCCGATGTGCTGAACATGACCGTCGACGACGCGCTGGAGTTTTTCGAGCATATTCCGCTCATCAAGACCAAGCTCCAGACGTTGCATGATGTCGGGTTGCACTATGTGAAGCTCGGCCAGTCCGCGACGACGCTTTCCGGCGGTGAAGCGCAACGGGTGAAACTGTCGCGGGAGCTTTCAAAACGCGCAACCGGCCGGACGATGTACATTCTCGATGAACCGACGACCGGACTGCATTTTGCCGATGTGCAGCGGTTGCTCGATGTGCTGGATCGGCTCGTGGAAACCGGCAACACGGTCCTTATCATTGAACACAATCTGGACGTGATCAAGAACGCCGATTGGATCATCGACCTGGGGCCCGAAGGCGGGGATCGCGGCGGGGAGATCGTCGCTGAAGGACCACCGAAAGAAATTGCCAAGGCAAAGCGGTCCTATACGGGGCAGGTGCTGAGGGAAGCGGGGGCGTAAGGGCGGATCGTTCGGCGGTCGCCATCATGTGCTGAATGGCAGCGGCATCTGACTCGGTACCGGTGGCCGCGTGCGACTCTAAAGCGCGATGAAGCATCGCATGCCGTCGCACACGGCGCATTCCTTCCGCTACATCTCTTCGTGCCAGCGATGGCGACCGCCGCAAGATCCATCCCTTCCATCCCCGCGAAGAAGGAAAGGGTACGAGCGGCTGAGGGCGCGGATCGCCTCTCACCCGCTTCTGATATCGAGTGCTGTATAGGTTGCCATATGCTATCAACCATCAGCTAAATGCTCTTTTCCGAAGAGGAAGCTC
>JABMDG010000392.1 GCA_015904045.1 Nitrospira sp.
CCCAGCGTCACGAGCCGTTTCAGCAGCAACTTTCAAGAGCAGCGCACCAACACCTTGCCGGCGAGCGGACGGAATTACAAACAAATCGCTGAGCAGGTACATCCGCGCGGCGAGAATGGATGAGAAGGTCGGATACAGTTGCACAAACCCAATGCCCGCTCCGTCATGATCTTCTGCGATCAGCACGACCGACTCCTCGCGTGCAAGTCGATCCTTCAAGAACTGTCGGGCACGGCTCAGATCAGAAGACTGCCCGTAGAACTGACGGTAGGCATCAAAGAGCGGAATCAGCCGATCAAGATCTTGCAGTGTCGCTTGGCGTACGGTGGGGATCATGCCTTCATATCGTTAACATATCTACTTCCGTCTCACTCAATCGGTCTCTCGAGTGTCTCCGCGTCCCTCCATCCCCCGAATTGGATATTCCCTTACAATCGCTGAACACTGGCTGACAATGCCTGGAAGATAACTCTGATCAATTTCGAACTTCATGCTATGGGATTGGACAAGATTATCGGGAGTAATATCCACATTCATGTGAATGTGGCCCCGGTTGTCGGATGCTTTGAGTTCAACTTTCAGCTCCGGCTCCAACGGATCAAGCGCCGCTGACATTGAGTTTCCGTGATACATGGCATCGCACTGACTCCCGAAGCACTCAATGTCCGTGACCATGAGTATGGAACCATGTACCCAGATGCTTGCCCCCGCTGATCCGCAGTGGGCGGTAACACGAAGCCAGTTCCCGTCGAAGTAGTCGTCCGATTCTGGGAACTGACGGCCATGGATCCAAAGCTGGAATCCTGCTAATTTTATAGCTGGTTCCCCAAGATTTTCCGATGGTGGCATGGGGCTCATATAGATAGGAGCCTAGCACAAAAGTTCGCCAGGCAAGGTATCTCCCACTGCGCGCATTGAGAGCGCATGCCTTTTCTTCCTCCTCTCAATACATATGGGATGGGACGGCTCCTCTCTCCACTGCGCGCGTCGATCGAGGCCCTTCTTAGGGCGCGCGATCCGCGAGCACAGAGAGAGGACCGTCTCATCCCATAACCGCCGACCCATGATGATGAATCAGCAGCCACTCGTCGCCGATGCGCTCGTAGAGATTCGTCGCCAATACCTTCGCCTGCTGCGGTTCGTCCGACTGCTGGGCGGTCAGATTCTCGACGCAGAGGACCCAGGCAATATCCCCCGCCACCTGCACCATCACATCGGTGAGTTCGAATTTCATGGAGAAGGTATTGTTGAAGATCAGCACCCAGGAATCGCGGATGGCAGGCCATCCCGACCGAATTGTCCAGCCGGGGTGAATGCAGGTGACATGGTCCTGATGCGCCCAGACCTCGTCCATTCTGGCAATGTCGAGACTCTCAAACGCGGCGTAGAATCTTCGGTTGGCTTCGGTGACTTCCTCGATGCGCTGTCTCAACACGGCGGTCCTCCCGGTCAAGGGAGCGCTATCATACTGTAAGCGAACCGAGTTGGGCGAGGAGAATTCTGACGGGTATGAGTGAGACGAGATGTACCGGAAGGCCAAGAAACTTGCTGCGGCTGGTGAGAATCTGCTTTGGGCTTTAGGTCTGAGGAATGCCGGGAGACATCCCTGGGTCGGAAACAGGTGCGTGCACACCAGGATCACATGGGGACGCAGGCGCCTTATTGGGATTTCCCGCTGCGCTCCCTAACGTTCTTCAAACAGGCGTTCCAGCGCCTACCTCGTCGGAGGGAAGCATGTCTCCACCTTCACTGAATCTCGGAAGATGATCCAAGAGATCATGCAACGTGGCCTCCACTCCCCCCACAATTTGGCGATATTCCCGTTTCGTATGCCGCAGCGGAACCAGCCGAAGCCGCTGCCAGCCTCGAATCGAAAACGTTTTCGCGGGTTGCGCATAGGGTGGCTCGCACAACGCCACGATTTCCCTTCCCTGGTCGTCTTCGATGATAAACCCCTTGACATACATAGGCTCTCCCCCTTTCTCCAAAGGTGCCTCTTCAAGCCCCTTCAAAAGGCTCGGCATGGATCAAAGCGTCTCATCGGAGGTCCATGCGGCCGTCGGCCTTGTGGTACCGGCATGGTGTGTTGCACGGTTCGATTCTGTAAAATGACCGAGTCGACGACATTCCCGCAGTTCATACAGAGCCAGGGCCGCTCTCGAATTTGCTCTTCCTGAGCGCTGTGGTCGATACACCGTTGCGGCATCATCCTCCCCTTGCAGCGTTCACAATCCATGGTTGCTCCTTTCAGGTATTTATTGGTACGCCTCCATGTCCGCTTTGCCCGATCCCCTCCAGCCGTCGTGTCCCACGCTCCGCCATTATCCTGATTGATGAGTTCAGCATGTCAGAAGCGATAGGGAAGCCCCATCGGGGAAATCCTGATGGACAGGGAGAAAGATCCCTGAGGAGGATGACTAAGTTCATGGATGGCGCACGGAATGAATGCAAAAGCAGTCGGTGCCGACCTAGGAGTCAGGCTGAATCAATCCGACGCGCACCGCGAAGCGGACGAGCCCGGGCACATCGTGAATCTCGAGCCGCTCCATCAGGTGGGCCCGATGGGTTTCGACGGTCTTGACGCTCACGTTCAGGCGCTGTGCGATGTCCTTCGTGGTGTGGCCCTCCGCAATGAGCTGCAAAATCTCACGCTGGCGCATGCTGAGCTTGGCCAATGGACCGGTAGGGCCATCGGACTTTTCCCGGTACGCCTCAATCGCATATTTCGCCACCGCCGGAGTCAGGTAGGATTCGCCCCTGCTCACCGTCTTGATGGCTAACTCCAGCTCAGCCAACTCAGCCCCCTTCAACAGGTAACCCGACGCGCCCGATTGCAGTGCCTGTTGGAGGTACTCTTCATTGGCATGCATCGACAGCAAAATAACGCGGGTGGCCGGAGATTCCTTGACGATCCTGGATGTCGCGTCCAGTCCGTTCAATTCCGGCATCGCGATATCCATCAGCACAAGATCCGGGGCATCGGTTTGCACGGCCTTGACGGCTTCCCAACCGTCTCCCACGGCCGAGACCACGTCGATGCCGTCGATCTTTTCCAGAAGGGCTCGCATCCCGGCCCGAACCAAGGCATGATCCTCGACAATCATCACTCGAAGGCGGCTCATGTGGACATCACCTCAGCCGTACGCCGCCGCTCGGCGGGATCAGGCTCCGAGAGCGGGAATCGAAGCAGGATCGTCGTCCCTCGGCCCGCCGTCGAAGAAATTTCCAAGATGCCGCCCGCCAGCCTCACCCGCTCTTCCATGCCAAGCAACCCGATGGATTGCCCTTCCTGTGCTCGCAGCCGTGCGGACATGACGTCGAACCCCACACCATCGTCCTGAATGACCAGCGTCACGTCCTGATCCTGCCGATGTAACGTCAGATCAATGGTCTTCGCCCTCGCATACTTCGCGACGTTCGTGAGCGCCTCCTGCGCAATCCGAAAACACGCCACCTCGATCGGGACAGGGACCCGCTTGGACATGCCCTCCACGGAGAGCGAGAGGGTCCATCCGTTCCGTTTCGCCTGCCGGTTCGCATACCATCGGAGTGCCGGCACCAAGCCTAAATCGTCGAGAACGGACGGCCGCAGGTCCAACGCCAGTGTCCGTACTTGAGTCAGCAGATGGTCCACCAGTTCAAGACTGTCAGTGAGGGCACCGGCATGGGCTTGCCCGACTTCGCCATGCTGGACTTCTTGCAGATCAATTTTCAGCGCGGTCAATAATTGTCCGATTTCATCGTGCAGATCGCGGGCCAGCCGGCTTCGTTCTTCCTCCTGCACCTGCATCAGCCGGCTGGATAGTTCCCGGAGGGAATGGTTGGCACCGCTTAATTCGACCGTGCGTTCCTGCACCTTGATCTCCAGACGCTCGTGGGCCTGCCGCAGGAGGGTCTGCGCGCGCTTCTGCTCGCTGATATCCCGGACGATTTCCGACACGCCGACGAACTGACCGGCCGCATCCCTGAGCGGAGAGACTGTGACCGACACATCGATGCACCGGCCAGCCTTGGTCAACCGCACGGCATCATAGGTATGAATCTTCTGGACGCCCCGCACCGTGGAGAGCAACCATGTCTTGTCCTTCTGGCGATGCGGCGGGATGAGGGTCAGGATCGACTCGCCGATCATTTCGCTGGCGGTATACCCGAAAATCCCCTCTGCTCCCGCATTCCACGTGGTCACGAATCCGTCGGGGGTCACACTCAGAATGGCATCGCTGCTGCTCTCCACGATCGCCCCCAGTCTCCTGGTCGCATCGTCGAGCTTCGCGAGTTTTGCGCGCCATACCAGTCCGGCCGTGATCCAGAGAAGCGCGGCACCCACCATACGGTTGAACACCGCAAGGTCGGGCGCGCTACTGGGCGCAGACAGCATGAACCCCACTTGCAACAGCACCGTGGCGATGGACGCGACGATATAGGGAGCGCTCGGTCGTTCGATCCACAGACACAACAGCACGGCAAAGGCATACCCAACCCATACCTCGTACCCGATCGGGACCACCGCGTCGACAATGACCGTCGTGGCCATGACCAGCGGAATCAGGATCTGGGCATATTTACTGTTCATGACCGTCCGTGCTCCGGCAAGACACGATGGCCGCTGATTCGAGGAGAGCTGGACGACCGAGCCACGACACCATGTCGCCAGGGGGGCCTATGATACTCCACTACAGGGGCTGGGATCGAGACCTGAAGAATAATGCTAGCCGTGGACCTCGGCTGATTGGCGATTGACCACCCAGACACCGGCTAAGATGAGGCCGATACCAAGGAGTTCGGTGAGGCCGACCGATTCGTTCAGAATCAGCGCGGAGAGCCCGATGGCCGCCACCGGTGTGAGGTTCCCCAAGACTGAGGCCCGCGACGGACCAACCCCTTTCACGCCGAACAGCCAGGCTTGCTGCGCCACGGCCGTTGCAAACACGACGAGATAGCCGAGCGCCAGCCAGTCGGACATCGTCACCGACGCAACACCCGCATCCATCATTTTTTGATCGGTCCAGAGCAGCGGGATTTGCAAGACCGTCGCGACCAGCAGCGTCGTCCAGTTGACGGTCAGCGCCGATACCCGCTCCATGATGGTCCGGCTGCCGATGCTGTACAGCGCCCAACTGACCACACCCAGAAACACGAGGGTGCCGCCGAGCAACGGTTGTTCACCGGCGGCTTGAAATCCCGCGACCGATACCAATCCGACACCGGCAAACGAGAGCAGGGCCCCGAGCCATACGGCTCGCAACGGCACGTCGCGAATCAACATCGCCGAGAGCAGCGTCGTCACGACCGGGCTGGCCCCGATGATGACACCGCCCACTGCGCCGCTCACGTAATTCAACCCCATGAGAATCAGCAGATGATTCCCCAACACACCAAGGCCGAGCAGGCTCAGCAACCGGGCGTCGGACCAGGTGATGCGGAAGGTGCCCCGTTCTTGCGACCACCAGGTCGCCAGGAGAATCGCCAATCCGCCGATGTCGCGCAGGACTGATGCCTCCACGGCGGAAAATGACCCCAAGGCCATCTTCTGCGCCACGATCGAGCCGCCCCAGAGCACGGCCGCGAGCACAACGGACCCGTAGGCCACCGTAGTGGATGGTTGTGTCATGGGCATCGGACATACCGCCCTTTCCAACTACCGTCAAGTACTATATTCGTGACAGTTCATGGTTTGACGGCGTTTACGTTTCTGCGTAAGCTTCGTCTAACCAGACAAGGCCGGCTACAAAAGGAGGAGAGGTCATGCGTCAGAAGCAGGTACTCCGGGCGTGGATGTCCGTGTTATCGATCGCGTCGCTCTTGCTCACCGGTTGCGTCAAAGATCTGGTGAAGGACGACGTAAAGTATCCGCACGCCGGCGCGCACTGCTCAGGATCGGAGGGCACCGACGACTCCTCCATCGCCGTGCTGCCCGTGCCGGTGGTCGCCTTCGTCGTGCCTCATGTGAATTTCCACGACATCAAGGCCGACGATTATCTCAGGCGTTGCGGCGATTCGACAAAACTGATCAACCGGCAAGTGACGGTCAACCGCATCGCCTGCATTCCCGCTGGGCTCACCCGCATCATTACCCTGGGCATCTGGCAATGGTGCCCGGCCCGCGTCTCCTGGGAGGCCGATACCGGCGGTGCGCCATTCCGCACGGCCGGTACACAGTGCCTCCCGTATTGCCCTCGTCCGCATCTCGTCATCCCAACCGTTCCGTTCCGCCCCGCCCTATTTATGAAGCCAACTGATCAGGTGCGATGGAACGTAGGAAGAGATCCTCGAAGCCTTGGAAGCCCGAAATTTGGTAACATGGCCGGATGAGCTCTACCATGAATCGTCCCAACTGGATCGGATCGATCTTCCTCGTCTTGTTTGTCCTCTTCCTGGGTGTCGGCCTGGCCGCCTGGAAATA
>JABMDG010000393.1 GCA_015904045.1 Nitrospira sp.
GATTGCGGTTGCGGTGCTGGCCGAGCACATGGGACATGGAGGATCCGCGGCGGCTCCGCTTGCAAAGGAACTCATCGAGACGTACATCAAACTGACCTCGCCGGCGCCGGCCGTGACCGCTGACGACTCCACGGCAAAGCCGGCTCGGCGAGCCCCGGAGCCGTTATGATCGATCGGTTCACGGAGGCCCGCGGGTTCGACAATTTCGACCTCCGCTATGTGGGGCTCATCCTGGCCATCCTCGGCCTCGGCGTGCTCTCCATTCACAGCGTGACCCACGACCAGCCGGGCGGCCTGGCTCCGTATTATCTCAAGCAGTTGATCTGGATCGGCTTGGGGGCGGCGGCCTTCCTGGTCATGTGGGTCTGGGACTATCACAGTCTCGCGCGGCTGGCCTATCCCGCCTACGCGCTCGTGCTGCTGATGCTGCTCTTCGTGCTGTTCGAAGGGCGGGCGAGTAAAGGCGCGCAACGGTGGATTGCGATGGGACCGTTTACGTTTCAACCCTCCGAATTTGCCAAGCTCGTGCTGATCCTGGTGCTGGCCCATTATTATTCGAAAGCGCCGCGCGTGGGGTGGCTCCAGCGTGTGATCCTGCCGGGTTTGTTAATGCTGCCGGGACTGCTGCTGATTCTGAAACAGCCGGATCTGGGCAGCGGCCTGAGCTTCGTCGCGGTCTATGCCGCGATGTTGTTAATGGTCGGGGTGCGGTCTCAGGCGCTGGGGGTCATTCTGCTCTTTTCCGTCATGCTGTTTCCCTTCGCGTGGGAAGGGGTGTGGGGGTCCTTGCATGATTACCAGCGACAGCGCATTATGGCGTTCGTCAATCCGGACTATGATCCGGGAGGCAAAGGGTATCACGCGCTGCAGTCGAAAATTGCGATCGGGTCCGGCGAATTGACCGGGAAGGGGCTGTTCGGCGGCACGCAAAGCCAGCTGAAGTTTTTACCGGAAGGCCATACGGATTTCGTGTTTGCGGTGTTTGCGGAAGAGTGGGGCTTTCTCGGCGTCCTCCTGCTGCTGGTGCTGTTTGTCGCCCTGATTTGGCTGTCGCTGGAAATTGCGTCCAAGGCGAAAGATCAGTTGGGGGCATTGCTGGCGGTGGGGATCGTCTCGATGCTCTGTTTCTGTGTCGTGGTGAATATCGGGATGACGGCAGGGATGTTCCCGATCGTCGGCATCCCCTTGCCGCTGGTGAGTTACGGCGGGAGCGCCACGATCATGACCATGGCGTCGCTGGGATTGCTGTTGAATGTGAAACGAAGACGGTTGAGTTTGTTCTATTGAACGTGTCACTGTGGCCGCGCGGCCGTGCGGCGGCGCGTCGGTGATGAAATGATTGGTATGAATTTGTCGAGAGCCGGTGAGATGGTGAAGGGAATGATGATCAGCGGAGGACTTGGGCGGTTGCCTGCGTCCGCCGCGTCCCTCATGCGGCGGCTCTCCAGCACAAGGAGTGGGTATGGGGACAGAGATTGCCATTACGGTCGCGCGGGAAGAAACCCGCGTGGCGGTTCTTGATGGGAGTGTGGTTACCGATTTGTTCGGTGACCGTGCCAAGCACAAGGACTATGTCGGAAATATTTATAAAGGTCGGGTCGCCAAGATTCTTCCCGGCATGCAGGCGGCATTTGTGGATATCGGCTTGGAGAAGGCTGCCTTCATGCACGTGTCCGATCTTTCGGTGGATGCGGAGCCGGGGGATATGGTGGTCGAGGCCGAGGAGGATGACAAGGACTCGGATGTGCTCCGTCCGAAACGGCAGAGCGCAAAACCGATCGAACAGCTCTTAACGGAAGGCCAAGAGCTGATGGTCCAGATTTCGAAGGGACCGATCGGCACCAAGGGGTCACGGGTCACGACCTACGTGTCATTGCCCGGCCGGTACCTGGTGTTCATGCCGAATGTCGAACATATCGGCGTGTCGAGGCGGATTCCGCGCGATGAGGAACGGGCGCGGCTGAAGGACGTCATGCGGCGCGTCCGCCGTCCCGGATTCGGCTACATCGTCCGGACGGTCAGCGTAGGCGTCAAGGAGGACGAACTCAAGTCCGACGTCGACTTTCTGCACGTCCTCTGGCAGGACATCCTGACCAAGCGGGATCAGCTGGGTGCGCCGGCGTTACTGCACAGCGACTTGAGCCTCAGCTTCCGCGTGGTGCGGGACCTGTTCAGCAAGAAAGTGGACCGGCTCTGGATCGACGCCCGGCAGGAATACGACGCCATTCGAAATTTCGTGCAGCGGTTTTCCCCCGAACAAACCTCGCGGATCCATTTCTACGACAAGGAGGAGTCGCTGTTCGACCACTTGGGCGTGGAGCAGGAGATTACCCGGGCCATGAGCCGCAAGGTCTGGCTCAAGTCGGGCGGGTATCTGGTGATCGATCATACGGAAGCGATGACGGTGATCGACGTCAATACCGGCCGGTTCGTCGGGAAACGGGACCAGGAAGAGACGATCCTCCGGAACAATTTGGAGGCGGCCAAAGAAGTCGCGTACCAGCTGAAACTGCGGGGCATCGGCGGCATCATCATCGTCGATTTTATCGACATGGAGCGGGAGAAGAACCGCGACAAGGTCTACCATGCCCTGATGGATGCCATGGCCTCCGACAAGGCGCGCACGCGGATCTCCAGAATTTCGGATCTCGGATTGATCGAAATTTCGCGCGAGCGCGTCCGCGAGGACTTGCTGCGCTCGTTGTCCGAACCCTGCCGGTACTGCGAAGGACGCGGCTATACAAAGTCCCCGACCACCGTGGCCTATGAAATCTTCCGGGAGATCCGCCGCATCGAACCGTCCGAGGACCAGCACCGAATTGTCGTCGGAGCCCATCCGACGGTGGCCGAGTTGCTGCAAGATGAAGAGCGCCACGGGGTGGAAAACTTGGAACAGGAGTATTCGGCCAAGATCGTGATCATGCCGGATAACCAGTTGCACCTCGAGCAGTACGATCTGGTCGTCATGTAATCGACAGTGTGATGGATCACGGCGCGCTCGTCTCCTGGCTGACACTGCAATCGATTGACGGGGTGGGCGACCGCACGCTGCTTAAGTTGGTGCAGGCGTTCGGCTCGCCGGAAGCCGTGCTGTCGGCGGAACAGGTTGATCTGATCCGGGCCGGGTGCAGTGCCGAGCTGGCCGAATCGATCCGGCGCGGACCCCCGGCCCTTGTCCGTCACCAGATCGAGAAACAAATCCGCACCGCCGAGCATCTCAAGATCCGCGTCCTCACCGTCTTCGACCGGTCCTATCCCGCACGGCTCAGAACCATTCCCGACCCGCCTCCGTTGCTGTATGTGAGCGGGACCTTGTCGGCTCAGGACGACGTCGCGGTGGCGATCGTGGGAGGCCGGCGCGCGACGCCGTCCGGCCGGGTCGTGACCGAAGAGATCGCCAAAGATCTTGCCGCCACCGGCGTGACGATCGTGAGCGGTCTGGCGCGCGGCATCGATGCGGCGGCGCACCGCGGTGCGCTGGCGGGCAAGGGGCGCACGATCGCGGTGCTGGGATGCGGCATCGATCGGACGTATCCGCCGGAGCATCAGGCGTTGCGGCGCAGCATCGACGCGCACGGCGCGGTTCTCTCCGAGCTGCCGATCGGCTCGTCTCCGCTGAGCCATCACTTTCCCCGGAGGAACCGGATTATCAGCGGGCTCTCGTTGGGCGTGCTCGTAAGCGAAGCCGCAAAGGACAGCGGATCGCTGATCACGGCCAAGTTGGCGTTGGAGCAGGGCCGTGAGGTCTTTGCCGTACCGGGCTCCGTGAAAGAAGACGCCTGCCGGGGATCGAACAGCCTCATCAAAGAAGGAGCGACCTTGATCGAGCGGGCGCAAGACATTCTCGACGACATTCTGCCTCAGATCGACGCACGGCTCCGGGCCGCGCTGCGCGTCGAGGCCGCGTCGGCACTCCCGCATGCCCCGTTGAGCAGCGAGGACGGTCCGGTGTACGAGGCGTTATCGTATGAGGCGCGGTCCGTCGATATGGTGATCGAAGCGACGGGGCTGAGCGCTGCCAAAGTGTCTGCCAGCTTGCTGTCTCTGGAATTGTCAGGGCGTGTGCGCCAGCTTCCCGGCCAGCAGTACATCCGCTTGTAGCAGGATGGTGAAAACGTCCGCCAGCTTTGTTCTCGCGTCGCTCAGAGGCTCAACATACGGCACAGAGTATGCCTCGCCTCTTCGCTCGCTGCGGCCTCGCTGGTCGGCCATTTTGACCATCCTGCGGGCAAGTGCCAACCGACGTGTTGCTCAACCTGGACATGAGCCTCAACCGATGCGGAACGTGCAGCTTCCGCCGTTCTAGTTGCATCAACCCGAGATATTTGATACGGATGGGGCGACCTTTTATGTGGTAATGGAGTTGTCATGGCAAAGTCTCTGATCATCGTTGAGTCGCCGACCAAGGCGAAAACCGTCACCAAATATCTGGGGCGCGGCTATACGGTCATGGCCTCGGTCGGCCACGTCAAGGATCTGCCGACGAGCAAACTGGGCGTCGATCTCGAACACGATTTCGCACCGCAGTACGTGACGATTAAGGGCAAGTCGAAGGTGTTGGCCGATATCAAGAAGAAGGCCGAAGAGGTCGATAAGATTTTCCTGGCACCGGACCCCGATCGCGAAGGGGAGGCCATCGCCTGGCACATCGAACAGGAATTGCTGGGGAAGTCGAAAAAGAAAAAGAAGGACGGGAAAATTTTCCGGGTCCGGTTCAACGAGATCACCGAGTCGGCGATCAAGCGCGCGCTGCAGTCGCCCGAGGAAATCAACATGAAGCTGGTCAACGCCCAGCAGGCGCGCCGTGTGTTGGATCGCATCGTCGGCTATCAAGGCAGCCAGCTGCTCTGGAACAAAGTGCGGCGCGGGCTCAGCATGGGGCGTGTGCAATCCGTCGCCATGCGGTTGATTTGCGAGCGGGAAGCGGAACGGGAAGCCTTCAGGGCGGAGGAGTACTGGTCGATCACGGCGCTGCTGGCCGGCGCCACTCCCCCGTCGTTCGAAGCCAGGCTCCACAGTATGAACGGGGAGGAGGCGTCGATCGAAAACGCCGAGCAGGCCGGGCGCGTGGTGGAGGCCATTCGCGGCAAGCCGTTCGTCGTGCAGTCGGTCGAGCGCCGGGAAAAGAAGCGCAACCCTGTCGCGCCGTTCATTACGAGCCGTTTGCAGCAGGAGGCCGCCCGCAAACTGCATTTCTCGCCGAAGAAGACGATGACGCTGGCGCAGCAGCTCTACGAGGGGATCGAAATCGGCGCCGAAGGGGCCACCGGCCTCATTACCTATATGCGAACGGATTCGCCGCGTATTTCCAACGAAGCGATGGCCGAAGCGCGGGACGTCATTCAGTCGCGATTCGGGGCCGAGTATCTGCCGGCGACGCCGAACGTGTACAAGACGCAGAAGGCCGCGCAGGAGGCGCATGAAGCGGTCCGTCCGACGGCGGCGGCGCGCGACCCGGAATCGATCCGCCAGTATTTGGATCCGGATCAATACAATCTGTACAAACTGATATGGAATCGCTTCATCGCGTCGCAGATGGTGCCGGCGATCTTAGACGTGACGCGTATCGATTCGTCGCCGGTCGGAACCAAGGATACATACATCTTCCGGTCCACGGGCACGGTGGTGAAGTTCCCGGGCCATACGATTGTCTACCTGGAGGGAGTCGATAAGGAATTGCCGTCGCAGAAGCCGAAAGCCGATCAGGAGGAGGACGACAGCGAACGGCAGCTGCCGGCCCTCTCCGAGGGCGAGCAACTGCGGCTGGTTGAACACGAGGGGCAAACGGTCGAGGGCCTGACCTCGAAGCAACACTTCACGCAGCCGCCGCCCCGGTACAACGAGGCGTTGCTGATCAAGGAGCTGGAAGAAAAGGGCATCGGCCGCCCGTCGACCTACGCGGCGATCATTTCGACGATCCAAGATCGCAAATATGTCGAAAAGACCGAAGGACGGTTGGTCCCGACGGAAACCGGCCGGACGGTCAATGACTTCCTGATGAAGGGGTTCCCCGAACTCATCAACGTCGATTTCACCTCGCAGTTGGAAGAGCAGCTCGATGAAGTGGAAGAGGGGACCAAGCCCTGGGTCACGGCGGTGCGCGACTTCTATACGCCGTTTACC
>JABMDG010000394.1 GCA_015904045.1 Nitrospira sp.
AAGTCGAGCTCGGGCTCGCCGGCGAGCAATACGCGACCGTTGCACACTCCGGAATGTCCTTCGAGGGATGGCCATGTGAAGAGCGCCCAGGATACCAGAATCGAGCTCCCGCTTCCTACCCATCAATGCCGTAACCAGGGTGCACGTTCACAGTCAGGCTGCAGCCCCCTCATCAGACAACTTTCTTCAATGAATGCACGAGGATGCAGCCTTCAGCTGCCTATTGCGGTCGGAGAACGCGTTTCACAGGAGCCAGCGCACATCAAGTATTTCTTCCGTCTTCCGATAAGACAAAGAGACATCGCACACCAGGGAACATCCACTATGGTCGGCCCTCGGTCAAGTCCATCGAATTCTCTCCGCCACATTCTCGTCGTCGATGACGACCCCTCCATGCGGTTGCTATGCACCACCAGCCTCAAACATGCCGGCTATCACGTGCGGGAAGCCGAGGGCAGTTTGGAGGCGATGGCCATCTATACCGCCTTGGCCACTCCCATCGACTTGCTGTTGACCGATCTGTTCCTGCCTCCCGCTGAATTGCAGTTGAGTTCCGGCACAAATCCCTACCCCCGGGTGAATGGACATAATCTGATCCATCAGATTCTCTCGCTCAAGACGGAACTGCGCGTGCTCTTCATGTCAAGCCATTCCCTGAGCCATCTGGCCGCTCAAGGTATCGAGATCCAACCGGATCGATTTCTTTCCAAACCGTTCTCCGTGGAAACCTTGCTGGCTCGTGTTGCCGCAGTCCTTGCGCTTCCGCCAATTCATCGTGCCCCCTCGACAGCGTCCGCATCACCCGGCAGCATCCAGTGGTGTGATTAAAGCCGCCTGCGGCCTCGCTGGACGTCACACCCCCCTCGACCTGCAACGCCGCCATACCGCCCCTCGCTAAAAACCGTTGTTTCCTTGCCCAGTTCGACCCCCTCGGCTAGACTTTCCCACATCGCCATGGCACGTACACGCGCAGCAGAACACCCTCGCCAGTCACCGAAAAAGATTTCCCTCGAGGATATTGCCAACGGAACCGCACGACTTCAGGAAGTGCTCGCGGCAATCAATGATTTCAGCCAAGAGGGGTTCCCCTATCGGGATGCCGCGAGGGCCAAAGCCGAATTACAGCTTCGTGAATGTGTGAAACAGGTCTTTGGCGAACGGTCTCAAGAATATCACGCCTATCAGCACTACACGCTTCACACCTCGAATGATGCGGAGACAGCGCAGAGTATCGCGGCGGTCAAACGCCTGTTACTCATCCTGGACGATAAAAAGCTGGAACTGCAGGGGCTCAAGCCCCCCCCGGCCGCGCCTGTATCCCCGGGAACCGGTAAAATCAGCCCGGTAAGTACCGCACAAATGCGGATGGTTCCTCCGGCACCATCAACAACGATGGCAACCAAGCCGGTACACGCCACCGCCCCCACATCCGTCTTGGTGAGCATGACGACCTCTCTTCCGCCCGTTCCTGCAACAACGGCCAGTCCGCCGCCCCCTCCTGCACCAGCGCCCTCTATATCGCCGATCTCGACACAGTCGCTTCCCAAAATGCCGGTCCAGCCAACCGCAACCGGCCAATTCCTGAAACCGCAGGCTCCGCAGCCACCACCTGCTACGCCCGAACCGGTGGCCATCGTACCTCCAGCTCCGCCTGTTGCAGTCCCATTATCTGTCCCAGCACCGCCGCCTCTGTCTCCCCCTACTCCCGCGGTCTCCCTCGTCCATGAGACCAAACCCGCGCCGACACAACAGGCCGCGCCTGAGCCGGCGCCTCCTACACCCATGACAACAACTCAGCCGGTCGCCGTCCAGACGGCGCACACTGTTCCTGTCACTCAGCCTCTCTCCGAACCGGAAACGCTGCACTTGATTCGAAAGGTCTGCCTCCGGCTTCATGCCGTGGCACGCCAGTTACGTCTCAGAACAGACTCGCGCCCGACGGTTGAGATCGACGATGACCACGATTTAGCAGACCTCTTGCGCGCCCTCTTGCGGCTGGAATTCGACGAAGTCGGAACCGATGAATGGACGCCCCCCTACTCAGGCGGGACACCGAAAACCACGCTGTTGCTCAATCGGGAACGGATCGCCATCGTGGCAAAAAAGACTCGACCAGGCCTCACCGACAAGGACATCGCCGAGCAAGTAACGGCGGACACAGGTTTCTACTTAGCCCATAAAAAGTGCACCACCCTCTTTTGCTTTGTCTACGACCCTGAAGGCCGCATTGGCAGCCCGAAGCGTCTCGAAACGGACTTAACCAACGCCAGCGACCGATACACAGTCGAAGTCCTCGTCGCACCAAAGTGAGCCCTATGCAAAAACCCAAACTCAGACAGGTACCTCCGTCAAAAACTCCCCCGACATCGAAGGCCAAAGCCCCGTTGACAGTAGCCCCGCGGGTTGGCTATAGTGCCTCCACAACGGCTCCGGCAGAGGTCGCTTATCAGATCCATTTGCCCGAGCCAGGAGTCACCCCGATGTCGGATCGGGCTTATATCCTGATCAACGTACAACCGGGGCAGACGTCAGCCGTAGTGAAAGCGCTGTCCAACATCAAGGAGATTCTGAAGATCGATCCTTGCTGGGGGAAGCCGGACATCATCACAGTCGTGGAAGTGTCGGATCAGGACGCACTGACGCAACTGGTTCTGAGCCGCATCCACAGCATTGAAGGTGTCACGCAGACGGATACCCACTTGGTCTACAAGTTAGCGGAGAGTCCAACAAGATGATCACACGGAGGTGCACGATGATGCGACGGACCGGTTGGGCCCTAGTCACCGCAGTGTTCCTTGTAGGATTGGGCAGCGCGGCACAGGCCGTCGAACCCGATGTCGTTCAAGTTCAGCTCGCCGCCCCCGCAGAGAAAGTCAAAGCGGCCGTCACGGAGGTGTTAACCTCCAGCGGCTACACGCGCGTCGAATGGAAAAATGACTCAACGGTGACAACCAACTATCGGGATGAGACCGAGGGTATTCAATACCTGTATGATTGTTGCTGGGGAGTGATCAAGAACCGCGTCGAAGCCACCGTGACCCCGAGTGGAGATCAGACCACCGACCTTCGGCTACAGGTAATGGCGGAAGGCAAGCGCACCATATGGGAAAGCTTCATCCCTGTTCAAACCCCGGCTCCGGAAAGCGCGAACAACCAACTGCGACTGATTAAGAACAAGCTGAAAATCGTCTCGCACCCCTACACGACACAGTCCTTTTTTTCAATGAAGTGACGCTCTGCGCGGTTATCTGCAACGGCCGCGGCCACGAGGCCGCGGCCGTTGCTGTTTCATGCGTCGCCGCTTCTTCCTGCCTCTTTTTCAGCTCCTTCAGCTTCCTCGCCAATATCTAAACCGAACCGCTCTGCCATTCGATAGAGCGTACGCCTGTCGATTCCTAGAATTTTTGCCGCCTTGACTTTATTTCCCTTGGTTTCCTTCAGCACCAGCATCAAGTGCCGCTTCTCAACTTCCTCGAGCGTCAGTGTCGCATCATTGGCCGGATCGCCCTGAGGGGACTTCCCCTCTGCCCCATCGATCGATTCTTGCCGGATGGCATCCGGCAAATCCTCCGGCGTCAACAGGGGCCCATGGCTCAGCGAGACAGCCCGTTCAATCACGTTCTCCAGTTCACGCACATTGCCGGGCCACCGATACTGAGTCAATAACACCATCGTCTTGGGTAACACCCCGTGCACGCCATGCGACGAGCCTGCCCTGTATTTCTCAAAGAAGTGATGGACGAGCATGGGAATATCTTCCCGCCGATCCACCAAGGACGGAAGGGTAATCGGCACGACATTCAACCGATAAAACAAGTCGTCGCGAAACTTCCCTTCCTTGACGAGCAGCTCCAGATCGCGATTGGTCGCGGCAATGATCCGGACATCAACCTTCACGGAACCGGTCCCTCCGACACGGCGCACCTCCTGATCCTGCATCACCCGCAGGAGTTTCACTTGCAGCGCCGGACCAAGTTCTCCGATTTCATCGAGAAACAGGGTGCCCCCATTGGCGGCTTCAAAGAGACCGGCTTTGTGTCCGACCGCTCCGGTAAACGCCCCCTTTTCATAGCCGAACATTTCGGATTCCAGCAAGGTGTCCGGCAAGGCGCCGCAATTCACCGGCACAAACGCTTTGTCCCTGCGAGGCCCGTTTGCATGAATCGCCCGAGCAATGAGTTCCTTGCCGGTGCCGCTTTCTCCTTGGAGCAAGACCGTGCTCCGGCTCTCCGCCACCCGGGCGACCATCTTATACACGTCCAGCATGGCGGTACTGCTTCCCACCAGTGGAGACCAATCACTCTTCGTCTTCAATTCTTGACGGAACCGGGCATTTTCTCGAAGAAGCCGGCAATGGTCGAGACTCCGCTTGACCACCAATGTGATCTCTTCCCGCTTAAACGGCTTTGCCAGATAGTCGTAGGCGCCTTGCTTGATGGCCTCGATCGCGCCTTGCAGCGATCCAAATGCCGTCAGCACCACGACCGCTGTATTCGGGCTCATCCGCTTGAATTCGCGCAACACCGTGAGGCCGTCGACAGCGCCCATGCGGATATCGGTCAAGACCACATCCACATGCCCTGCACGCCCGCGGGCGATGACCTCCTCACCGCTGGCGAAGGCCTCGACGGCATAGCCCTCTTTCTTCAAGGCGTCGGCCAACAGGTCACGGGCCACCGCATCATCGTCAGCCACGAGAACGGTCGCAGGGTGCATTAGGCTCTCTCCTCTGCATGTACGGGCTCGGTCTGGAGTCCAGGCAAGACGATGGTCACGGTTGTGCCGCGCCCGATTTCACTGCTGAGCTCCAGGCTTCCTCCGTGCGCCGCCACGGTTTCGCGGCTCAAGAATAGCCCCAGCCCGGTTCCCTTGCCAACCGCTTTTGTGGTGAAAAACGGTTCGAATACTTTTTGCGCGTCGGTCTCCGGTATCCCGCATCCCGTATCCTGCACCAGAATCATGACGACGAAGGGCGACATTGCATCGGCCACACGGCGCCCTCGTTCAAGTTCTTCGGACGAGGCCTCGCGCGCCTCCGTGGAGATCTTGACCGCTCCATGGGAAGGAGTGGCCGCTAACGCGTTGGCCAGCACGTTCACCAACACTTGGTGCATCTTCTCCGCGTCGGCCCAGATGCGCGGAAGCTGTGCCGGGATGTCTATCGTAAAGGAAATTTCTTTCGCATGGAAGGCCGGTTCCATGAGCACGGCCGCAGGGCTGATGACGTCCTCGACAGGCAACCAGTTCGGCTGAGGCTGACGCGGCCGTGTGGACGACAGCAAATCCTGAATAATCCGCACCACCCGGGTCAGTTGTTCATCGATCACCGTCACCTGTCTTCTCATCTCAGGCGTCAGCGTCGGCTCTTCCGCCAAGGCCTGCACATGCCAGGCAATCGAGTGCAGCGGCGTCCCAACTTCATGCGCAACGGACGCCACAAGTTGTCCCACCGCCGCCAGCCGTTCTGATCGATTCAACTGATCCTTCGCCTCCACGAGCTGCGCGTTTGCCTTCAGCAGATTTTCCGTCTCGCGCGCCAGCGCCGCCCGCGCATCTTCTTCTCGAGCCTTCCGCTCCTCCCAACTCATGCCGAGGTACGCCACCAGCAATAACACACCGGCCACGACACTGCGATTGATGACCGCCGCCTGAAACCGGCCCGGTTTGGTCGGCTGTAATAAGCCCGAATAAGTGGCCGCCACGCAGGCCAGCACGGTCACCAGCATCAGCGTCCGGCTGCGCAGCGTCGCGACGAGCAGTATTGGCAACACATAGCCATACGCGCCGACCACATTCGCGGGGGCGAATTCTTCGATGATGAAGATGATCAGGAAGCAGGCGGCCGCAACGGACAGGACAAGATGGTTACGCTGCGTCATGGCCGATCGAGGATGGCACCGGAATGATCACGTGCACACGGCATGTTCTTACACAAAGGACCGCCATAAACGCAACTCGTCCGCAAGCTGCTTGAACCGGTCATCGCGGATCAGTTCCTCCACCGTCGGCCTCAGTTTTCTACGCCAGTTGGGATGCTGGTCGACCGTTCCCGGGACATTCGTCTGCGCCCGCGCGCCAATTACATCCTCGACATTGGCCAACACCAGCCAGGCAGGGGTACGGGCCAGATAGACATGAATTGCGCGAGCCAGCTCCCAGGTCATCGCCGGACCATGGGCCGCATCGTCCGGCAGACCGGGTGGCCACAGCCCCTCGGAACGTAATGCCGCCATGATCGCCGCTTTTTCTCGTTGCCGCTCCGCCAATGCCGACATCTTGGCCCCCTCCGAAGAAAAGAAACCCAGATCGGCGCGAGTTTCAATATCGGCTCTGTCCCAATACCCGCTGAGCGTCGGCAAATCGTGAGTCGCGGCAACGGCAAGCGATTGCGACGGATAGGCCCCCGGAGGTTTCCACCCTCCCTCCCACGTCCGTTCAAAATAAAACACGCGATACGACAGGACCCCGGCCGTTCCGAGTCTCTGACGCACCCAGTCAGGCACGGTGCCCAAATCCTCCCCGATGACGAGCACCTTGGCCCGCACACTTTCCAAGGCGAGGATCGCCAGCAGATCATCGGCCGGATAGTGCACATAGGTGCCTTTCGAGGCAGGCAGGCCGCGTGGAATCCAGAACAGCCGAAACAACGCCATCACATGATCGAGTCGGATGGCCCCGCCATAGCGAAAATTGCGGCGCAACAATTCAATGAGATACTCATACCCGCTGGCGCGCAGCCGTAGCGGATCGGCTGGGGAGAATCCCCAATTCTGCCCGTCAGGAGCAAAGGCATCGGGCGGAGCGCCACAATCCGCCTTCATCGCGAGCACCGGTTGAAAGCGCCACCCATCAGCCCCGGCACGATCACTGCCCAGTGCCAGATCGTAGTAGAGCCCGATCGGCATACCGGCTTGGCCGGCCTTATCGACCAGGGCGCGCAATTGACCATCCGCCAACCACTGGACGTACTGAATCGCGTGAATCTGCCTCGTATGCCGACGCCGAAACTCACCCACGGCAGCCGAGGACGGCTCACGATAGGGCTCCGGCCAATCCATCCACACATCTGACGCCGAGGGCAACCGCTGCTGCTCGTCCTCCAGCACTCGAAACAACGCGTAGTGGGCCAGGGGCTCCCCTTCCTGCCGGACGTACTGCTGAAACACGCGCCCGCGCTCGGTCGTCGGCGAACGATCCGGGTCACCACCCTCAAAGTTGTCCCGTGCGAACGCCTGAGCGCACAGATCCAGCACCGTGCGCTTCGCCGCAGCTACCGCGTCATACTCGACAAATTCGCTCCGTCTGGCGGCGTCAAGTCGCGCGCGGAACGTGGCATCGGCCAGGCAAGCACGGACCGTTGGATCTGTACGACATTCCTCAACCTGCTCGACATCAATGTAGAGCTCATTGAGAAACAACCGGCTGGTCGGCGAATAGGGACTGATATGATAGGGAGTGGTATTTTTCAATGCGTGCAAGGGATTCAGCCCGATCACCGAGGCACCCAACTGCGTTCCGGCCCATTCCACCACGGCTGACAGGTCTTGAAAGTCTCCCACCCCCCAGTTGCGGTCGCTCCGCAACGAATAGAGCTGCAAGGCGATCCCCCAGAGACGCGTCCCCCGCTCGAACCATTCGGGCACGAAACATCGCGCGGGGGCCACGATCACGCGGAACCCCGTAGCGAGTTCAACAATCCCGCCTTGCATCCGGACGTGAGCGCTGTAATACCCGAGCGGCAGGGCTTGCGGAAGGGTGAACTCCATCCGAACGAATCGCCGTCCGGCAACAACGCGGGCTTCTTCGACCTTCAGGCCAGGCCCGTCTTCCTGCTCATGAGATCGCTCGCCGCTCTCGGAGACAAGCCACCACCGGACCCGAATCACCGACTCCTCATGACTCTCGCACGGCACATGCAGCGACCAGCGGCCGGGCGTTTCCCCCTGCCGCAGGATATGAACCGGATCACAGCCTTGCAACCATGGACGATGGTCCCATGCGGTCAGCGCGTCGATCAGTTCAGCGCGGCTTTCTACACGGAACTCCATCGCGGCCAGGATCGCACGACGGGTCTCATCCGTCGTCACATGGTGTGTCCCGGCGATGTCGTAGTAATCGGCGGCAATCCCCGCCCGCTCCGCCAATAGACGAAGGAGTTCGGATTCAGGCTGGTCGTACATGCGAAGTCAGTGTGAGTGAAGCGCCAGATCAAGTCAAGGGATCTACTGTCTAGCAGACTGCGGAAAAACTCATTTGGACTCCTCAAGCCATCGCAGATCTTGATGTCCGAAGCGCCATCAAACAGCCGTGTGGGATGCTTAAAATGGCCG
>JABMDG010000395.1 GCA_015904045.1 Nitrospira sp.
ACTTTTCCGTCCGGCGATACGGCGAGGCTGCGGATCCATCCTGTGTGGCCGGTGAGAGATTTCTTCTCGACGAGCTGGGGCATCTCGAACAGTTTGATCGTGCGATCCCGGCTGCCGGTGATCAGCGTGTTCGCGTCAGGCGTGAAGGTCATGGCGCCGATCCAGTAATCCATCGGCTTTTGAAATCCGCCGTCGTCTTCGATGTAGTAGCCGCGCGTCTCGGTGGAGTCTTCGACGCCCCGCCGCCAATGCCCGTCGTGCAGCACCTTCTCCTCGCCGCTCGGGAGCACTTCCCAGATCTTGATCTTCCCGATGTCGGTGCCGTGGGCAAGGTGAATGCCGTCGGGTGAAAAGGCGACGCAGACGGACCAGTGATGGTCGTATTCGTCTTTGCCCAGCAGTGTCATCAACTCGGTGCCGGTGGTGACTTCCCAGATCTTGATGTCCTTGTTGTGGCTGCCGCGCGCCAGCATGAGGCCGTCGGGCGACAGCGAGAGGCTGCACACGTTGTGGTCGTACCGGGTAAAAAGAATTTTCGTCGGCTCGCCGGTCTTGCCGTTCCACAGGCGAATCGTGCGGTCTTCGCTGCCGGTGGCGAGCGTCTGTCCGTCCGGTGTGAAGACGACAGCCCGGACATCATTGGTGTGGCCGCGCAGTGAGCGCAGAAGCCGGCCGGTTTCGATGTCCCACATGCGGACGAGGCGCTCAGCGCCGCCGCTGGCCAGCGTGAGTCCATCGGGGGAGAACGCGACGGCCCAGATGCCGTGCGAATGGCCGCGGAAGGTTCTGACCTCGCGGCAATCGAGCTTCCAATAGTCCAGAAAGTCGGTCGACGATGTCTGTGCCGCGCCCGGTGCAGATCCTGGGAGCGAGTCCGGGAGAGAAGGCGTCATCGTGTGTTCCGGTATCATCGTGATAGTGAAAGTTTCTCCGGCAGGTCCTTGATTGCCGTTCGATCAGGCCGGTATAATTTTCGCCAAGCCTGCGAGATCGTAAGAGATGCTCTGCGGGCAAGTCAAGCCGGTCACGGAGTTCCTCAGATCGCCGGTTCGTGGCGACCACCGAACTGCCTGGTAATTGCTATCTTTACGGTCCGAGGTCTCATCATGGAAATCAGGTTTCAGCCCGCGCTGCTGCAAGAAGTGATCGACTCCTTCGTCGAAAAGACGGAGCGGGAAGGCGATCCTACCTATTACAAAGAGTTTCATGAACATGCCGATCCGATCTACGAGAAATTCATGCTCGAAGACCGGGAAGGGGAGTTTAAGAAGCTCTATCAGTATCTCTTCGGGACATGGGGCTTTTCCGATATCGTACGCGACTCGTTTAACGAGTATCCATTATTGAAGAACAAGGTAGGGATTGTGCTGGTGAAGGGTGTCCTGAAAGAAGATCAGGAGGGTGTCGATATTCTGCGCAAGTGGGGTTCGGTGGAAAAGGAATTGGCGAGGGAGTTCGAGGAGAAGGGGCTCAAAGGAGTCGGAATCAAGCTGATTCCCCGACGGTTCTATGATCCGGCTCTCACGCGGTACTGCCGTCACGAGCTGATGCATATCTCCGACATGATCGATCCGGTCTTCGGGTACGACCCGGACACAAAGGTGGGACAGAATCCAGGGGAAGAAACGCTGATCTTGCAGCGCTATCGTGTGCTGTGGAGCTTGAGCGTGGACAGCCGGCTGGTTGCGGCGGGGAAAGAGCCGATGCTGAGCAAGGAGGATCGGTTCAAGGAGTTCCGGTCCTGGTATCGGAAGATCGCGCCGCTTCAGCTGAAGTCAGTGTTCGAAGGGCTGTGGCAGACCTCGTATTTTACTCATTCTGAATTGATCGAGATGGCGACCGACACACTTCGCGTGATGGATCGCGCGGTCGATGTGGAGGGCGGCGAAGTGCCGGAGAGCGAAAACAAGGTCATGCTCATGCCGGGATTTCCCTGCCCGCTGTGCCGATTCCCCACCTATTCCTGGGTGGAAGACATGGGCACTAAGATCGAGTCGTATGTGCTCGACTTCATTCGAGAAAATCATCCGGGATGGGATGTGGAATTCGGCGCCTGCGATCGCTGCGTCGAGGTGTATAAGCTGCGCGCCGACGGCGTGATGTAATGCGGAAGGCCGAGATTGAGGCTGAGTCTAAGGAGTCATGAGCTTCGGGCTTGCGTCGACCTTATCCTCAACCTGAACCTCAGCCTCAACTCTGATGGCAACTGACCCCTCATACGGCCGGCGCGACTTCATCAAGGATTCCGTTCGCTCCGTGGCGAAAGCCGCACAGGAATTTTCCAGGGAGGCCGATGCCGCTCCGGCAAAGGGGCCGGCGCCGATTCGCGCCGATTGGCTTCGCCCGCCAGGCGCTGCCGG
>JABMDG010000396.1 GCA_015904045.1 Nitrospira sp.
GTCACATTTCCTTCCGTCGAAGCAACGATGATGGTTTTGCCCGAGGCCGACGGCCCGAATTCCTTACTTAAATCAACTTTGATCGTCAGCGTCGTGCCGTCTACGGTCATCTCAACATTCTTCATTATCGAGTCCTTTCATCGCTGCGGGATCACCGTCTTATCGTTCAACCATTTGCACTGTGCTTCAATCGTTCGAGCAGCTGATCCAGTCGTTCGCGGTGAGGCGATTCCACCGAAATAAAACCCACCCCCACAAGATTGGGTCGGTTCCAGCGAATTCCCGCTCGCGCGATAAGAATCGGGGACTCTTCACCGGCTATATCAATACGCAACGAGATCTGCATACCGGCATAGACCTGCGCGTTTGCCTCGATGCGACAGCCCCCCTTCGACAAATCCACGATCGTACCAGCCCATTCGTTTCGAGAAGAGCCAGACAGGACACTTTGAAACCTCACTGGAAAACGCTGATACCGGCGAAGATCCATGGCTCGCCCTTTCAGTACCCTCGTCCGGTACCGCCACCACGGCCCATCCGGTCGAGCGGCAACGCTTCGTATCGCTGCTTTACATCAGGATGTTCGTTGAGATAGCGTTTCACTGCCGCGTCATCGGCGAAGATGTCTCGGCTCCGCCCACGATAGTCCTCGAGCGTCAGGCCGTGCTTCGACAACAGCGCCGTCAGTTTCGCATTGATGTCCGCACCCATCGCTTTCATCTGTTCCTGGGACGGCCGCTGCCCTTCGCCGAATCGCTCGCCTCCCTGGAAGTAATTCATCATCATCTCACCGATTTCAATGCGGGCATTCACGAATTTTTCCACCTCGGCCGGTTCCGCTGCCAGCCCCACCCCCACCAACAGTGTGCCTCCCACCGCCACGCCAAGGACATGCTTCACCAAACCGATTCCCATGATTCCCCCCTTTGTTCCACGAACAAGACCGATCGCAGCTGAATCGAGCCTCAATATTAAACCGCCTGCTCAATGCTACTCCACAGACTGGCCTTGCAAGAACAGGCTTTGCTCCATGGCACGGAAGAATTGCTGGTAGGGCACTGGATCTTCCACCGCACGCAGGTAATATTGGGCACTGGCGCGCACGACGAGTTGGGCGTCGTTCCGCTTGCGGACGGTCGCCGTGAACCGCACGAGATTGCTCCGGTGATGGAACGGCCCCCATGTGCGGTAATTGCGATTGAGCACGAGCAGCGCGTCTGGCCGATACAGCAAATAGCTCAGGTCGCCCCCATAAATCTGTTCGTTCTCGACATATTTTTTCCCGGACACGACACCCAGGTCTTCGTCGAGTACCTCCACCTTGAAGTCCAAGTCTTGCATGGTGGAGAGGATCGCGGCCAACATTCGCTGCCGATCCATGGTGTCAAAGGCCCTTGATTGGGCGGCGCGGATCTTGACCTGGCTGTCGTCGGAGAGCCAAATCTGCTCCCGCGAGTCCCATTGGTTGTCATGCCGTAGTTCGTAGGGCATCGGGCATCCCTGCAGCAGCAAACAGAGTAGTCCACCGAGCGCCAGCCCCAGGCGGCTCCCCATTCCGGCAACCTGCCAATCATGCCTCTCTTCATTCACCACAGCGGCCCTTGCCCGGATCATTGCTTGCCGACGAATAGTGATCGCTCCAGCGTGGCAAAGAAATTCTGATAGACCTTAGGGTCTTCGATGGGCTTGTTGTTATAGATGGCGTTGGCGCGGATCGTCATCCGGCCCTCGGCTTCGGGCCGGACGGTGACGGTCACCCCCACGACATCGTAGAAGTTCGGTTCGGCAAAGCGCGCAGCCGTGACCAATCCCAAGGACTCATTGGCCCGCTCGATGATGAAGCCCAGGTCCTGCAAGGCAGCGATTACGCCGCGCATGGCCGTTTGTCGGTCTTTCACATCGAAAGATCGAGTCTGCACGCTCCGGATCTTCATCTGCGCCTCGGTCGGGGCGAGCAGGTCCACGCTCGGCTGAGGTGCGGCGCAGCCTTGCGCAACAGCTAACAGAGCAGCAGCAAACATTCCGATCAGGTTCCCTTGTGTCATGATAGCCTCACCGGCAGAGTGCAAACGGCTCCAAAAATACTGCTTTGGACAGTTTGGCGAAGAAGGTCTGATACAGCACGGGGTCGCGCAGCATTTCCATCCGCTGCTCGCCCGGTGGGATCGCCTGCCGGCCGGCAGACCCATTCCCTTTCCAAATGACGCGGTAAAACACGACCCTGACTTCCTGGCGCGTGGCCTCAGGGTTGACAGGCTTGGTGATCAGCGTGGCAGCAATTTTTTGATGCAGATCCACGGGTATGACGATCGGAGGCTGCTGTGCCAGTATCAGCCCGGTACTCAGGAGAAACACGAGGAAGCGGGTGATGTCCTGACCATGTTCCCGGGCGCTTCGCTCCTTCGTTGCCCGCAAAAAGCCCACCTCCCGCACACTTTCCTCAACCTGAAACCCCAAATCTTGCAAGACGGCGGCCGACGCGGACAGTAGCTCGGCTTCGTCCCTTGTTTCAAAACCGCGGGTTTGCATGGCCCGGTTGGCGGCGCTCTCGGGGTTCAACTGGAACAACTCCTCTGGCTGCGTATGCGCGACACACCCCGCCATCTGACCCGCGAGAATCAGGCAACCCGCCGCCATGAGCCATCGCCGAATCACCGTGCCCAAGCCTCAGCTAGAACTGTGTCGCGTTATAGGCAAAATCGCGAACCTTTTTGTCTTCGTCATACTTGATGATGATTGTGAGGGTACGCTGCCGCTGCGAACTGGAACTGTCGCGTGCGGCGGCACCGAGGATGATGATCCCGGCAAAGGATGACCTGGACGTGTCCACCCGATCGGTGGACACCTTGTCATAGATCCACACCTCGCGGCGCTTCTCATCCGTCGTGACGATGTTGGGACTGCCGAGCAGTTCCGCGACCTGAGACGCCGGCATCCCGACTTTGACCTCACCCTGTACCTTTCCGACGGTCAGCCGATCTTCTTTGATTTCGGCCTGCCCGCCCACACATCCCGCTGTCGCCGCCACGAGGCACACACCCAATGCAATCCATGTCTGTTTCATCGGATTCCCTCCTCGGAAATAATCAACACTCGTGTGCTGCAGACTCGCGTCTGCACCGATACCGTTTCACGGCAAAGAAATACTCAGGATCCTTTCTCCTCCTGACCGTCGTCGTAGGGAGAGGGAATGCCGTAGCGCTTGCATTTTTCCCAGAGCGCCTTACGGGACAGCCCCAAGATTTTCGCGCCGGTCGTGCGGCTGCCCTCGACCCGTTCCAGCACGGAGACGATGTAGTCTTTTTCGAAGACTTCCCGTGCCTCAGCGAGCGTCGTCAACGGCCCATCGGCCTTCTTCTTGCCGCCGGTCAGGCCTTCGCTGCAAAAGCCGCACGACTCTTGCGGGATACCGCCGAGATAGGGACAGGACTGGAACCCGCAGAGATCCTCCGGCCGAATCGATCCCCGCTCGTGCCCGAGCGCCACTGCCCGTTCGACCATGTTGACCAACTCACGCACGTTCCCCGGATAGGAATAACGGAGCAGCAGTTCGCGGGCCGGCGGGGAAAAGCCCTTCAGTTTTTTGTTGAGTTTTCCCGAGCAGGCATCGAGCACGTGCTCGGCGATTACCACAATGTCTTCTTGTCGTTCTCTCAGTGGAGGGACGATGACTTGCACGACATTGAGCCGATAGTAGAGATCCTCACGGAACCGGCCTTGTGCCACCTCTTTGCGCAGATCTTTTTGCGTGGCGCACACCAGGCGGACGTCCGCGTCGATCGTATCATTCCCGCCTACGCGCTCAAACTTCCGCTCCTGCAAGACCCGCAGCAGTTTCACCTGAACCACCGGCGACAGTTCTCCGATTTCGTCGAGAAACAAGGTGCCCCGATGGGCCAGCTCGAAACGTCCCCGCCGCTGGCGCAGCGCACCGGTGAAGGCGCCTTTTTCATGACCGAACAACTCGGCCTCCAGCAATGTCTCCGGCAACGCCGCACAGCTGACTTTGATCAGCGGCTGATCCCGCCGCGGGCTGTTCTGATGGACTGCGTTGGCCACCAACTCTTTTCCCGTTCCACTCTCACCCAGAATCAGCACCGTCGAATCAGTGGCCGCCACGAGCTTGATTTTGTCCAGCACCCCGCGCATTCGGCTGTTCGCCCCCAAAATGCCGTTGAAGCTGAACTTGTCCTCTAAGGTCGCTTTCAGATCCTGATTCTCTCGGCGCAAGGTGACGACGCGGGCAACCCGTTCGACGATCAGCAGCAGTTCATCCATCTGAAACGGCTTGGTCAGGTAATCCACAGCGCCCAACTTCATCGCACCCACCGCGGTTTCCACCGACCCATGCGCCGTAATCACGATCACGTCCGTATCCGGGGATCTGTCTTTCGCCGCTTTAAGCACGGTCAATCCGTCGGCTCCGGGCAATCGCAGGTCGGTGATGACCAAGTCGAACGTGTGCTTCCAAATGGCCTCCACGCCTTCGGTGCCGGACCCCGCCGCGTACACATCGTAGCCAACGGCCTCCAGCGCATCCACCATCGAAAGCCGCATCAACGGCTCGTCATCCACTAAGAGGATGGACAGTCCCTTCATCATCTCTTCTCCACCAACACGCGCTCACGGGATACGGGCAGACAGAGCGTAAACGTCGTGCCCTTGCCAACTTCGCTCTCCACCAAGATCTTGCCGCCATGGCGTTCCATAATCCCGAGGTTCACGGAAAGCCCCAGCCCCGTCCCTTCCCCTTCGCCTTTCGTCGTAAAGAACGGATCGAACACGCGCGGCAACACCGAAGCAGGAATTCCCGATCCCGTATCGCTGACTTCGACCCGGCAAATGCCCTCGGCCACGGAGGTGCGGATCGTCAGCAGACCTCCGCGCTTCATGGCCTGCACGGCGTTCAAAATCAGATTCATCAACACCTGCTCGATCATGTGGCGATCCACCATGACGTGGGGCAGACCTTGCCCCAAGCGAGTCTCCAAGGTGATGCGATTGGGCGCGAATAGATGTGTCGTCAAGACCAGCACTTGGTCGACGATCCCGTTGATGTCAGCAGGGCTGAATTCCGGCTCATGTTGCTGCGAGAAGTCGAGGAGCTGCCGCACGATCTTCTGCACTCGGCGAACGCCGTGCTCCATAGAGGCCCAATACTCCTCCTGGCGCGCCGCGGACACTCCACCCTTCCGCAAATTGTAGAGACAGTTGAGAATACCGCCGAGCGGGTTGTTGATTTCGTGCGCCACCCCGGCGGCCAATTTCCCGACGGACGCCAGTTTCTCGGAGTTGCGGATCTGCTGCTCCAGTTTTTTCGTGTCCGTCATGTCGCGCGCAATGCCGAGCACTCCGAGGATTTCCCCATCCGCTCCCTGCAGCGGCGACACGCTGACCATGACCGTACGGACCTCACCCAGGCGGGTGACCACTTCGACTTCATAGACCTGCTTGGCGCCGATATCCAACGAACTCTTCAGCCGACGGCCTCGGTGGCGACGGGAAAGCAATGAGAGATACGGACGTCCCAGGAGATCCTCCTTGCGGTAGCCCCAGGTGTCGACTTTGCTGTTGACGTAGGTAAATCGCTGCTCTTGGTCGAGCGTGTAGATGACATCGTTGGCGTTTTCTAGCAAATTCTCCAAATACTGTTTCGTCTGCTCGATCTCTTCGGTCCGCTCTCGGACTTTCGACTCGAGACCTTCCCGGTACGACTCCAGCTGGCGCTCGAGTTTTTTCCGATCCGTAATGTCCCGGAGCTGTACCATCACCAACGTGCGATCGGCGTCTCCAACCTGAATCAGATCCATTTCGACCGATGTCTCCACCCCTCCGGCATGGCATACGGTCAATTCCTGCGTGGGAACCCGTTGGTGGGCTGCGCCGGCCTCGCGCAGCCGATCCGCAAAGGCCTGGCGGTCCTTGACCGGCACGATGTCGAGCACGCTCCGCCCGATGACGCTTGCCTCTGTATACCCCAGCACCTGCTCTTCCCGTTTATTGACGGCAACAACCGTCCCGTCGGCGTTGACCATAAAGACCGAGTCGGCCACCTGATCGAACAGGGCTTTGTACCGAGCCTGTGAGTCGACCAGCTCGTGTGTGCGCTCCGACACCGCCTGTTCCAGTCCCGAGGTATAGCGGCGCAGTTCCTGCTCTAATCGACGACGCTCCGTCACATCCCGGACAAACGCACGCGAATGAACCAGCCCACCGTGTGCCTGATCGAACAACGCCGTGGCATGGATCTCTACATCGATCGGACAACCACCCTTCGCCAGCAGCACCGTGTCCATCGACCCCTGCCCTTGGGCGACCAACCGCTCGAGAAACTGCAGCACTCCCGCTTCATTCCCTCGCGGCACCAGATCCCAGAGCTTCAGGGCCAGCATCTCGTCGAACGTATACCCCAGCTTGTCGAGACCTGTTTTATTGACATGCACGAACCGGCCTCTGCGATCCAACTGGTAAATCATCTC
>JABMDG010000397.1 GCA_015904045.1 Nitrospira sp.
AACCGACAATTTGATTTCTTTGCCGAGTTTGACGGCCGACTCATCGGGATGGATTGCCAACACAGGATCAGGACTCGCTAATTGCGCTAGAGAACGGCTGGATGTCGTATCCCTGGCGCCCTTGACCCCGCTATTGAAAACAGCCGTGCCCTCTCCATAGACACTGCCGGAATTGGCAGACACCTTCTGGGTTGGGGTCGAAAACATTGGACCGGTTGCATAGGTCGACTCCGTTCCGGACCAGAAGGTTTGCGCACTGAGCGCCGGAGGGGTCATGTTCTGCACAATATGCGGCGTAATCGTGAGAATCACCTCTGTCGTAACCCGATCCGTCCTGAATGAACTGATGAGATTTCCGATAAAAGGAAGGTCGCCGATCCAGGGAATCGTCACTTTAGTTTTTCGATCTTCCTCTTGCAAGAGACCACCCAATACAATGGTTTCCCCATCCTTGATGCTGAGCATTGTTTCAGCAGACCGATTACCGAACTTGAATTGTGTAATGGGCGGAGACGCCTGCAATGTTACTTGTTCCCCTAAGCGAATCACTTCAATCTTCATTTTCAATCCAAGCTCACCGCCCAGCCTGATGGAAGGCTCCACTGCCAGTTTAACGCCGGTATCACGAAACTCGATAGAAGTAACGGTCGATGTGGTCGGCACGGCACCTGTTGCAGCTTGACCCGGCAGAACATTCGTCGTGGACAATAGGATCGGCTGTTTGTCACCGATGTTGATTTCCGCTTTCCGGTTATTCATGACTCGGATCTTCGGCGCAGCCAATGTCTTCGCGTCCGTAATTTGCTTAAAAAAATCCAACTGGATGTTCGTCGGGAGCTTGAAGAGATAGTTCCCAGGGCCTAGATCCGACAACTGGCTGGCGCTGAACTGCTGGGCCAACGTCCCGGCAATAAGGCCGGCAGGAGGAGGGAGGGGAACCATTGCGCCGGCGACCTGCTTTGGATAAGTCAGCCCATAGTTTTGATTAACCGTTCGATTGACTTCCAGCACTTCGACATCAAAAAGCACCTCGGACTCTTGACGATCATTGGCCAGAATGATTTTTTCGGCCATTTGAATTTTCTCAGGCTGATCGCGAATCACGATCGTATTCAATTGCTCATTCGCATGCATGCGCTTCGAATCCAACATGCTTTTCAGAAGTGTCAACATGTCTTTGGATTTGGCGCTTGAAAGATAAAACGTTCGGATCATTAGATCCTGATACTGTTCCTGCTTCTGTTTGGTGTTGGGGCTGATGATCAATACGCCCGGGGATACGGCGCGGGAAAACAAGTTATTGCTGTTCAGAAGAAGCTGGAGCGCATCCTCGAAGGGTGTGTCCTGAATCGCAATAGAAATCGGGTCGTTCCTGACGTCCTTGTCGAAAATCAGGGTCAACCCGCCGGCCTTGGCCACGCCTTCCAACACTTCCTTGATGCCCGCATTTCTAAACTTGAGCGTGACGGGCTGCTTGAGCCGGTCGCCCCTCATGAGCGCCTGCTGCTCCTCCGTCAGACGACTGATGCTTTCCAGAGGCTCGCGGAATGCAGGGTCCAATTCGGCGGATCTCGTAAAGCCGTCGATTGCCTCATCGGTCCGCCCGAGCTGAACCAGACGTTCCGCTTCACGATACTGCGATCGCGACTCCTTGAGCCGAATCGCCTCAGCAAGACTGGCCTGATGTTCTGAGCTCGATGGTTCGATCGTAAGCGCACGTTTGAATTGCTCAATGGCCTGATCAACCCGCCGCTCATTCAAAAACGTCCGTCCGCGCTCTTCATACATCGCTGCCGCACGTTCACGAGCCAAGGCGTATTTGTTCTGCAGGGAGGGATCAAACGGGGCCTCTTTCAGCGCCTGCTTATAAGCCAGACCTGCCTCTTCCCAGGCTTCCTTGAGGGCGGTTTCACCGGGGGAGTGAGCTGGCTCGATCAAGCCCTTGGGCAGCCCCAACTCGTAACGATGCACCCCGGCGGCATATTCGCGTATCAACAGCACAGTATCCTGGTCCAACATGGGTACGACCAATACCGCCCCTTTGGAAGAACTGTGCAAGCGCTCATACTGCACTACCGCGCCGTTGGAAAATTGCAAGTCGAGCTGCTCTACCCTGAATAAACGCGTCTGGGCCAGGGTCTGGGTGCTCAGAATTTTGGGCTTGTCCCGCATGTTATCATTCTAGCCTATAATGACATCTTGCTATAACAAGAATTTTCTTTAAAGACAATATACCTTGTGCACAAGGGATGACGAGGCTGAGTTTATGGTGGCCGTAGCACGCTTACAGCAATGATTGAGGGCAAACCCATGACATTGATAGCCTGGGAAAAAATCAAAACCGTCTTGTTGGATATGGACGGCACCTTGCTCGACCTCAACTACGACACGCACTTCTGGCGCGAGCTCGTGCCCCAGCGTTATGCCCTCAGCCGCGGCCTGGACATCCCCACGGCCAAAACCCTATTGGACACCCGCTTCCATAAGGCCCGCGGCACGCTCGATTGGTACTGCCTG
>JABMDG010000398.1 GCA_015904045.1 Nitrospira sp.
GCGGCGCTGATGACGGGCCAATGGCTGCTGACTGGTTCGCAGGACGCTCCGCTCATGCAGAAGGTGTCGGAATCCATGGCCGGTCGGGCCGCCGTGCTGCAATTGCGACCCCTCTCGACGCAGGAAAGCCCAAAGGTGAGTCTGTTCCTGGGCGGATATCCCGAGGCCGTGGCGCGTCCGGGCGCCGCAGGTCAGTGGTTCAATTCCTATGTGCAGACGTACCTCGAGCGTGACGTCCGTGCCGTCACGGCGGTGAAGGACCTCGCAACCTTCCGCCGCTTTCTGGCGCTGGTGGCCAGCCGCCACGGGCAGATCCTGAACAAGACGGACTTTGCCGCGCCGCTTGGTGTGAGTGTCCCGACCATCACGCAATGGCTCGGTGTCTTGGAGACCACCGCACAGATTCTCCTTGTGCCGCCGTTCTATGAGAATGTGGGCAAACGCTTGATCAAGTCGCCGAAGGTGTACCTGGCCGATTCGGGTTTGGCCTGTCATCTGCTCGGCATTGACTCGGCGCGGGAATTGACGCGCTCGCCATTTCTGGGTCAGCTCTTCGAGGGCTTCATTGCCGCGGAGGTCGTCAAATCGCAGATCAACAAAGGGCACCGCCCCGAGATCTATTACTTCCGAGATGAACAAGGGTTGGAGGTGGATTTCCTCGTTCCTGGTCGGCATGGGGCGGTGATGCTGGTGGAATGCAAAGCGGTACGGACCCCAGCGCCTGCGATGGCTGTGCCGATGCAGCGCTTAGGACACGCCTTGAAGCAGAAACGATCTCCCAGGGGTGCCGTCGAGATGTATCTTGTCCATCAACCATCCATTGCAGCGACCGCAACCACTGCCGTGGCTCCAGGCGTCAAAGCAACGGCCTGGCAGACCTTTGTCCGGGAACTGTAAACGGTTTTCAACAACCATGGACGCGACACCCAATGTCTTCATGGCTCACCCTGATCGCAGCGGAAATTCTCCACCGAAGTGGGTGAATTTTCTCTCTGAAATGTGCTATCGAAGGAGGCTTTTCCATGGGGGATCCATGGCTGGGAATAGGCGCTGGTAGAGGGAGGGACGAGCATGGGCCGGGTGGTGCCTTTCAATCGATGGGCGGTTGGGATTGTGTGCATCAGCGTTCTGCTGGCAGGGCCGGCGTATGCAGACGAAGTGGACGCACACAAGCAGGACGACAAGGACAAGAAGGTGGAAGCGCTGCTTGATTGCCGGTATGATCGCACTGATGTCGGAGAGACGAGCGAGGCCTTTCCGTCCGACGACGTCTTTCGCCCTCTGATGGCAGACCCCAAGCAGCCGCAGTTCTTCGCCTTGTGGCAGCACACGAATCCGCGCAACGGAGGATCGTCGTTCAACCTGGGATCGATAGCCATCGGCGAAAACTTCGGATTTTACACCAAGCGGCAGGGGTGCAACGGATGGCAAATAGGCTTGTTGACTGGCATCTTCGCGCAGTTCAACCTGGACACGAGCAACGCCGCGCTGATCAACACCGATTTCAACGTGGGCATCCCGATCTCGTGGCGGGCAGGGAATTGGTCGGCGCGGCTCCGCTATTATCACCAAAGCAGCCACCTCGGCGATGAATTCCTCATAAGCAATTTAAACAATCCCGGATTTAAACGATGGACTCTCAGTATTGAGGAAGTGGATGCCATATTGTCCTATGACTACCAGTGGATCCGTCTGTATGGAGGAGGCGGATATCTGGTGCACCGCGAACCATCATTCCTCGATGCCGGACGCATCCAATGGGGATTCGAAGCGCGAGCTCCGTCGATGCGTACGCGAATCTTGGCGCCCTTCCTCGACCGGCTGGTCGTGACGCCCGTGCTCTCGGCGGATTTCAAGTCGATGGATCAACACGCCTGGCTCATCGATACCAATGTGCTCGGCGGGTTTGAATGGTCTCGAACCGGTTCCCGTCGTCGTTTTCGGATCATGGCGACGTATTTTTATGGCCATAACCCCTATGGGCAATTCTTTATCGATCAGAAGATCCAATCGATCGGCCTCGGAGCCTACTTCATGTTTTAACGAACCGCCGGCCGAGGGACTG
>JABMDG010000399.1 GCA_015904045.1 Nitrospira sp.
CCGAGATTCAATCCCGCTGCGTAGGCCAGTTCTTGCGGAGGCGCGATGGCGTATCGATTGAGGCCGGGGATGACGGTGAGGACGGCGAGGAGAAACACTGTCGCCACCACGCCGCCTGCTACGCCGAAGGCTGTGTCACGTCTTGCCTCATTGAGTCCGAAATAGCCGACCAATCCCATTCCAATCAAGAGCACCGCTGCGGCCAGATAGGGGCCGATCCCCAGATCGAATTGGACGGCTGTTGGAAACTCCTTAACGAGTTTTCCTGCGAATTTGCCATAGAGCCACGGCAGAGAGGCAAATCCTATGGCCAAGAGATAGCCGACACCCGTTACGGCATGGATCGAGCCGCGAATGCCTGCGGTCGAAGGGTCCTTCAGTGCTCGCGCCCAATACAACGCCGCCAACACCGATGCGGCTGGAAACAACGGCCCGATATAGTGCGGCAGTCTGGTTGAAGACACGGTAAAAAATATGAAAGTTCCGACCAACCATAGTGCCGCAAACCACTCCAGCTCCTTGCCTGATCCTGTGTCGTCGTGCGAGTCCACCGGTGTTGCGCCGGCTTGTGCAAGATGACGCCGCTCCTTCCAACTTTTATAGGTTTGAGAGAACGCAGCGGGGAGCATCAGGCTCCAGGGGAAAAACCCCAGCAGCAGCACGGGAACATAAAACCAAAAGCCGACTCCGTGGCCCTCCATCGGAGCGAGGAATCGCCCTACGGTGTGGACTTTCGCCTGCGAGCTGTACGCATCGCCGTGGATGAGGAACATGGCGGCATACCATGGAGCGGCGAGCAGCATGACCACCACAGTGCCGGCGATGGGAAAGCCGCGCTGCCAGAAGATCGTCCAGCGCCGCGCCGCCGTCAGATAGAGTCCGGCGGTCAGCAGCGGAACCAGAAATCCGACCGGCCCTTTCGTCAGAGTGGCGAGGGCCATGCCGACGTAGAAACCCCAGATCCAACGCCGTCCGGCACCCGACTCATGTAGGCCCAGCCAGAATCCATAGAGTGACAGCGTGGTGAAGAAAATCAAGACGCTGTCGGTGATGGCCATGCGCCCCAGCGCGAGCATCTCGATATTCAGCAGCAGCATGAGGGCGCCGACGAGGCCGGCGGTCTGGCCTCGCAGCCGGGTGAGAAACAGATACTGCATGAGAATGAGTGCCACGCCGAACAGGGCGGAGGGGGCGCGTGCCGCAAACTCGTTCACACCGAACACATGATAAGAGACGGTCATCAGCCAGTACACGAAGACCGGCTTGGCGACGCGCAGTTCTCCATTGAATGTGGGAGTAACGAGGTCTCCGGACGCAAACATCTCACGGCCGGCTTCGGCATTTCGCCCTTCATCGCGGTCAGTGAGGCCCATATCGCCGAGGCCCAGAAAGAGGAGCAGGCTCGAGAGGGCAAGGAGAATAACGACTGTCATCAGCTGGTTGGGCCGGCGATCGTCAATCATGGGAGGGGCTTCTGCGACAAGCGAGATCATGCATGTGGAAACGGGTTCGTGGTCGAGCGATCATGTCTGTTGGGCCGGCGGGTCGGTCTGACCCTTGGAGTGGTCTGCGCGGCGGATCAGCATCAGGTTGCGTACGTACACGACCGCACCGACACTTTGTCCGGCGATGAAGACCGGATCTTTACGATAGATTGCATAGGCCAGCGTGATGAGTCCGCCGATCAGGCTCATATACCAAAACGACACAGGGACCTCGCTCGCAGCCTTCTTTTCAGAGGCGATCCATTGGACCACCCAACGGCCGAAAAAGAGGCCTTGGCCGAGGAAGCCGATGGCGATCCAAATAGTATCGAGGCTCATGGATAGGCCAGAGGCGAGGGGCTAGAGGCGAGGGGACGTGCGTCTCGCCTGGAT
>JABMDG010000004.1:0-9017 GCA_015904045.1 Nitrospira sp.
ATCAACACCGAACTTTTTGCGACCGGGGGGATCGACGACTCCACAATGCCGTCACGGCGGAACATCCGCACCACTCATGGTGTTGTTTCAAACCGGCAGGAATATCCGAATCGTCCTCGACAATGAGAATACGCGCGGGCATCCTCGGACCCTGTTTTAGCCCTCATGAGTCAGGACACTTCTGCTGCTATCGTTCCGCCTCGGTCAGATCCGCTTCGTCTTCGAGCTCCTCCAATTCAGCATCAGGCTTGCCCTTCGTCATCGACGGATGAAGGCCGTACTTTCTGAGCATCTTATAGAAGTCGGCGCGGTATCGGCCGGCAAACTGGGCGGCGCGAGAAATATTGCCCCCCGTCAGCTGCAACACGTTCTTCAAATAGGTTCGCTCGAACTCTTCTTTGGCCTCGGTGAGCGGCTTGAGCGGCGTCTCCGGCGACACGCCGACGGAGGGAAGCAGGTCCGGCGTCAGCATATCCTGGCGCGACATGACCACTGCTTTCTCGACCGCGTTTTCCAATTCCCGCACGTTGCCGTGCCACGGATTGACGATCAGTCGATGGAGCGCGGCAGGCGTGAACCCCTTCACCTCTTTGTTTGCCCGTTGCACACTGAGCTTGAGAAAATGTTGCGCCAGGAGCGGAATATCATCGCGACGATCGCGCAACGGCGGAATGAACAGCGGAACCACCGAAATGCGGTAATAGAGATCGTTTCGGAAGGTTCCGTTCTTGACCGCCTCTCCAAGATCCTTGTTCGTGGCGGCGATGATGCGCACATCCACCTTCGACGATGTTTCCGACCCTACCTCCCGAATTTCCCGCTCTTGTACGGCGCGCAACAGCTTGACTTGCATCGAGAGCGGCATCTCGCCGATCTCGTCCAGGAACAGGGTGCCTCCGTTGGCCATTTGGAAAAGTCCGCGTTTGGAGCCGTGGGCGCTGGTGAATGCGCCTTTGACATGTCCGAAGAGCTCGCTTTCAAACAGCGTTTCCGGAATCGCGGCGCAATTGAGCGCCACAAACGGCCCCTTGGAGCGCCGGCTGTTGGTATGGATGACGCGAGCCATCACCTCTTTGCCGGTTCCGGTTTCTCCGAATAGCAGAATCGTGGCATCCGAGTCGGCTACTTGGGCGATCTGCTGGAACAGCCGCTGCATGGCGGGGCTCCGCGCAACGACGTTTTCAAGGCCGTAGAGCTCTTTGACGAGCGATTTGAGCCGCTTGATCTCCCGGCTCATCCGCTGTTGCGAGAGGGCTTTTTCGATTGTGGCCTTCAGCTCCTTGTCGTCGAACGGTTTGGTCAGATAGCCGAACGCGCCGCGCTGCATGGCCTCGACGGCGTTCGGAATGCTGCCATGCGCGGTCAAAATGATGACCGGGAGACCGGGGTGGATACGAAGCAACTCCTCGGTGACATCCAACCCATCTTCGCCGCGGAGACGTAAATCGGTGATCGCCAAATCGAACATCTTCTTCTTGGCTTCTCCAAGCGCTTCCTGCCCCGTTGTGGCAGATGTGACGGAGAATCCCATCGCGGAAAGCCGCATCTTCACTAAATGCAGCAGGCCTTCGTCATCGTCGACTACGAGAATATGCTCTTGGTCCATGATGTGCCTTCCAGTTGTTCGTTATGGCGATGTGTCCGGCGCAGGGATCGGGGCGACCGTCGATGGCGGGCGGATCGGGCGCACCTTCTCGCGCATTTCCTGGTCGATTCGTTTCAAGGCTTCCAACTGCGTGGAAAGCTCCTCGATTCTCTTATCTCGGTCGTGCAGCTGTTTCTGAAGGCTCTGAACCAGGGCCGGATCAGAGCCCCCCTTCCCCGAATCTTTCTTCAATAGCGATTCGATCTTGCGATCCCGGTCGGCAATCTCTCGCTGCAAATATTCCACCGTCTGAACATTCCCTTCCCATTCAAGCAAGTCCCGCACCAAGCGATCCGTAGCTTTGACCAACGCTGAATTCGTATTGGCAATCGCAGGTGCTCCAAAAAGGGCGTCCAGCCGTGACCACCCAAGACCCGGAAAGCACCTATCAATCGCTGGAAAAATACGGGCGCGAGCTGACGCAGCTGGCCGGCATGGGCAAGCTCGACCCCGTGATCGGGCGGGACGACGAAATCAGGCGGGTCGTTCAAATCCTCTCGCGGCGAACTAAGAACAATCCTGTGCTCATCGGTGAACCGGGCGTCGGCAAGACGGCGATCGTCGAGGGCCTGGCGATTCGGATCGTGAAAGGCGACGTTCCCGAAGGCCTCAAGCACAAGAAATTATTCGCCCTGGACATGGGATCGCTCGTCGCAGGGGCCAAGTTCCGCGGCGAATTCGAAGAACGGCTCAAAGCGGTGCTGAAAGAAATCCAGTCGTCCCAAGGGCAGATCCTCTTGTTCATCGACGAATTACATACGGTCGTGGGCGCGGGCGCCGCCGAAGGCGCCATGGACGCAGCCAATCTGTTGAAACCGCTGCTGGCCAGGGGGGAACTGCACCTGATCGGCGCAACCACACTCGACGAGTATCGCAAACACATCGAGAAAGACGCCGCCTTGGAGCGCCGCTTTCAGACCGTCTTCGTCGATCAGCCCTCCGTCGAAAATACCATTTCCATCCTGCGCGGGCTTAAAGAACGCTACGAAGTGCACCACGGAGTACGGATCAAAGACAGCGCGTTGGTGGCGGCGGCGAAACTGTCGCACCGGTATATCGCCGATCGCTTTCTGCCAGACAAAGCCATCGATCTGGTGGATGAAGCGGCGGCGCGCCTTCGCACCGAGATCGACAGCCTTCCGGCCGAACTGGACGAGATCTCGCGCAAGGTGCTCCAATTGGAAATTGAACGGGAAGCGCTGAAGAAGGAAAAGGATCAAGCAAGCGCGGCCCGCCTGGCAACGCTCGAATCAGAATTGGACGAAAAACGGCGCGGCATGGAGGCGTTGAAAACCCGATGGGAATCGGAAAAGGCCTCCGTCTCCCGCCTGCGCAAGACGCGCGAAGCCATCGAAGAGGTGAAACGCAACATCGAGCAGGCGGAGCGGGCCTACGACCTCAATCGCGTGGCGGAGCTCCGTTACGGGGAATTGCCCCGTCTGGAGCGGGAACTCGGAATCGAACAGCAGCATTTGGGGAAAAAGCAGGATGAGTCCAGGCTGCTGAAAGAAGAAGTCGATGAGGACGAGATTGCGGCGGTGGTCGGTCGCTGGACCGGTATTCCCGTCTCCCGCCTGCTCGAAGGCGAAACCGAGAAGCTGCTGAAGCTCGAAGACCTCCTGCACCAGCGCGTGGTGGGCCAGGAGGAAGGCGTCAGAGCCGTGGCGGACGCCGTGCTGCGCGCGCGCTCCGGCATCAAAGATCCGAACCGTCCGATCGGTTCCTTCCTCTTTCTCGGCCCCACGGGCGTGGGGAAAACCGAACTGGCGCGAGCCCTGGCCACCGTGCTGTTTGACGACGAGGCGAATCTCGTCAGAATCGACATGTCGGAATACATGGAAAAACACACAGTATCCCGCCTCATCGGCGCGCCTCCCGGCTATATCGGCTTCGACGAAGGCGGCCAACTGACCGAAGCGGTCCGCCGGCGTCCCTTCTCCGTGATCCTGTTCGATGAAATTGAAAAAGCCCACCACGACGTGTTCAATGTGCTGCTGCAAGTGCTGGACGACGGACGGCTGACCGATTCTCAAGGCCGCACGGTGGACTTCAAAAATACCGTGTTGATCATGACCTCCAACATCGGCAGCCCTCACATTCTCGAAGCGCAGCAACGGGGCGCCTCTTATGAGCAGATGCGGACGGTGGTGATGGGCGAACTCCAGCACCATTTCAGGCCGGAGTTTTTGAATCGGGTCGATGAATCGGTGGTGTTCCATCCGCTGGGGGCCGAACACCTGATGAAGATCGTGGAGATTCAGCTGGAACGGCTTCGTCGCAGACTTGATGAACGACGGATTACACTGGCACTGACTCCGGCAGCTCTCAAGCAACTGGGCGAACGGGGCTATGACCCGGTCTATGGAGCAAGACCGCTCAAGCGGCTCATTCAGCAAGACGTGGAAACACCGATTGCGCGTTTGCTGGTACGGGGAGAGTTACGGGACGGCGATACAGCGTCGGTGGATGTGAAAGACGGCGGCGTCATCGTCGTGCCGACCGTGACCGAAAGAACCGCGCCGCCTAGCTGATCATAACGGCGCCGCCGTTCGCGTCGATGGTCTGGCCGCTCTTCACGAGCTTGTCGATCTTCCACTTCAGCGGATCCACGACCGGGTGCAGCGACGCGGGCTCCGTCAGTCCGGCGCTCTTCGCCTCGTGATGTGCGCGCAGGCTGCGGTGGTGCATGCGATTGCGGCGCCAGGCGTAGACGCCGAGCGCGACCAAAATCGGGACGAGGTAGACCAGAATTTCCATCAAATCCTGCGGGCAAGAAAAAGCCGCCGACGCACCGGGGATCCAGCGCGAAGCAGGCGCTCCAGGCCGCCATCCGTCAAATTCCGGGCGCCGGAATCTTGCCGGCTGACGGCTCCACACCGTCATGGAACAACACCAATCGTTCCTGGAGCAACCGACCCGTCTCATACAGCAACTGTTGCCCCTCCGGCGCACTTTCCCGGCTCAGAACCTGCTGCAGGCTGCGCTGGAATTCTTCCACCTCTTCGTTGAAGTTCGCCAGAAACGCCGCGTCTTTGGTCGCCAGGTATTTTTTCTCACTGTTCAATTGGACATAGAGTGAGCCCAACAACCGTTTCGCCGACTCGACCGCCGGATAGTGGTACGAGGCCATTTCCGTACTCATGGCCGTCAACTGCCTGAGCTGGAACAGGGCGTACAGATTGACTCCTCCCATGACCGCGATGATCACCAAGGAGGTCAGCAACAGGCGCCAAAAGATAGACAGCCGCACGGGCCAGAGCCTCTACCGCAGATAAGATGGTGGTAACGAGCAGACTATACTGAGCGTGTATGAAAATCCATACACTATTTCACTCTCCGCCTCAAGCAGTTTATCGGTCTAGACAGGACGGCTGCCGCTCATGCGTGCGGCCTCGGAGTGAAAACTCCGGTCACAGACGGTGATTCAGGTCGTTCACGCGACTCAGAGTCCAGTATCGGCGTGCCGAGCGAACAATCGCTGTCGTCTTGATGCCCCGCGCAGTAATGCAAAGAGGTGGCCACGGAACAACAAGATCGCCGTCGCGGCCGGTGGCGTGAGCACAAGCAACAGCAGCTCCTGCGCATCGGGATCGAGCCCCGCATACGCTAACCAGCTCCCGACGACGGCGAACGGCAGGAGAAGGAATTGGATGAGTCCCAGCCCGGCTCCCCGTCCGACACCGCTGGAGATCTCGAAGAATTCGCGAAGGCCGGTGGGAGATAACACCACTGGCAGCAACAGCAGCACGAACGGCAGAAACCATTCGATCCAATGTTCCAGCACAAATTCATAGGAGGTCTTGAAGACATCGAGCGGTGAATCGTGCTTGCCTTGATAGATCACTTCCGGCGCCGGATTCAGCAGGACAAAGAGCAGCAGCAACACTGCGGAAGACAGAAATTGGCCGTAGGGATTGGCGTGCACCCCCATCTCCAGCGCCATCATCGGCAGCCAGAGCACAAACCCGACAGTGATGATATCCCAAAAGTAATGACCGAAGCTCTCTATGACGTCGGATGGGTGAATGGTTCTGGTGGCGCTCAGCGCCTGCTCGATCAGGCGCAAGGTCGCGCCGACCAGCACCGCATTGACAATGCCCAGTATTAACCCACCTGCCATCCCCAGCGGCCCCGCAATCCGTGCCGCACCCAGGAACAAGACCCCGAACCCAACCAGTGCCACGATCGTCAGCCACCCTCGTACGAGCGACCGCCACGTAGCCTGCAAAGCCTGGCGATATAAATGAACCGTGGCCGACAGTAGTTCGCCCATCGGCACGTACCCTAGTCGGGATTTCAACGGAGGTCAAGCCTCCGTGATTGTAACTCATGAGTTGACTTACACAGGCCGATGATTATCACAGAGTCATCGCACACCACACGGTACCGGCATAAAGGAACAGACCATGGACATGAATCGAATGACGGTCAAGTTGCAAGAGGCCTTGCAGACAGCTGCGGGGCATGCTCAACGGCGCAGCCATCAAGGCGTCGATGTGGAACATCTCCTGCTCGCACTGCTCGATCAGGAAGGGGGAATAACTCCGGCGCTGTTGGAACGGACCGGGGTGACGCTGCCGGCCGTCCGGCAGACTGTCGAGCAGGCCTTGACCAAGATCCCTCAAGTTCAGGGCGCCGGCGCGGCTCCCGGACAGTTACACATGGCCTCGCGGCTCGTCCACATCCTCACCAAAGCGGAAGACGAGCAACAGTCCCTCAAGGACGATTATCTGAGTGTCGAGCATGTGCTGCTGGCCATGGCGCAAGAAGACGGGCCGTTGAAGAAGCTCGGCCTCACGCGCGACCGGCTGCTCAGCGGCCTTCAGCAGGTACGCGGCAGCCAGCGGGTCACCAGCCAGGATCCGGAAGGCACCTATCAATCGCTGGAGAAGTACGGACGGGAGCTGACGCTGCTGGCCGGCAAAGGCAAGCTCGATCCCGTGATCGGACGGGACGACGAAATCCGCCGCGTCATTCAAATCTTATCCCGGCGAACGAAAAATAATCCGGTCCTGATCGGTGAGCCCGGCGTCGGCAAGACGGCCATCGTGGAAGGGCTGGCCATCCGTATCATAAAAGGCGATGTCCCCGAAGGCTTGAAGCAGAAGAAATTGTTCGCGTTGGACATGGGCTCGCTTGTCGCCGGCGCCAAATTCCGGGGTGAATTCGAAGAGCGGCTCAAGGCGGTGCTCAAAGAAATCCAATCCTCCCAGGGACACATTCTCCTGTTCATCGATGAACTGCACACCGTCGTCGGAGCCGGCGCCGCTGAAGGCGCGATGGACGCGGCCAATCTGTTGAAGCCGCTGTTGGCGCGGGGGGAACTGCATCTCATCGGCGCGACCACACTCGACGAGTATCGCAAGCACATTGAGAAAGACGCGGCGCTGGAACGGCGGTTCCAGACCGTCTTCGTCGACCAGCCGTCGGTGGAGAACACCGTGTCCATCTTGCGCGGACTCAAGGAACGGTATGAGGTGCACCATGGGGTCCGGATTAAGGACAGCGCCCTGGTCGCGGCCGCGAAGCTGTCGCACCGATACATCTCGGACCGGTTTCTGCCGGACAAGGCGATCGATCTGGTAGACGAAGCGGCAGCCCGCCTGCGAACCGAAATCGACAGTTTGCCGGCCGAATTGGACGAGGTCTCGCGCAAGGTACTCCAATTGGAAATCGAGCGGGAAGCATTGAAGAAAGAAAAAGACCCGGCGAGCGCGGCCCGCTTGTCGACGCTTGAATCGGAGCTGGGCGACAAACAACGCGAGCTCCAGACCTTGAAAACCCAGTGGGAATCGGAAAAAGCCTCCGTCTCGCGCCTGCGCAAGACGCGCGAAGCGATCGAAGAAGTCAAACGCCATATCGAACAGGCGGAACGAGCCTACGATCTCAACCGCGTGGCCGAACTCCGCTACGGAGAGTTGCCTCGTTTGGAACGGGAGCTCGGCATCGAGCAGCAACAGCTGGGGCAAAAGCAGCACGAGGCCAAGCTCCTGAAAGAAGAAGTCGATGAGGACGAAATCGCGGCGGTCGTCAGCCGCTGGACCGGCATTCCCGTCTCCCGCCTGCTCGAAGGCGAAACCGACAAGCTGTTGAAGCTGGAGGACCTGCTGCACCAGCGGGTGGTCGGACAGGAGGAAGGGGTTCGCGCCGTGGCCGACGCCGTACTCCGCGCGCGCTCCGGCATCAAAGATCCGAACCGCCCGATCGGCTCATTCCTGTTTCTCGGCCCCACCGGTGTCGGCAAGACGGAGCTGGCTCGTGCGTTGGCTGCCATTCTGTTCGACGACGAAGGGAACCTTGTCCGGATCGACATGTCGGAATATATGGAAAAGCACACCGTCGCGCGCCTGATCGGCGCCCCGCCCGGCTATGTCGGCTACGAAGAAGGCGGCCAGTTGACGGAAGCGGTCAGGCGGCGCCCGTTCTCCGTCATCCTGTTCGATGAGATCGAAAAGGCGCACCACGACGTGTTCAATGTCCTCTTGCAAGTTCTGGACGACGGGCGGCTGACCGATTCCCAAGGCCGCACGGTCGATTTCAAGAACACCGTCCTGATCATGACGTCCAACATCGGCAGCCCTCAAATCCTTGAGGCACAACAGCAGGGCGCCCGCTACGAACAGATGCGGACTGTCGTGATGGATGAGCTGCGGCAGCATTTCCGTCCGGAGTTTTTGAACCGGGTGGATGAAGTGGTCGTGTTCCATCCGCTGGGCACGGAGCATCTCGTGAAGATCGTGGAGATTCAGTTGCATCGGCTGCGCCAGCGGCTCGAAGAGCGGCGGATCACCCTCGCGCTCAGTCCGGCGGCGCTCCGGCAACTGGGCGTTCGAGGCTACGATCCGGTCTTCGGCGCACGGCCGCTCAAGCGGCTCATCCAGCAGGAATTGGAAACGCCGATCGCGCGCTTGTTGGTCAAGGGAGAATTGCGGGACGGAGATACGGCGGCGGTCGACATCAAAGACGGCGAGGTGGTGGTTGTGCCGACCGTGACCAAGGAGTGAACACCCGCTAGCCGATCGAGACGGCGCCGCCCTTCGCGTCGATGGTCTGGCCGGCCTTTGTCTGCTTCTCGATCTTCCATTGTTTGGCCGACACTTCGAAGAGATGCCCTTTCATCGTGTGAAACTCGCCGCGTGAAAACGCAACCACATCGGATGGTTTCACTTCGAGCTGGAGCAGAATCTTGCCTGACTCGGCTTCCTTGATCGCAACACTCGTGCTCGTCTTGGCCGATTCATAGGCACGTCGCTCGTTGAACATCAAGGTGCTATCCACCATCTTGGCCAGCATCCGACCGTCCGCATCGAACAAGGCAAAGTTCACCAACAGCGCACCTGTTGAAGCGTGCCGGGTCACCTGGATTTGCGGC
>JABMDG010000004.1:9117-12116 GCA_015904045.1 Nitrospira sp.
AACGACCACTATTATAAGGAGGAACCCATGGCAACCAGAGCGTACATTCTGATCAAGGTCAAAACAGGAAAAACGAAGGACGTCGTCGCGTCACTCAAGCGCATTGCCGGCATTGAGCAGACCCATCCTTGTTTCGGACGGCCCGACATTTTTGTTTTTATCAACGTACAGGACGAGCGCTCGCTCTCGGACGTCGTGATCAGCAAGATTCATGCGATCGACGGAGTCGAAGAAACCGACACACATATTGTGGCGGAATAACAACGCGCGTATCTCGTGAAGCGTATCTCGCATCTCGCAAACGAAGGCAAGTCGCACGCTGTCTCAATCCTGCGCTTCACGAGATACGCGTCACGAACGACGATCGACGAGGACGGGAGCGCCGCCTGTTTCAGCCGAACGGTAGCAGGCCTCCGCGATCTCGACGGCACGGAGCCCGTCCTCGCCCGTGATCGGCATGGGCCTGCGCTGTTCCACAGCCTCGAGAAACGCCATCAGAGTCGCAAGTACCGTTTGCGATGGAGAAAACTCCCATTCCTGGTTATCAGTGTTGCCGATCCAACGAAGCCGACGGCTGATCCAGTCGGCTTGCAATCGCCCTTGCAATCCAATCCACTCTGCTGATCCGACACGTCCCTCCGGTACCCGCGCAATGTCGAGCAGACAGGCCGTCCCTCCGACGGTCGTCAACTGAGCCGACACGACGGTCTCCGGCGCGGTCGGCAGCGGACGATCCATTGTACAGCGAACCTCCTGCACCTCCTCGCCAGTCAGGAATCGGACAAGATCCAGCATATGAACGCCGATTTCCAGCAAAGCCCCCCGTTTGCCATAGCCGTCGGCATGTCCGGGAGTGGTTGCCTTTATTTCAATATGACTGGTCAACCGCAGCCGCTCGGAGCGCCCGATCAGATGTCCTCGCTTCCGCATTTCCTGGATCGTGGAGTCAAACCGCAACGTCTGGGCCGTCATCAACGGCACGCCGGCTTCTCGCGCCTCCGACACCATCGCCTCTGCATCAGCTGCCGAAGCCGCCAACGGCTTCTCGACCAACAGTGGTTTACGAGCCTGAACCGCGGACTTGCAAATTTCACGGGTAAAGATCGGAGGCGTGACGACGATAATGGCCTCGACGGCTGGATCCTCGATCAACGCACGGGCTTGCCCGTACACCGTGACAGAGTCCGCGCCGGGGAGATCGAGGCCTTGGGCGGGATTCCGGCGGCAGACTGCCTTGAGAGACACGGAGGGCAGATCATGAAGAATATGCCGGGCATAGCGAAGACCGTGACGCCCGACTCCGATCAACCCAATGCCAAGTGGCCTCTTGTGCATCTCATACCCCCCGACTCATGATTGCTTACCCTAGCACCACCGGCACGCTGACCTGCGTCACCCGTCGTTCGTGAAGCGTGAAACGTAATCAAGAATGACACAATTTCGTTCTTGAACGCGAGAGACGAACGACGCTTCACGAGATACGCTGCTGAGCCATCCGTTGACATTCCCGCGAACGGCTCCCTATATTCCACTGTATGACACAGACTCAATCGGCGCCGTTCACTTTGCAACAGATCGGGACAGGAACCGCGCGGTTTTCGAGCGGAGTCCCCATTCCCACGCACACCGACCAAATGGTCGATCCCTATTTCAAAACACGGATGCCGAAAGAGCATCAGATCGACAGCCTGCTGTTCTGGCCACAGGACAAAGGACCCTATCCAGGCCTGGTGCTGCTCCATGATCGGTGGGGATTGACAGGACAAATGAAAGACCTCGGTGCGCGACTGGCCTGCGAAGGCTACATGGTCATTATTCCCAATCTGTACGGCCGCCTGGGTGGAATGGTGACGGCCAATGACGAGGTCGCCGCGGCGCTGCAAGACAAACAGAACGAGACGCAGGTGCTGACGGACATCAATACCTGCTGCGAGTATCTGAATACACGCACCATGGCAAAACGAAATATCCATGGAGTGGTCGGTTACGGCATGGGCGGTTCGTATGCGCTGCGCTTCGCCTGCCAACGCAAGCGATTACGCGCGGTCGTGTCCTACTACGGCAGAATAGTCCAACCCAGAGAACTGATGAACGACCTCACATCGCCCGTGCTGTATCACCAGGCCGGCAAAGATACTTGGGCGACCGAGGAACAGGTCCAGGAGCTGCGCGCGGCCGCCGCAGAATACGGGAAACAGGCAGAGATCCAGACCTATCCGGACGTGCCCCACGCATTCTGTAATGAGATGAAACCGGATGCCTATCAAGCCGACGCCACGGCATTGGCATGGGAACGGACCGCTGCCTTTCTCAAAGCCTGTTTCCAGGGAACGTAATGAGCCTGGATTTCAGGCGAAGAGCCGATGGCGGATTAGGTGAAGGGCACTGGGTAATGGTAAATGGTTAATGCTTCAAGCCGGATCATCCGCTCCGAACCACATGCCACTCGCTACTTGCCACTTACCATTATCTGGCGCCTCGCTGAACGGGTGATGCGGACTCGTGATCATCTTGCGCCGCATGGCGTCGGGATCGCCCTTGTGATAGCGGTACTTGCCTGCATCAACACGCCAGCGACGGCAGCTCCCGCCCTGCAAGCTTCGCCGGCCCTCCTGGCGGAGGTTGTCGCCGACCGATCCGCTCAACTCACCACGATCGATTCAAATACCGGCGCCATGGCGCTGTTCACATCGGCCATCGGTCCTGTCCTCGGATTGAAGGATGCCGCCAACATATTGGGCGCCAAGGGATTGTCGGCCGCTGTAGCCAAGGAATTGGGCCTTGCCGAATTGGCTCAGTCCGCCCATGAGCTGATGGCGGCGCTTGCGGCATGGCAATTGGCCGATTCCATCCGGCGCGCCAGTGACGAAACCTTGGCCGCCTCAATTGCCGCAGGGACACCTTCTACCGCTCGGCAAGAGTGGATGAATGCCGGCAGTCGCCTGCCGTCTCTTTCTGAACTCATTCGACTCTTGACGGAACAATCGCCGCCGGATTCG
>JABMDG010000004.1:12216-21618 GCA_015904045.1 Nitrospira sp.
TCGTCGCCGTGGCCGCAGCGTCACTTGATACAACCAGCTTGCCGCTGACGAAGAAGGCGAATATTCCCGTCAGTATCGTGAGTAAATAAAAAAAACCCGCAATCCTGGCCTTGAGACGCGGCGACCCTTCTGCAAACGGTTCCGCCACCCTAGAGGCCCCTGTATGCGGCTCAATCCGAATCTCAGGCGAGACGCACAGCCCTGCTCCTTGCAGCCCATCGGGTGGCATTTGAGGCACATCAGGACGCGCTGACCGCCTGGTGGTCGCTCCGTGAGTGGAAGGATCGCGTGAGGCAGGCCCGAGGCCTGGCGCGCCTCTGCGGGACGTGGCAGTGGACGATTCACAACCACCGACAACATCAGGAACAGAAAACAGTCATCACCTTCCCCCCGGCCGGACAGACACCGCCCAACATTCCGCTGCCGGTTGAAACCGTGATTCTCGGCGATAGCGTCTACTTACGGTGGGAAAACGGCAGCTATGTGCAGGAAGACAGCCTCCTCCTCGTCCGAGAGGGGCTGAAGGAGGCGACAAGAATCGAGGGATCGTTCGTCAACAACACCGGAGGTTGGGGACCGATTACCGCGAAGCGCACCGCAGATTGCCGGCCTTAGCCCGCATTATTCATGAGCAGTTCTGCTGCAATCGCGGATTCACTGCTACGACAAGCCTTCGGCGGGCAGGCTCGCCGCTCGCCCCCCTCAACGTACTGCACGAGTACGGATCGGGGTCTCACGGCTCCGCGTGCCCGTCTGGCTACGCGACTTCGCAATTTCGTCCCTCGACTGCGCTCGGGACCCTGAGCTTGTCGAAAGGGCGACGAACCGTCATGAATAGTGCGGGCTAGAACCTTGAGCAACGTATCGCGTGAAGCGTGGTTCGCATCCCGTTGCTCGACCGACAGAGCTTATGGCGTACGAACTCCCTTCCACACGCGCCAACCCAAGAGCCCCCACCCGGTGATCAACGTCAATCCGCCCACTGGAGTGATCGGGCCCAGCCACTTCAGCCCCGCAAGCGCGATGCCGTAGAGACTGCCGCAAAATAAAATCATCCCCGTTGCGAACAGCCACCCGGCCTTGGCCAGTCGCCGGTCGTCATAGACTCGCACCGCCATTCCAACCAGCACCATCCCGAAGGCATGGTACATCTGATACCGCGTCGCAGTGTCATAGGCAGCCAACATCGGCGGCTCCAGGATGGTCTTCAGCATGTGCGCGCCAAACGCGCCGGCAGCCACGCCCACTCCGGCCACGACGCATCCAATCATGATCAGCCGACGGGATGATGCCTCTGTATCCGTCACGTTTCAACCTCAATAATGGCGATGCCACGCGTAAGACTCTTCACGGCGGCGCATTCTAGCAGAATGCTCTGATAGAGCGAAATCCTTACCGGGTGCAGACCAACTCCCACAATGCGTGATTGATGCTCTCCGGTTCGACCGGCAGCCAGGCGTCTTGGTCCACGTATCCATTCGCCGCTATGCCGGTTCCCATATGCCGTGAGAACTCCGTGAACGCCAGCAGACGCACACGTTTTGTCCCGCAATCGAATTGTTTGCGGGTCGTCGTCGAGAAAAACCGGTGGGGTCCTGGCATGAACCGCCCTAATCCGACATTCCCCTGCATCCACTTGTAGTCGGTTAATTGCCGGATCGTGACGAGATTTCCTTCCCGGATGACCGTATCCGGGTCGATGTAGACGGTCTGAAGCCCTGGATCCAAATAATCCTTCTCAACCACCACCCAGCCGGCATAGACCGGCTCACCAATCAAAACCAAAAGCGCCATGCAGCACGGTCCTATGCTATGGAGCCTTGGTGACGTCATACATCAGAGCGGGCAGAAAGGGAGTTCCCGCAGGGATTAACCTGCAACATCGATCAGGGGTCAACACTGCAGAAGTGCCGCAAGTGAGCGGTGCGCGCGGCTACTACGAATCGAAGACGTGGCCGCATTGCAAGCAATGCAGCTTGGAAGCGACAGCCTTCTTCCATTCCTCCAATTTCTTCGCGTAGGCCTTGTTTTTCCACACGCCATAGCCGACCAACACGCTCAGAAAGGCAATGGAACCGAGAAGGTCCGCCTTTGCTGTGCCTGCCTCTGAATCCCCCGGCGAGGTGAGCGACAGCATAATGCCGGCATAGAGCGGAACGGCAAGCAGAAACCCCTGGAGATAGGCCCAGGGCTGTCGTGGGGGGATATATTGGGCAGCCAGCCCTGTTTTTACACCAGCAGCTGATTGCGGCTGATCCATATCACTGATTCGCTTGGGATTATCAGCCTTGCACGAAGGACACGAGCGCTTGGCGGCCATATGACACCTCCTCGATGGACAGATTCTTGAGAACCATCTGCCATCCCCTGACCGATATCATAATACTTTTTCTAAGAGCTCCGCCAGCCCTGTCTTCGTCGATGAGGACTTCCGCTGAATCAGCCCCGTCGTAACCTACTCACTTCGCATTTTCAATTGGACTTCCCAATACCGTCGCACTTAGGATAAAAACTAGTTCGCCCCTTACATGAACCAACCGTGGAGTCGTTCAGTTATGCCGGCGTTGCCGGTATCACAGGAGATGCTATGAGAATGTTTCAAGTGCGGCACACGATTAATTATGAACTGACCCTAGCGGCGGGAACCGAACAGGAAGCCATTTTGAAAGCCAAAGGCATCCCTCTGACTCAGTGGACTGGGGAACCGGCTGAGATCACGGCAGAATTGATCGATGAAACGGACGAAATCGACGAATACTAAAAGGACAAAAGCTGACAGCTGATGGCCGATAGCATCCTGCGTAATGGTGAATGGCGAGTAGCAAGTGGCGAGTGGTCCGGATCGAATGACGAATGCCGGTTGCCCCACCTGCACCATCGGCTCTTTCGACCGCACGGCACGACATCCGCCTGCTCATCGCATCTTCCGGGCACACACGAATTTTCACAATGATCGAGCTGGCGAACACAACCGATCGATCTTATCTCGCCGGAACTCTCCCGGGACAAGAGTTCCGGTGGAACAGTTTCTCTATGGCTGCGGCGACGAGCCCAACTTCTTAGTAACGCAATCGTTGAAGGCCGCCCCGGGAAGGTCAAGGCCCTGTTCCGGATGCCGACGGCACACCGCCTTGAGCGAGGCGGTCGACACATCATGCAGCAGGTGCCGGGCATAGCGCATTCCATGGCGCCCAACCCCGATCAATCCGATCCCAAGCGATCCCTTGCTCATCTCAACCCAAATGGCCCATGAATATGTCCACTGCCACGGTCAATGTGTGTCACTAGTCATTCGTGAAGCGTATCTCGTGAAGCTTGAAGCACAAACAAGAATGGCACAAACGGGCTCTTGATCGCGAGCGACGCACGACGAGATACGAACGACGCCCCATTGAGTCCGTTGACATTCCCGCAAATGGCTCCCTATAGTCAATCGTATGACCACTACACAGACCGCCCCTTTTACTATGCAACAGATCGGGACCGGGACCGCGCGGTTTCCCAGTGGCGTCCCAATTCCCACGCACACAGACCAAATGGTCGATCCCTATTTCAGAACACGGATGCCGAAAGAACATCAGATCGACAGCCTGCTGTTCTGGCCGCAAGTCCAGGGTATCTATCCCGGCTTGGTGCTCCTCCACGATTGGTGGGGGCTGACCGGGCAAATGAAAGACCTCGGCGCCCGGCTTGCCTGTGAGGGTTATGTGGTCATCATTCCCAATCTCTACGGCCGGCTAGGCGGCATGGTCACGGCCAATGATGAGGTTGCAGCGGCCTTAATGGACAAACAGAACGATACGCAGGTGCTCACCGACATCAATTCCTGTTGTGAATATCTGAATACCCGCACCTTCGCGAAACGGAACATTCACGGCGTTGTCGGCTACGGCATGGGCGGAACGTACGCATTACGGTTTGCCTGCGCCCGGAAGCGGCTGCGGGCCGCCGTGTCCTACTACGGCAAGACAATTCAGCCGTTGGAATTGGTGAAGGACCTCTCCGGGTCCTTCTTGTATCACCAGGCCGGCCAAGATTCCTGGGCCACCAACGAGGAGATTGCATCCTTGCAGGCCGCCTGCTCGGAATATGGAAAGAAGACCGAGATTCATACGTATCAGGATGCTGCTCAGGCGTTCTGTAACGAGATGAAACCGGCTGCCTATCGAGCCGATGCGACGGCCTTGGCCTGGGAACGAACCGCCACGTTTCTCAAAACCTGCTTTCAAGGGACCTAGACAGACACGCCCCTACCCCATTTCGTACCGAGTGTTACAATGGGACATACGCCGATGCACAGCCGTCCCAACCTGCCTGGAACGGGAACCATTCTCTTGGCGGCGGCGCTCTGCCTCGTTACCCCGATGACGGCATTCGCTGCGGAAAAATCTTCACCCGAACTCGTATCGAAGATTGTCGTCGACCACGGTGCCCAACTCGCTGGAGTGAATTCCACTGCCAGCGCCATGGCACTGTTCACCTCCACCGTCGGCCCGGCGCTGGGCTTGAATGATGTGGCCCGTATCCTCGGCGCGAAGGGACTGTCGGCCCAGGCGGCGAAAGACCTCCGCCTCGCCGAATTGTCTCAATCTGCTCAGGAACTCATGGCAGCGCTGGCGGCCTGGCAACTTGCCGACTCTCGCAGCCGAACGACTGAAGAAGCGGCATCGCCATCTGTTTCTTCTACAGAACGGCAGGACTGGATCAGCGGCACCAGCCAACTCGCCAGTCTCAACGGCTTCTTCCGGTTGATGGCGGAACACTCCGCCGCTGATCCGACGCAAGCAGTGCCCCACGCACAGCGAACCGAACTGCTCCTTGCGTCCCAGCAGGTGGCATTGGAGGCGCATCAACGAGCACTCGCGGCTTGGTGGTCACTCTCTGAATGGAAAGACCGGATCCGGCAAGCCAGGGGGCTCGCCCGCCTCTGCGGGACCTGGCAGTGGATCATCCACAATCACTACAATCACCAAGAACAGAAAATGACCATCGTCTTCCCTCCAGCCGGGCAGACATTGCCCAACGTGTCCGTACCGGCCGAAGCCGTCGTACTCGGCGACAGCATTTACTTGCGGTGGGAGGAACGAGGCTATGTGCAGGAAGACAGTTTGCTGTTCGTCACGGAAGGACACAAGAAAGATGCGCTCGATGAGCCGATGAAGCTGGAAGGATCGTTTGCGAATAACACCGGGGGCTGGGGACCGATCTCGGCCAAACGCACAGCCAAGTGCCAACCCTCGAAGCCCTGACAAACGTATCTCGTATCTTGTCGCTCGCGAGATACGCTTCACGCTTCACGAACGACGCGCAAGCTTTAGCCTATTTTCTCCGCCACAGCCGCCAACCGAACAGGCCCCAGCCGATGATAAACGTCAATCCACCCAGCGGCGTGACCGGCCCCATCCACTTCAGACCCGCCAGCGCGATCCCGTAGAGACTGCCGCAGAACATCACCATCCCTGCGGCAAAAATCCATCCCGCGGTCGCCAACCGAGGATCACCGAAGAGTCTCGCCGCCATTCCAGCCAGAATCATCCCGAACGCATGGTACATCTGGTAGCGAGTGCCCGTATCGTAGGCGGCCAACATCGGCGGCTCCAGTATCGTCTTGAGCATGTGGGCCCCGAATGCCCCGGCCGCCACACCGATACCTGCCAAGACACAGCCTACCGCAATCAACCGCCTCGACGATGCGTCTACATCCATGATCGTCATCCCTCAAAAGCTAGGCATGTCAGCAAACAGAGCGAGGCGATCATACGCGATCGCCCACCAATTCGCCATGAGGTCCTGGCCGAAACAAGAGAGCCTATTGCATCTGGCTGATGGCGGGGTTGAGTCATCGCATCCGTTTAATCGAGCAGTAGAGCCCATAGGCCTGGGCCACGATCCCGGTCGCGAGCAACCCAAAGGCGGTCTGGAGCCAATGTGAGGTGGGATGATCGAGTCCGTCCATACCGATGACGAACCCCAGGGCGACGGCGACGATACCAACGGATCGCGCGATGACGCCCCTGAGCCACCAATTCGGTGTTGATGGATGTGCGGGAGGCACCATTCGCAAGTCTAGCGCTGACGCGAGGAAGAGTGCAATCCGGCCTCATCGTGCTCCCACACGATGATCGATCCCCTCTTCATCAAGGAAGGCACTCGACATCGCGTGACAGACGATCGCATCGCGTCAGTTTTTGTGTTTCTAAGCGTTTTCTCATGTCCTACTAATCCTCTTTTCATGTTGCCTGATTATCGTGTACGTACCGGCTCGAAGATCGTTGAGATCCATGACATACGATCACGGCCTTCAGCCGACAGCACCGACACCTAACCAGGGAGGAGGCAGCATGACCGGCTTAACGACATCCACATCCATCGTCGTGAGTCCCGTGAAGCGGGGCGCGACGCGGTTATCACCGAACCATCTCGCGGGTTTGGCTCTGAAACTATTTGCATTCAAAGCGGAGCGCTGGGGACGGCGGGCACGCTTCTACGAGCGTCACCGCGACTACTTTCCTCGGCTCATTGCCGGCCGATTCGTCGCTCGGTGCCGCGAGTTGGAGGCCAGATACCGGGGGCTCGCCATCGCGCTCTTCGGCCTCTCGGCCCACGATCAGCTGGTGCCGGTCCGGGCAATTGCCTCACAGCGAAGACAGGGAAAAAGGATAGCACCGCCTCACCGCCTGGCATTGACGTCGATGCGGTAAGCGGTCCTCGTGTTGACGGACGACCACGGACACACGCGGTTATCCCTGACCGCAGAGGACTTCCCACAAGGCGTGGTTGACGCTCGCGGGCTCAATCGGCAACCACGCGGTGGGATCCACATAGCCGTGAGACGCAGGGCCGGTCCCCATGTGGTGGAGAAAATCGATGTACTCGAGTAAGCGAATCCGCTTGGGCTCGCAGTCCAGTTGTTTCTGAGTCTTAGCGGAAAAGAACCGGTGCGGGCTCATCATGAAACGGCCGAACCCTACCCCACCACCCTGAATCATCTTATAATCCGTCAATTGCCAGACCGTCACCATTGTCCCGTCCCTGGTGATCGTGTCGGGATCGATGTACACAGTCCGGAGCCCAGGATCGAGATAGTCCTTCTCGACCGCCACCCACTCCGCGTAGGCCGATTCAGCGATGATCAAGGCCAGTATGATGGAGAGCAGCCTCGCCATACTCAGTCACTCGAACGGCGAGAAAGAAACCGCCGGCGTCGGTTGGGAGATTACGCCGGATCTGCGCACGCCCGATTGCGAGCAACGACTCCGGTCATGCACAAGGAGAACGGGAGTCGACAGCAAACGGACGCTCTAGGTACCAAACACATGGCCGCATTTTAAGCAATGCAGCTTTGAGGCGACGGTGTTCTTCCAATCTTCCAGCTTTTTCGTGTAGGCCTTGTTCTTCCAGACTCCATAGCCGACCCAGACGCTTAAGAACCCAACGGTCGACAGCACGTCCGCCATCGCGGTTGCCGGTTCCGACGTTTCCGGCGAGGTCATGGAAAGCATGATGCCGACATTGACCGGCATCGCGAGGAAGAACCCCTGAACATAGGCCCATGGCTGCTTTGGCGGATTATACTGTTGGGCCAACCCGCTCTTCACACCGGCCGCGGCCTCCTGCTTCACAATCTCGCTGATCTGTTTCGCATCCCCCGCGTTGCAAGACGGACATGTGCGTTTGCCAGCCATCGTCCTACCTCCTACGTCAGAACATCGCAGGAACCCGTCATCGGCCTCCGGTTTCAATCATAATACTTTTCGTAGCGCGATGCCAGACCCCCACTCAGAAGGGCGGCACAGCCCCCCCTTTCCAGCATGTGCGATCGGACTTCCAAATTTCTCGGTCCGTAGCCTACAATGCCGCCCAGACTTCCACTGGCTGAAAGGAGGCCTCGGATGACATGCTCCCGTACAGCTCCAACTATGGCGACACTCCCATAAGCAATCCGGACTCTATACCCACCTGATGATCCCGATTGACGGTACTCCATCGCACTGAGGAGATCTGACCCCATGCGCATGTTTCAAGTACGGCAGACGATTGATTATGAACTGACTCTGGCGGCGGGAACCGAACAGGAAGCCATTCTGAAGGCCAAAGGCATCCCGCTGGCGCAATGGACCTCCGAACCGGCCGAAGTCACAGCCGAGTTGGTCGATGAGACGGACGAAATCGACGAGTACTAACAGGACTTGAGCACGACCTTCAGGGTCGTGCTTGCGCCGGACCAGCTCGCGTAATTTACGGCTGCTTCGGTTCGCCCAACTTCTTCGTGACACAGTCGTTGAATGCCATTCTCCGGTGATAGGGAGTCCAAAACCAATTGTACTTCTTCACCATATCCAACTCATCCACATAGTCATTGCACCGCTTTGCCTGCGCCTCGCCGGCTTCAAGCGGCGCCGTCATCACCCACGCCCCAACCCCAATGGCGAAAAAGAACAGCCCGATGCTCACCACGATCACCACAATGCCCTTTGTGTTCATGAATCCCCTCTATCCGATCGCATGCAGTCACTCCCCGATTCTCATGGTGCCGGAGGCCGGAATCGAACCGGCACGGGCCTTGTGAGCCCGAGGGATTTTAAGTCCCTTGCGTCTACCAATTCCGCCACTCCGGCACACCGGCGTCACGGTTACATCATCTGGTCATCGGTCATCCTGAGGCATGGCCATCCATGCCCCAAACGGCGGGACTGTAGCATCGAGGTCGAAGGTATTCAAGCAGGCTACGGGTGACTCAGGAGGTATGACGGGCGGGAAGCACCCTTGCCGGCCTGAGCCGATCGCCTCGGCGTCAGGCCGGCAGAAGTCACTCTTCTTACACGTCAGTTCAGCGTCGCGGTGAGAACCGGCGGCTCTTCACAGGGCTTGACGATCTCATTCCGGTGATTGATCACTTGCTTCACCCCGGCCTGGACCGAGCGACTCAATCGAAGGGCCTGGACCTGTGCCTTCTTCGCATACCGGCCAATATCCCTGCGGGTTTGGACACCCGACTTCGGGGCGAAGAGGAGCCCGAGACCGGCCCCGAGGACGGCGCCTCCGGCGATCATAGCTGCAACCTTGGCGACGTGTTTCCCATTTTCCGACATGATGAACCTCCCTTAGGTGTTGCACTGGCCCGTGTGACAGTGTTTCTACAGATTGAGTCTTGGAGCACCAATCGTGCCAGCCACAACCCGCTCCTATCCCGATGAAATATTTACCCTCTGCCTCGTCCGATTAAGACCGGCTCATAAACAGTCCTGTTTTGCCAACAGCTCGTGACACAATCGTTACAGAAAACCAACAGTCATACGTCTCCACATAGCCACCAGAGCCGATTTGCAAGAATATCACCCCGCATACCAACCACTCACCAATCAGCTTGCAATGGAGAACCGCCTCCCATATGATCCCGAG
>JABMDG010000004.1:21718-23263 GCA_015904045.1 Nitrospira sp.
ACCCGCTCGGTCAATCGGCGCGCCACAACGCGTTCAGGACTTGCGACAAAATAGGGGTCTCGCTGCGCCGCCGCCACGAAGGCCGATGGCGCCATGACACGGCCCGCTTCGTCGGCCCGCTGATAGGAAAGATAGAGCCGATTCGATGCAGCGCGGCTCAGCAGTTCGAACAGGAGCCGTTCCTCTTCGTGGCCCGCCAGCTTCTCATCGATCAGAAAACCCAGTGTGGACTCCAGCACAAGACGCTGCCGGTCCCGCAAAAACGGATCTTCGCGCACGACGCGCGGAAACACCTGTTCATTGAGGCCCATCACGAAGAGCGCGCGAAAGCGCAGGCCTCTGGCCTGCATGGCATCGAACACCCATACCCCTCGATGGGGACTGCCTTCAATGGGAAGAGTCTGGTCTTCCAACGCCAGTCGGAAGAGCTCCGTCCACTCTTCCCATGTAAGATCGGCGCCGACCTGGTCCAGTTCCGACAATCGATCAAGCGCGCGCGTGACGGCGTCGCCGATACACATCTGATCCGTCTCATCCTGAGCATCAGACGACTCCGATTCTGTCCAAACCGGAATCGTGAAATGTCCGTGAACCAATTCGGCAAAGGCATCGGTTAGCTGCCCGATCGATCCGCGCCGAGGCAGACGGTCGCAATCGTGAATCAGGTTCGTCACAAGAATAGACAGGAGGGTAACTTGTTCACGATCATGGGCAGGCATCGCCCTTGCGCCATCGTCTTCTTGATCAGCAGCAGCCTCCATAAGAATGGATGACGCCGCAGAAGCCGATAACCGCGCCCATTCCGCTGATCCCTTTGTAATGCCCAGCGTCGAGACCGCAAGCCGCCACCGATCAGGCCGACGCTCAACCACCGGATGCCCGTCTCCGGATCCTCGATAGAACGGCGAGGCCACCACGTCCAGGACGGCCGATCGTTCGAAGTCGTTCGACGGAAGCGACGCCAGTTGCAGCAGCGCCTTCACAAGAGGCTCTCGCGCCAGAGGCCTCCCTGCGGTGGAGGTGAAGGGCACGAGATGCCGATCGAATACGGATTGTAGTTTGGCCCGATACAGATCGAACGAGCGCGCGACCACGCCGATGTCGTCGAATCGATAGCCATGGACTTCGACGAGCGTCAGAATCTCACGGCACACAGCGGCCAGTTCTTCCTCCACCCCGATGACGCTCGTCACGGAGAGTTCGACCGGAGCGGATGAAGTGCCGGAGGCGGACGCGTCGCTCCGATCCTCATGTGTCTCTGCCAGCGGCAGCAGGTATCGTTCAAAGAACCGGCGGGAATAATCATACGCCCGGCCGGGCCCCAGCGGGACATAGAGCGTCGTCGGCGCACAGCGCGAAATCGATTGGAAGAAGGAAAGCTGGACTTGCAGAAGATCGTAAAAACCATAGAAACACAGGCGCGTGAAGCGAGTCAGCAGAGCCGATCCCGAGAAGTCCTGGCCAAGCGACGCAATCAAGTCGTCCGCCGATCCTACTCCGAGCGATCGGCTTCCTTCGATGACCGCAGCTTGCAGTGTAAACAGT
>JABMDG010000004.1:23363-31311 GCA_015904045.1 Nitrospira sp.
TCGATCGACTCGCCGGCCAGCGTGACAGCCAGGTCATGGAAGTCATCGAGGCTTGTCCCGGCCAGTACCCTCCTCCATTGCGCATGATGCCGCCCCGCCGCTCCGAGTTCCTCTGCCAGCCACGCCTGCCACCGGGCATCGAACAGTTCGGTGAATCGTGACCCGTCGTCTTCCTGAAATGACGGATCAAGACCGGACTCCAGCGGATGCAACCGCAAGAGATGCGCGGCAAAACTGTGCAGCGTCCCGATCTGCGCCTTCTCGAACTGCGCGAGCGCCCGTTCGGCCCGTTCCCTCACCTGATCGAACGACAACCGATACCGCCCGCAAAAGAGCGCCGACAAAGACTCATCGGCAGACTCGGCGAGTTTGGTCAAATCCCGCCGGAGCCGCTGTTTCATTTCCGTCGCAGCCTTGTTGGTGAACGTCAGCGCCACGATCTCGGTGATCGCCAACGGCTGCGGCTCCCGCATCAGCAGATTGAGCATCCGGTTGACGAGAATCGTGGTCTTGCCCGTGCCGGCCCCGGCCCTCACGACCACATTCCGATCCCATGTCGTCTGCGCCAGAATCCGACCCTGGGCATCTGACAGGGGCGTTCCCTCATTCATTCTGCACCTGTAACTTTCGCAACCGGCGCAACGCCCTGGCCTCCGGCGAACGGTAGGACCTCCACCATGCGTTGGAATCGTAGCGGCGGCAGGTGGCGGAAAACACGCACTGGTCACAATAGGCATCCGGTAGGATGAAGAACTCTTGCCGCGCGATGCCCTGCACGAGGGTTCGAATCGTCTGCATGATCATCTCTCCGGTCTTGCCTGACAGACTTGCGCGCTCAAAGATCGACCGTGCAATCGGTGGATCCCAGCGCGGGGCCAGATACACAAATTGCACTTCAGCCGGCACAGATTCAGCAGGCAACGTCATGGAGGCATATAGCGGAGGCTGGAGCCGCGCCCCCCTGGCTGCGCCCAACACCAAATTGCGATCTTTGGTGTCCATCTCGCTCCCCTGCTTGAACTTGTAATCCACGATCCGAAGACCCGGCGGATTCAGCCGCACGTCGAGACGGTCCAGTGTGCCGTGAATCTTGAGGTCCGCTGTCTCGCCTCCCAAAGAAATCAACCCCTCTGCTTCAATTTCAAACGCCTTCGGCCTGTAGCCGGTCTCCCGGTAGTCCGCTCTATCGGAATCGGCGGCAAGAGTGACCAATGCCACAACCTGTTCCTGCGCCATCGTCCACAGCAGCGCATGCCCTGTCCCGCTCGTGGCTGCATGGCCGGCAAACACCTCGGCAGTTGAATCGGCAATGACTTGCCTGACAGTCGAACGATCGACCTCAGATTCCGGCCACTGTACGGCAATCAACCGCTCGTAGCTGAGCCGCAAGGCGGCGTGGATGAGCGTGCCCAGCGTGAGCGCCGGAAGATGATCCCGGCGCATGGCCCGGACCGGCTCAAGCCGCAGCCGCTTTTCCGCAAAGTATTGAAAGGGACAGGTCGCATACCGCTCCAACGACGTCGGCGACAACTCCTGCTGATCGGGCGGCGTATCCGATGAGATGCCTGTTCCCACCATGCCATCGAACGGTCCCAAGTCTTGAGAATCACGCTCCATGATGTGCTGAACCGCCATGCCATGCTCGAATAACTCACGAGGTTGTCCCACATGGTCGAGCAGAGGTCCGGCCTCTTGCTCATGCAGCAACAGATTCACGGCGAGGTCCTGTGCCGGAAGCACCTCCTGGATCGCCGGCTGGGAAGCAACCCGCTCGGTCAATCGGCGCGCCACAACGCGTTCAGGACTTGCGACAAAATACGGATCCCGCTGCGCCGCCGCCACGACGGCCGCCGGCGCCATGACGCGACCCGCTTCGTCGGCCCGCTGATAGGAGAGATAGAGCCGATTCGATGCAGCGCGGCTCAGCAGTTCGAAGAGGAGCCGTTCCTCTTCGTGGCCCGCCAGCTTCTCGTCGATCAGAAAACCCAGCGTGGATGCCAGCACAAGACGCTGTCGATCCCGTAAAAACGGATCTTCGCGAACGACGCGTGGAAACAGTTGTTCATTGAGGCCCATGACGAAGAGCGCGCGAAAGCGCAGGCCACGGGCCTGCATGGCATCGAAGACCCATACCCCTTGATGGGGACTGCCTTCGATGGGAAGAGCCTGGTCTTCCAACGCCAGCCGAAATAGTTCCGTCCACTCTTCCCATGTAAGATCGGCGCCGACTAGGTCCAGTTCCGACAATCGATCGAGCGCGCGCGTGACGGCTTCGCCGATACGCAGCTGATCCGTCTCATCCTGAGCATCCGACGATTCCGATTCAGTCCAGCCTGGAATCGCGAAATGTCCGTGAACCAATTCGGCAAACGCATCGGTTAACTGCCCGATCGATCCGCGCCGGGGCAGACGGTCGCAATCGTGAATCAAGTTCGTCACAAGAATCGATAGCAGGGAAACTTGTTCACGATCATACACAGACATCGCTCTTGCGCCGTTGTCTTCTTGATCGGCAGCAGCCTCCATAAGAATGGATGAAGCCGTAGAAGCCGATAACCGCGCCCATTCAGCTGATCCCTTTGTAATGCCCAGCGTCGAGACCGCAAGCCGCCATCGATCAGGCCGACGCTCAACCACCGGATGCCCATCTCCCGGCCCTCGATAGAACGGCGAGGCCACCACGTCCAAGACAGCCGACCGCTCAAAGTTGTTCGACGGAAGCGACGCCAGTTGCAGCAGCGCCTTCACAAGCGGCTCTCGCACCGACGGCCGTCCCGCGGTGGAGGTGAAGGGCACGAGATGCCGATCGAATACGGACTGCAGTTTTGGCCGATAAAGATCGAACGAGCGCGCGACCACGCCGATATCGTCGAATCGATAGCCATGGACTTCGACGAGCGTCAGAATCTCCCGGCACACAGCGGCCAGTTCTTCCTCCGCCCCGATGACGCTCGTGACAGACAGTTCGACCGGAGCAGATGAAGTAGCGGCGGCGGACGCTTCACTCCGATCCTCATGTGTCTCTGCCAGCGGCAACAGGTATCGTTCAAAGAACCGGCGGGAAAAATCATACGACCGGCCGGGCCCCAGCGGGACATAGAGCGTCGTCGGCGCGCAGCGCGCGATCGATTGGAAGAAGGACAGCTGGACTTGCAGCAGATCATAAAAACCATAGAAACACAGGCGCGCGACCAGATCATCCGGCGAGCCGACCCCAAGCGATCGGCTTCCTTCGATCACAGCGGCTTGCAACGTAAACAGCGTTTGCAACCAGGAGCGGTCGTCTTCCTCGAAGAGCCCTTCCGCCACGGCCTTCAGCGCAGTCGCCGGGTCCACCACCGCGTCTTTCAGGTCCCGCACCGTGGCCCACAGCCCTTTCCAGGTGCCGGGCGAGGACGGCAACCGGGCCGCCTCCTCCAAGCCAGGCAGCCGTCGGTTCACCAGCTGACGGAGAAGTTGCTCGAAAAAGAAATCGTCGACCAGCTGCAGAGGCGGAATCGGTTGCCCGCTTAGCGCCAGATCGTCCCGCAGCCGCAACGCGAATTGATGAAACGTCAGCACATGGAGATTGAGCAGCGGAAGGTGCGATTCGATGGACAGAAATCGTTTCAGCCGGTCGGCAAGTGACGCAGAAGGAACGATGATGGCGAGTAGCGCAAAGGGATCATCAGCCTTGAGCGCACGCACATCTTCCACGAGCGCGTGATCGAGGGCAGGATGGAACGGCCCGGTGACGATGCGGAGCATTAGAAACCGTGAAGCGTGACGCGTGATAAGTGATGCGTGAGAACCGCAAAGACACGAAACAGTTTTCGCAGTCTAAAACTCATCACCCATCACTCTTCACAGATCACTGGTATCTCTAGCCCGTTTCCGGGCCCAGCAATTCGCCGTTGCAGTCGACGCAGGCCCAGTCGCCGTCGATAAAGCCCATCGGATCGCCGCAGATCGGACAATCCGGTGGAGGACCCTTGTCGATGAGGGGAAGGTCCGGGAGTTCGTTCTCGTCTTCGTCCATGACTCGCTATCCTTCCCGCTGTTTGATCTTCAATAGAATAGCCTTCTCCGCGCTCTCCCGGCTGGGAACGCCGACAAAGGTCAATCGCCCATCGATGATGGTGGCGGGAACCGCCCGTACGGAATGGCGGTCGGCCAGCTCCTGACCGTCTTTCGTCGTGATATCGACTTCCCGATAGGAAAAACTGTACTTCACGCGCAACTGTTTCCACAGGCTCTTGGCCGACGGACAGGCGCCGCAACTGGGAGAAACGAGCAAGGTGATATTGGGCATGATGTTTCCTGCACAGGTCTCGCACTATTTTGACGATCGAATCTTAGCACCCGCTGAAAAGTCGGCGCAAGGCGTGGAACCGGAACTAGTCAGAGATGTCGTGGCGCCCGCGATGTCACACGCTTCACGATTCGAAACCCTCGCGCGCGGGCATCTCGAAGGATCGCCCGACGGACATCCCGAGGCAAGGCCTCCGGAGCATGGACACCGATGAGGTCCCTGGGGAAATGTCTGACAAACAGCGACACCATGCGCGCCGTCGCCCAAGCGATTGGCGACCGTAACTCCCCCCGACGATAAAGCAGATACAGGCTGGGCATTGTGGCATCCCAGCGAATCGTCATCCGGCGGCCATCTTTGACGCCCTCGACGACCACGGCTGCCGCAAAATGCGCATTATGAAGAATCCCCCCCTGGATCAGACGATCGAGGGTGCCGGGCGTCGGCGTTCGTGGAAAGCGTGAAGACACAAGCCCTCGCGATTTCCTGAGCTTTCCCTGTCGATACCAACGCCGGAGGCGATCAACATCCGATCCGCCGATTTTGGCATCCATCGACCGGAGGGGCATCACATGGGGAACCGTGACGACTTCATCTTGAGCCGCCAGCATGACCGGCACCGGACCGATCGGCGCCGGGAAGCGAAAGATCTCACGTTCGCCGAATCGCCGGCCGAGCAAAAACCGGCCGTCGCGATAGACGCGGGGTAGCGAGACGGCTTCGTCAAAGGAAACTTCCGCCGACCATTGCGACACCGGATACTCGCTTTCGGTGGATTCATAGAGCCGAACCCAAACCGCCTCGACCGAATCGAGCGAATCCGCCGCCGCAGCCGCAAGGAGATTGGTCAGCCCCGGAGCAACCCCGGCGGTAATGACAGCCGCCCGGCGCTTCTCCAGGAAACGCTGTGTGAACTCCAACTGTTCGGCGCGAAAGGGGCTTTTGGTCAGATGAGCGGCAGTATCGAGATAATGCGCCCGCAAGCGGAGAGCTGCACGAAGGACGATCCGATTACACACAGCAGGAAGGGCATTCACCACCAATTGGCTTCCTCGCGCGGCCTTGATGATGCTCCAGATATTGTGAGCATTCACCCGTTCGACCGTAACCGGAAGCTTGGCTCCCAGGAAACGATGCGCCCGTTCAGGATCTCGATCGCCACACGTCACATGATGGCCCTGGCGAGTCAGGAGCTTGACGAGATAGGAACCGGTTGCTCCGACACCGAGAACGAAAATGCGCATGGGGTGCCGAGCTTACCACATCCGGCCGGTGCTGAAACCTCGGGTGCGGACGGAGAGAAGGCGGGGCGGGTCCTCAGGGAGATCAGGCCTTGAGTCAGAATTAGAAAGAGCTAGAGGTCAGAGTGAAATTACAGGGTGGGGGCGAGCAGTGCGATGGTAAGCCAGTAGTCCCGGCTACCACCATTGTATCCCGGTAGTCGCCCCTCTTCCCTCAGCCTTCAGGTGGGCAAACCTCTTACGCTCACCCCTGGCTTCTCACCGAACTGAAATCAATGCCCGGTGGTCAGGCAGTACAGCCCTCCCCCCCTGCTTTCTGCGCAAGACCATCGTTCGGACCGGTGCCCACTCGCGTTTGGCTGGTAGCGCGAACATGGTCTCCGCAAGTCGCCGGTACGTTGCTTCCAATTGACGGCACCGTTCGACGAATTGACCGGCAGATAACCGTGGGAAATAGTCGCGGTGCCGCTCGTAGAACAGCGCCCGCCGCTGCCACCGCTCTGCATTGAGCCTGAACAATCTTCCGGCCAACTCCCAAAGATGGTGCGGCGCCAACCTCTTCACTCCCAATCTCACCACCGGTGTAGATGTGATCATCTGTTTCATGCTCCCTCCTCCTTTTCCTATGGTCTCTGCCATCGGCTGAACATCGCGTCAGTGAATCCACCATAGTCCTGTCACATGAAGATCAGATTAGTGCAGCATGAAAAAAATCTCATAGAAGAATATGAGCAACCGCTCTCCTAAAGAACGAGTCACGGCTCCTGCTCGTCAATGTGTTCAAGACGAATATGAGTGGGACAGCCCCTTTATGTCCCCCATACAGTTGTCGGTTTGACTTCCTGGGCTCGAAAGCACAGCATGGCTCAGGCCGTTAGACAAAGAGGTGTTCTGTGACTTCTGGCTAGATTTCTCCGCCCCCCCATAGAACCTCATTCGCAAACAGCACACGCCCTCCTGGCGCTCCATCGCTACGAGGGCGTTCTTGTGTCTGCCACTGTCCCCTGTTTCAGCAACATGTCCCATCCTTTCACCTATCTCGGAAGGAGACCGCGATGAAACGGTTAACTACAATCTCAGCCGGACTGATCCTCGGATCACCTGCCCTCGCTTTGGCGGCCGACCACAGTGCCAGCTATCGGGGAATCGGCTGGATCTATTTCGTCTTCATCGGTGGCATTCTCATCTATGGGGTAAATGATGCCTTCGGGAAAAAGGCCATGTATGTGGCAGCCCCAATTATTCTCGGCTGGTGCTATTGGATGCTGCCGCCGAACTAAGCCGATCGGATCGCGGTACAGTACACACCCTACGGCCTGACAGCCGTGGGGTGTGTGGTCCGATACTCCCCGGCCCAGGCCCCTGCTCCACTCCCACCCCTCCAGAGAGAACCGCTCGTTAGATATGTTGAGGGCTCCTTCGAGTCTGTCGCTGGTGCCGCGTCTTGCGGACTCCGGAACGGACCGGAAATTACGGAAAAGTGCATTCACGAATAGGCAGGCCAGCTTGAAGGTCTTATCCCGGCGGGTCTCATTGACACTTGCTTAAAAGTTCATGACAATGCGCGCAGGCTTATCCGCCTGAACACCGCACGAACCGCGTCCAGGTGTATCGGCTGCGAGCGTTTCATGTTACCACACGACAGACTTCGTTGAGAGAAGCAGAAAGATCGATGCCAATGAGCCCGATCCGAGCATTTAGGATGATTGCGTTAGCGGAGGGGACGTCTTTTCTGATCCTGCTGTGCATCGCCATGCCGATGAAGTATTTCATGGGGATGCCGCTGGCCGTCAGAATCGTGGGGTCGATCCACGGCATCTTGTTTCTGCTCTATGTCGGCCGGTTAGCCCGGCTGCGCACCAAATACCAATGGGACAATAGGTTTTGCATGCAGGCTTTTGTCGCCTCTGTTCTTCCGTTCGGCACATATCTGTTCGACAGGTACCTGCGCGAGAAAGAGGCCGCTACGAATTGATCGGCCGCCATGTGGCTGACTCACCGCTTCCCGTCGTAACCTTGATCCTTCCATCGCTCCAACAATTGAATGCGCTTCCGAAGCTGCTCGACCGTGGCCTGATCGACACGGCTCCCGGTGCGTGCGATCAATTCGGCGTTCAGCCGGCGATGGTCAATACCGCCCGCTCTCGCAACAGCACTGACGAGCAACCGGTGGAGTTCGCGCAGATCCTGCTTCTGCTCATGGAGTGAGACCGGCGGTTCAGCTGAGAGCGCCGGCTGGCTCTCGCCTCTCGTGTCCTCCTCGCCGATCACGCTATCCACCCTGGCCACGGCCATCAACGGCATGTACTCGTTCGTCGAGACCGTGACACGGCCGAAGAGATCCCGCTGTCCGGCCGGCATAATATCTTCCAACACATGATCGCGCTCCGCCTTGATCTGCCTGGCGTAATGAGCC
>JABMDG010000004.1:31411-35338 GCA_015904045.1 Nitrospira sp.
AGGCCCGTTGCGGCTTGGGCATCCCGTCCTGCATCCGGACGAACCGCCCGACCACCTGCCGGAAATACATTTCCGTCAGTACGTTCGTGCCGTAAACGCCGACACGAAGACGTGGAATGTCCACGCCTTCGCTCACCATATTGACCGCAACCAGCCACTGCTGTTTCTTGTGCCCGGCAAAGTCCTCTATCACGCCGGATGCAGCTGGATCGTCTGAGACCGCGACGGCCGCTTTGACGCCGGTAATGCGACCGACGAGATCCGCCACCCAGCGGGCATGGTCTTGATCCATGCTCACGATCAGTCCGCCTGAGTCCGGTTGTTCTTCCTTGCGCAATCGGGTGAGCTGCGCATGGGCATCGGCAATGACCGGACCGAGCCAAGTCTCTTGCAACAGCGCCGTCTTCAACCGTTCCCGCTGCCGGTCGAACGTGAGGCCGTCTTCAAACGTGGCCGTATGCTCACGGCCTTCGGAAAACCAGGTCAGCTCGCCCTCGTAACTGGGGAACACGATCGGACGGCACACGCCGTCGCCGATCGCGTCGGTATAGCCATAGGCGAAATCGGCCCGGCTCTCCCCCTGCTCATAACGAATGAAGGGTATTGGATTGTTATCCGAGCGGAATGGTGTGCCGGACAGAATCAGCCGGAACACCGCCGGCTCAAAAGCGGTACGGAGCGCTTTCCCCCAGTTCTTGCCGTCGCCGGCGTGATGCAGCTCGTCGAGAATGAGCAGGGTCTTTTTACTCTTACAGGCTCGCTGAAAGATCGCCGGGGCCAGACAGACTTGCTGATAGGTCACCACGGCGCCGTGATAGTCAGACGCTTCCACGGCCTGTTCATTCGTCAAGGCCGGATCAAGGTGCAGACCGAGCTTGCCGGCGGCGTCCGACCATTGCCCGCGCAAGTGATTGGTCGGACACACCACTAATACTCTGACCGCAGCCCCTGCCGTCAGATAGTGATGCGCAACAGCCAGGGCAAAGCGCGTTTTCCCGGCGGCAGGCGTGGCCATCGCCAGAAAATCCATGGCCGGATGGGCGCACACCGCCGATAGGGCGCGGCGCTGCCAGTCCCGAAGAGGCGCAGTCCAGGCGGGCAAAGTTTTCATAGGGGGTTCATAGAAATGTCGACGGTCCTCGTGAAGCGCGAAACGGAACGTGCGCGTGTTCAATCTTTGTTTGCGAGATACGCTTCACGAACGACGAGACACGACGCTGCGGACTAGTCCAGCCAGTCTTTCTCTTTGAGCTTTCTCGGCAGATACTTCTTGGTCAGATACTGGAAGTCCTTGTTCGCCAGCGCGTCGAGCTCATACTTGAGCCCGCTCGCAAGCATCCGTTTGATCTCCGCCTGCCACGCCGGCTTTTTGAACCACTCGTAATTCATCAATTCTTTCGCGCGCGCGATGTCTTTGTCGTTCAGCTTGATGCCGACGTTGCGCGGCAGCTCGTAGCGTTCAGGGTCGGCGCTCGACAAGCCGATGAACTTGGCCTTCGGAATCGCCATGCGCTGGCTTTCAAACGCCAGATTGATCGAGCCTTGTTTGATGACGGAATAAATGTAATAGCCCCACGGATCGTTGTCGACCAGCACATAGACAGGCAGCCGGTGTTCTTCATGCAGCCGTCTCGCCAAACGGCGGACACCGCGAGGAGGCTGACCGTTACCCGTCAGCAGCACACAGTTGTAGCGCCGCCAGAATTTATCTTCCGACAGCCGGTTCCACTGAGTGCCTTTTTCGACGAGCAGGACGAAATCCGCCGTGCAGCGCCTGATCTCCAGATATTCCGGTTCTACGATCGAGGGCACCGAATAGCCGCCCTTGCCCAGCCTGGCACAATCCACGCGATCCCCGTCATCGCCAAACACGACCGGTCCGACGATGCTGCCGCTGTTTTCCGCGCGGACATGCAGCTCTTCCCGCAACGCGGAGAGCGAGACTTCCAGATCCTCGATCACCGGATCGGATTCGTCTTGCGTGTCAAACGTGTTTTCATGCGAGTCTTGGATGGTGTGTTTCGTCCGGTAGTAAATTTCTCGAAGCGAGGTCGTCAGCTCCGCCCGCTGCAACAACAATCCGGACACCGAGTGGCTCTTCGTGTCTTGCAGCATCTTGAGGAACATCCCGAATTCGATGCCGTAGGGATGCGGCTTGATCTCCCGCGGCGACGGCGGCAGTTCATGATAGGTGCGGGGATATTCCTTCATCTCCCCTTCCGGTGTGCGATACGTCAGTTTGACGTGGGGGTTGGCGATGGATGTTTGCTCCAGCCATTCATCGACCGACGCCCGGCCTTTTTGGTATTTGCCTTCGACCTCGATCGCCACCTGCGTGCCTTGCGGCTGCTCCCATTCAATCTGCTTATTCTCATGCACCAGCGGCTCGTTCTTCTTCGTGTCGATCTGCACTTCAAAAAAATGCGCGGCGGCACGCGGCCCGGTGCGCGAAATGATCGTCACCGGTTTGCCGGTCGTCAGCTGACCGTACATGCCGGCGGCGGAAATACCGATCCCCTGCTGGCCCCGGCTCATTCTCATGCGGTGGAACTTGGAACCGTAGAGCAGCTTCGCAAAAATCCTCGGAATCTGCTGACGGACGATGCCTGGGCCGTTGTCCGTCACCGTAATGCGGAACCGCGTGGCCTGGCTGGCCGGCGGCGGCGCTCCGTTGGTCGCAGCAATCTCCAGCCGCACCGTAACATCGGGCAGAATGCCGGCTTCCTCGCAGGCATCCAATGCGTTGTCGACCGCTTCCTTCACACAGGTCAACAGCGCCTTGCGCGGATTGTCGAAGCCAAGCAGGTGCCGGTTCTTTGTGAAAAACTCCGAGACGGAGATTTCCCGCTGGCGCGCGCCCATTTCGACGGCGGTCACCTGCTGCTCCGGCTTTGCGGCTTTCTTCTGCGCGGGCGATTCAGACAATGGCTTGGCGGTAGTCGAAGCAGCAGTCGATGGGGGCGCTGAGTGTTTCTTGGTCATTCATCCTCACAGAACGGTGCAACTGAAATCGCGCGGCATTGTACACAGAACAGCCGCGTGAAGAAACCCCATCGCTGATCTTCTTTTTCCACCAGACAGCAATGTTGCGCTTGGGATTGAATCTTAACCCATATTATTCATGAGCGCTTCTACTTCAATGGCCGATCCGCTGCTACGTTCTTCGTCGCTCGCCGTTCAGTTGAAGAATAGAGCTTATGGCGTATGGCTTATTGCACGAGACCGGCGAATGAATCAGAGGGCACATGCGCTGATCCGATCACGTGCTATACGCCATCAGCTATCAGCTCTTTTCTCCAATGAGATACGCTTCACGAACGACCAGTCGATCGCAGCGAAGCACGATTGCAGCAGAATTGGTCATGAAGAGTGCGTTACTGTGTGACGGCGGGGTCCAGAAGGAAGTGCGCGGGTTCCATTGTCTCCGCAGACCAGACCAGCACTTTCCGGTCGAGTGTAGAGACGACCAAATGTTTCCCGTCACCTGTCCAATGCAGGAAGTAGGGCATTTTCACCAAGAATGTTTTCTTTCTTTCCTGATCCTCCAGATTCCAGACGGACACCTGTTCTCCGACTCTTGTGGCGGCCCATCGATTCAAGGGATCGACGGCCAGGGACGCACCCAGCGTCAACGTTGCGCCTTTCTCGACGACTTGAGTGTCTCCATTCGTGAATATATCCAGGCCGGCGACAGGGCCGTTGCGCCTCGGATCCCAGACCGTGAGGGCAGATGCCATGGGATTCCTGGTGCGGGCCGTCGTGGCCAGATAGGAACGTCTCCATCCAAGGCCCGACCAGTTTTCAGGAAATCCCGCAGGCCTGTCGATCTCGGTCCACGTCTCGATATCCCAGGCGACCTGTCCGGTCTGTGAAGCGGTCAATAGGAACGGACTGCCGTCCAACAGGGCCAGCGTGAGCACAGCCTCC
>JABMDG010000004.1:35438-43144 GCA_015904045.1 Nitrospira sp.
ACACCGCCGGCTCGAACGCCGTTCGCAGCGCCTGGCCCCAGTTCTTGCCGTCGCCCGCATGGTGCAGCTCATCAAGTATGACCAGCGTCTTCTTGACCCGGCAGGCTCGTTGAAAGATCTCCGGCGCCAGACACACTTGTTGGTAGGTCACGACGGCGCCGTGATAGTCCGACGCTTCGACGGCCTGTTCGTTCGTCAACGCCGGATCGAGTTGCAGACCGACCTTCCCCGCGGCATCCGACCATTGTGCACGCAGGTGGCTGGTCGGGCATACCACCAGCACGCGAACTGCGGACTGGGTTCTGAGAAACTCATGCGCGACGCGCAGCGCAAACCGGGTTTTCCCGGCGGCAGGCGTCGCCATCGCCAGAAAGTCCGCCGTCGGATGGGCGCACACGGCCTCCATGGCGCGGCGCTGCCAGTCCCGAAGGGGTGCGGTCCAAGCGGGCAATATGTTCATAAGAGGTTCATAGAAACGAGGACGCTCAGTAGAACGAGCTCATTCTGTGAAACGTATCTCGTGAAGCGTGACGCGCAAACCGGAACGTGCGTGGCTTTCATCTTTGTTTGCAAGATACGCTTCACGAACGACGAGATACGAAAAGGCAGGCTAGTCCAGCCAGTCTTTGTCTTTGAGTTTCCCCGGCAGATATTTCTTCGTGAGGTACTGGAAATCCTTGTTTGCCAGCGCGTCGAGTTCGTACTTCAGGCCGCTCGTGAGCATCCGCTTGATCTCCGCTTGCCAGGCCGGTTTCTTGAACCACTCGTAGTTCATCAGCTCCTTCGCGCGCGCGATGTCCTTCTCGTTGAGCTTGATCCCGACATTGCGCGGCAAGCCGTACCGTTCAGGATCGGCACTGGACAGGCCGATGAACTTGGCCTTGGGAATCGCCATACGTTGACTTTCGAACGCCAGATTGATCGAGCCCTGCTTCACCACTGAATAAATGTAGTACCCCCAGGGATCGTTATCGACCAGCACATAGACCGGCAGCCGATATTCTTCATGCAACCGTCTGGCAAGACGGCGAACACCGCGTGGCGGCTGTCCGTTGCCCGTTAATAGCACACAATTATAGCGCCGCCAGAACTTGTCCTCCGACAACCGGTTCCATTGGGTGCCCTTCTCGACCAGCAGCACGAAATCCGCCGTGCAACGCCGGATCTCCAGATATTCCGGCTCAACGATCGACGGCACGGAATAGCCGCCCTTCCCCAGTTTTGAGCAATCCACGCGGTCGCCGTCGTCTCCGAACACCACCGGACCGACAATGCTCCCGCTGTTTTCCGCTCGGACATGCAGCTCTTCCCGCAACGCCGCCAGCGACACTTCCAAATCCTCGATCACGGGATCGGACTCGTCCTGGGTGTCAAACGTGTTCTCGTGAGAATCTTGGATGGTGTGTTTGGTCCGATAGTAAATTTCGCGGAGCGAGGTCGTGAGCTCGGCCCGCTGTAATTCCGCCAACGCGTCCGCCACCAGCATCGTCTGCATGAACTTCTTGGCCATGCCGACGTTGAAAAACGAGCGGGTCTGTTTCTTGGTGCCCATCTCGATCAAGCCCTTGCGTTCGTTGAACGAAACGTTTGAGAGGGCACGGATGGGAATTGAGAAGGTCGGGTCTTTCGAGCGCTCCGCCGCCGTCACCACCATATCGGCCAACCCGATGAGTTTCTTTTCAACCGAGGTCGTCTTGTGCTGTTTGGTCGCCATGGATCTTATTTCTTTCCTCGTGGCTTCGAAGCGGAGACTGGTCTGTCTCGTCTATCTCGTTGGTTTGCTCGGTCTGGTCTGTCCCGTCTATCTTGTCTATCGGATCCGCTGAACAGGGCCATCTGAGCGGCCTTTCCCTTGGGAGGCTTGGCATCTTTCTTCTTCATTCCCGTCGGTGTCTTCCCCTGCGCCTTGGACTTTGTCGCAACCGGTTTTTCTTCGCGGAGGGGATTCGCTTCAACCGGAGTCTGCGCCGGCGCGGCGACCGCCTCACTCTCAACCTGGTTGGCCAGATCCACCTCACCCTCCACGCCCTCCTCCGTCACGATGATGGAGTGAGGGAGCCCTTCAGGCCCCGCGCTGGTCTTGCCAAGCGCCTCGTCGGTCTTGGCCCCACCGGTCCGCGAGTTCGCAATCTTTTGGAGTTGCCCTTTCAATTTCTCTTTTGGCAACTTGCCGCCCTTGAGTCGATTGCAGGCCTCGACCACTTCTTCGATATACAGCTCGAAGATGTTCCGCCGCCGATACTCGCTGGCGGCCCGTTCACGGCGGCGCAAGAACAACCCCAACCGCCTGCCGCACTCGCGCAAGGCCAAAGTAATTTCCTTTTGGATTTCGTCGTAGTCGGCAATCGCTTCTTTCGACTCACTTGTGAACGGCACCCACACCGAGGCCATATGGACGAAGATCACCATCGGCCCGCCAGGCAATGCCCCGCGGGATTGCGGGACGCCGTAGTTTTTCCAGGTGGTGTTCAGGACGGACTTGAAGGTCGAACAGGCCGACTGCTGATACAGCAGCGGCACGCGGTTGGCGTATCGGATCACACGCGCGAGTTCCGAATCATCCTCTTCATGTTCGCCTTCGGCTTTCGGCGCGGTGGGCTGTTTCGTCTTGTTCTGATCTTCCGGTCGATGGCCGTAGGCCAACCCTGCCTCGATGATGAACGGATTGCCGCGATACACGGCTGGCGGCCGGCTCACCGCTGTGTAAAACTCGCCCTTGATCTGTTTGTAGAGGCCGGAGAGAATCGCTTTCTCGCCGATCGGGGAAATGCAATTGGTCGGCGGCGCCATGATCTTCGTCTCTTGGATCGTCCGGTAGAACGTCTCGGCGGCGGGCCCCTTCAACTCGCGCGGCTTGGAGTGCGCCGGCACCTTCGCCGCTTTGCAAATCTCATCCGCCAGCTGAGGCGACACCCGACAAAAATCGCTCGCCAGAAATCCTGAAATCGAATGGCTCTTCGTGTCTTGCAGCATCTTGAGGAACATGCCGAATTCGATGCCATAAGGATGCGGCTTGATCTCGCGCGGCGACGGCGGCAGCTCGTGGTAGGTGCGGGGATAGTCTTTCGTCTCCCCTTCCGGCGTGTGGTACGTCAGCTTGACGTGGGGATTGGCGATGGATGTTTGCTCGAGCCATTCGTCTACCGACGCCCGGCCTTTCTGGTATTTCCCTTCGACTTCAAGCGTGACCTGCGTGCCGCGCGGTTGGGCCCACTCGATCTGCTTATTTTCATGGACCAGCGGCTCGTTCTTCTTCGTGTCGATTTGCACTTCAAAAAAATGCGCGACGGCTTTAGGACCGATACGGGAAATGATCTGCACCGGCTTGCCGGTCGTGAGCTGGCCATACATGCCGGCGGCGGAAATGCCGATACCCTGCTGGCCCCGGCTCATGCGCATCCGGTGAAACTTGGAACCGTAGAGCAGCTTCGCGAAAATGCGCGGAATCTGCTGGCGGACGATCCCCGGCCCGTTGTCGGTCACCGTGACACGAAACCGCGTGGCCTGACTGGGCGCAATCGGTTCGCCGTTCGACACCACCTCCAGCTTGACGATCACATCCGGTAAGATCCCGGCCTCTTCGCAGGCGTCCAGCGCATTGTCCACGGCTTCCTTCACGCAGGTCAGCAACGCCTTGCGCGGATTGTCGAAGCCGAGCAGGTGCCGGTTCTTCGTGAAAAACTCCGCGACAGAGATTTCCCGCTGCCGCGCACCCATCTCGACCGCCGTCACTTGCTGCGCCGGCTTGGCGGCTTTCTTTGGAACAGGCGATTCAGATTCGGACTTGGCAGCAGTTGGCGTAGATGTCGCAGACGCTGTCGGATGTTTCTTAGCCATTCGTCCTCACAACACGGTGTCACAAAAAATCGGGCGGCATTCTACACACAATGGATGACCGAGGAAACCCTGCACGAGATTTTTTTTAGAATCCGAGGAGGGGTACAGGGCAGGGCGCAGCGGTTAGGGTGGGAGGAGCACGCACCTAACCGAGGACGATTAGGTACGGCGGAGATCTTGGGAGGAGTTTAGGCTTCCCAGTACAAGCTGGTCCTGCACACCGTCCTCACGCTCGATCCCCTGATGAACCATATTCCCTCGGGGCGTTAACTCCCCCCACGGAGACTACGATAGACCTCGTCGTACCCCGAGTCAAGCGAACCGTTTTCTTGTGACACCGGACGAGCGCTGATTGAAAGAGATGTCCGGAGATATTATGATTCGAGCAATGATCGCCGGACTACGCAGGCTATTCTTCCACCCTGCCTTATTCGCCATCCTGCTCGCCGTTCAACTCAGCACCGGGTGCTCATCCCTGGACGCCCTATTGGCCAGCATCGGATACCGGCATCACAATGAGTTCGACCGCTTAGTTGAGCAGGCCATAACCGCCCTCCAGACATCGGCGCCCGGATACACGTCGAATCAGGCGAACCGATTGGCGGAGTCGGTGCATGAGCTCAACTTTGCGGGGCTGATCGCGCTGCTCGCAGGAAAGTCGTTTGCAGAACCAACCGGAGCAGACTTCTTTGACAGCGCTGCCTCGGCTGTCCAAAGGGAGTTGGGGGATCAGTCCGCGATAGACCGGAAACGTATCACGGCACTCTTGAGTCACGCGTTTCGGAAGCTGAGGCAGCCAAGTGACATAGAGATGGACCCTGCCGTGCGGCAGAAAGTTCTCGAGGCAGGGCTTAAACATTTGGCGGACCGAGCCATCATTCCCCATGCAAACGAGGCGGAGATAGCGGAGATTATTACCCTCTTGGAGACAGGCCGCTTCTGGGGGGATGCGTCGGACGTCACGCAAGCTGTCTATGGCGGTGTCCAAGGCATTCCGTATGATGCCTTGGGGATGCTCCAGGACCCCGGCTTAGCACGATGGCCGGTGAGCACGCTCCGCGCACTCTGCCGAGATGGGCTCTCCACTTCGCCTGCGAATGGTACGACCCCGATTCTCCACGAGACACTCAGAGAATTCCAGGAACTTCCTCCCATCGGCAGAACAGCGGCGATGCTGAGAGGGGTGCTGGCCCGTGAGAATCGAACGGTTCGTCTCGCGCTGATTCTCTATGCGCGGTCCCATGGCGTCTCCGAAATCGATGATGATACCATCGACAAGGTTGTGCTGGCATTGGACCCCGCACATCCGGACTTGCGCCCGCTGTTATTGGAAGCCGCGGAAAGGTTAAGAACCAAATACGGGCCTGGCCAGGCGTCCCTGGCGGTTCGCCGGTTACGGTAATCGGGGTGCACGATCGACGGCGCCCAGAGGACCACTGCGATTTCGACAATTTTCCCTTCTGGGAAGATAAGTTCTGGCCTGATACCGACCGACACCGATCCAATCTCCCTCCCTATACAGCGCCTCCGGCCACTTTGTATTTTCGAGCCAGGAGTGAGCCAATCTAGACCTCAATCTACACCAGACGGTACGCTTTTTGCGTTAATCTACGACCGACAAACGTATAATTGACGCTGGTATGGTCAGTGGGCTAATGTTTCCGCAATAAGAATCGATGTATGCTCCCACCTAACCGTATATCTCATGGAGGTACGATATGATCGCTGGCCGGTTAGTGCGGCTCATCGAGAAAAACTCCGAACAGTTGTCGCGAGAACTGAGCGAGAAGGTTTGGAACAGCCCCCGATGCAGTGATCTGCACAAGATCCCGCCCGACGAACTCAAAGCGCGTACGCGTGAGATTTATCAGAACTTGAACAACTGGTTGATGGACATGACTGAGGCCGAGATCGAGCGCCGGTACACAGAGCTCGGCGCGCGCCGGGCAGCCCAAGGTGTCGCCTATAGCCACTTTCTCTGGGCCATCACGGCCACGAGGGAACACATGGTGGGGTTCGTCCAGCGCGAAGGTTTCTCTGATTCGGCCGTGGATCTGCACGGAGAACTGGAGCTGATACGCGTGCTCGGTCAATTTTTTGATCGGGCGTTGTACTACACGGCGGTGGGCTATGAGCGCGAGCGCACTCGCATCGGCACAAACCTTCGCAGGCGCAAGGGCGATGTGCCACACGTAAGCATTTAGCACGTCGCACGAGCAAACACTCGCGCCTGCAACACTATCCACGGGCTCACCGAAGGACGATGGGCCCGCAATCTTTGTCAGATCAGCACCCCCCTGACAACAGCATGGCCTATTTGGGTCCTCATGCACCTGTCGATTATCGTCCCGGCATTTAATGAAGAGCGGTTGATCACTTGGTGCATCGAGTCTATTCTCACTTCCCTGGCCCACAACAACACCCCCGGGCTCACTGCAGAAGTCATCGTCGTCGACAACAACTCTACCGACAGAACTGCTGAGTTGGCCACACAGGCCGGCGCTCGTGTCGTATTCGAACCGATCAATCAAATCGGCCGGGCCCGCAATGCCGGAGCCGCGACGGCGACTGGAGAGTGGCTGCTGTTTCTCGATGCCGACAGTCTGTTGAATCCGAGACTATTGGCGGACATCCTGGCGATGATCGAAGCGGGGAAGAGCGTAGGATGCGGGAGCACGCTCGCCATGGACGGGTTACCCTGGTGGGCGAACGGAATTTTTCACCTCTGGAGAGGGATGTCGATCATGTTTGGATGGGCTGCCGGCGCGCTGATCGTGTGCCGGCACGACGCCTTCCGGGATATCGGGGGATTTCCCCAGGACCTCTATGCCCTTGAAGAAATCCAACTCAGCAAACGGCTCAAAGCATGGGGGCGCCCGCGCGGTCTCCGCTTCACGATTTTGTCGAAGCATCCCCTGAACACCTCGTCGCGCAAAGTCGCGCTCTACTCCTCCCGAGAGATAGCCGTACAAATCCTCCGGGTCTTCCTGCAGCGGCGACGGACCTTACGTGACAAGACGCTCCTGTCGGTGTGGTATGACGGGCGGCGGTAAACCCTCAGCCTTGTTCTCCCTTCATTGACTTCACCTTCCCCACCCTCCTAGAATTCTGCCATGGCGCCTTCCTTCGTCCATCTTCATCTTCACACCCAGTTCAGCCTCCTCGACGGTGCCAACCAGATCGAGCCGCTGGTACAGCAAGTGAAGGCCTTTGGCCAACCCGCCGTGGCCATGACCGACCACGGCAACATGTTCGGGGCGATCGAGTTCTACCGGAAGGCCAAAGACGCCGGCATCAAACCCATCATCGGATGTGAAGCCTATATGGCGATGGGCAGCCGCCATGCGAAAAAAGACAGCGGGCTCGCGCACAACGACTACTATCACCTGATTCTCCTCGCCAGAAACCTGACCGGCTATCAGAATTTGATCAAGCTGGTCAGTAAAGGATATCTTGAAGGATTCTACTATAAGCCTCGAATAGATAAGGAACTGCTCAAGGAGCATCACGACGGCATCATTGCCTTGTCCGGCTGCCTCAGCGGGGAGATTCCCTATCTGATCGGCCAGAAAGATATGGCCGGTGCCATGGCGGTGGCCGGCGAATTCCAGGAAATTTTCGGCACGGATCATTTCTATTTAGAGGTGCAGGCGAACGGTCTCGACCACCAACGCGTTGCCAACGCCGGACTGATGGAGATTCACAAGAAGCTCGGGATCCCCCTCGCCGGCACGAACGATTGCCACTATCTGAAGAAAGAAGACGCCCGCCCGCATGAACTGATGCTCTGCCTTCAGACCGGCAAGACCGTGAGCGACCCCAACCGGATGAAATTCGATACGGACCAGCTCTATGTCAAATCGACAGAA
>JABMDG010000004.1:43244-48899 GCA_015904045.1 Nitrospira sp.
ACTGACGTCCCAGAGAGACACCTTCCCGGCCACCTCGGCATTCCGCCCACCGTTCATCTCCACGAGAATCTTCGACCCGTCAGGCGACCATCTGAGCAGCGCGGCACCCGGCCCCATGTTACGGCAATCGTCTCCGCATAGATCCGGCAACATCGTACCGGTCCGCAGATCCCAGATCTGCAGCGTAGACGGCTGTTCCGGCTGTCCGACCAAATAGTCACCGTCATCGGAAATATCGGCCGTGTGGAGCTGTATATTGGATCGCGCGCCCCGTTCCCGATCCACATAGGTGAATTCCGTCAAGGCAAGCAACTTGCCCGACTCAACCTCGAAGACCGGATAACTCCATTGCCCGTTGCCCGCCACAAGCCGGCTGCCGTCGAGTGAAAATACACGAGGCACCAAACGGCCGCGCGCGCCTTCTGCGCTCGTCAACGTAGCACGCGCGTGAATCGTGCGTTGTTCCGTGTCAACCAGCAATATCGCATTCCCAATACTCGCCGCCAACATCGAACTGTTCGGCGCAAAGAGCAGATCGTGCGGGTGCCCTTCTTTCATCACCATATCGCGCACGGCCGTGCCCTGAAGGTCATAGAGGAGAATTTTCCGGCCCTGTGTCACCGCCAGTGTCTTTGTATCGGGCGACGCGGCAGCCGAGAGCACGTCCTTTTCCGAATCAAGCGGAATATGCTTCAGCGGTATCAACTTATCGCCGATATGCCAGACGCTGACCGCCTCATTGCCCTGACGAACGACCATGCGATCCGCCTCGCGCGAATAGGCCAACACGCGCATGGCTTGCTTCCCTTCCGGTGGGATCTTGGCCACAGCCATCTGGCGCTTCCAATCATAGATCGCCACGCCGTTCCCCGCACACAGCACCCAGCCGTCTTGCTTCAAGAATCTGACCTGGTCGCACTGGATTTGCGGAACCTTCCCGGCCAGGGTTTTGGCCTCGATGTCCCAGATAGCGAGATCGCCGGCCGTCTGCACGACGGCCATGCGTCCATCTTCTGAAAACTCGGCAGGTACGCGGGAGCGCGCGGCAGCCAAATCCCACGGCAGCAGCCCTTCGATGACGACTCCTATGAGGACAAGAAAATACAGCATAGAGGGAAACACCCTGAAGTCTCTCATACGCACTACGGGCTAGCGCCGTCGCGTGTCCGGCATGGCATCGACGAAGTGCTCGATACCCTTTTCGTCGGTCCAACGCTGAACAGCAGCCTTGGTACTTGCCGGATTCCCTTCAAATACCTGCCAAGGACTTGTGGTTGTCGCCTGGGCCTGATTCAAACTGCCAAGCATCGAGAGACTTTTCACATCACGAGACGACTGCGGGGCAGACGCTAAATTGGGCACAGGGCGAACTTCAGCCTGGGGTCGTCCCACCGAAGCCTGACCCTTTGTCGACGTTTTTTTCTGCGGCACAGATTGAGAAGCCGGTGGGGCCACCTCAACTATGGACGCCGACTTCTTTTCAGGAACCGGCGGCGGCGTATCGGTAATATGGAGATTCCCCTGAGCGTCAGTCCATTGATAGAGACCAGCCGTTCCCACCGTCGGAAACAGCATCAGACAGAACAGCAAGCTGAGTAGGCCGTAGACGTGCATCCTGATGAAAGTATAGCAGGTGGTATTCGCCGCCCTTATTCAAACCAGCAGAAATGGCAACGGCAAGGCGAGCCGGCCAGCGTATTGCTCGTTGAGGGCAAGAGCATATAGCTGATGGCATATAGCACGTGATCGGATCAGCAGATGGGCGAGTTTCTATTCAAGCTCAATCTCGTGCCATACGCCATAGGCTCTTTAACCGATCAACAGCGAACAGAATGGCCAAGCACGGCCATGTCATGGCTTACAGACACGAGCGATGGCAGCACACGAAATGACGAATGATGTGGGTTTGTTTGGGTGGGAGGAGCACGCACCTAACCGAGGACGATTAGGTACGACGGAGACCTTGGGAGGATTTTAGGCTTCCCAGTACAAGCTGGTCCTGCACACCGTCCTCACACTCGATCCCCTTATGAACCATATTCCCTCGGGGCGTTAACTCCCCCCACAAGAGGTACGATAGGCCTGGAGCCGAATTCAGTCAAGTAAACTCTTCGTCATGCACAAGGCTACTCCCGGCCCGCATGATTCATGCCATGTGTTGCCCTTTCGACTACGCTCCGGATGGCGAGGCAGTGACTTTTCCAATCCCCCCGTTCCCTTGCAAGTCCCGAACGCTTTCGCTATCGTAGCCCGCAATGGACCTGCCTCGTTCGCGCCAGATTCTCTTTGCCTGCGCGAGCGGTGTCTTATTACCGCTGTGCTTTCCCAACTTTGAATTCGGGTTGCTGGCCTGGGCCGCCCTGATTCCGCTGCATCTGGCCCTCGATCAGTGCTCCCGGCGGCGCGCCTTTTGGATCGGATGGCTGACCGGCCTGATCGGATTTACCGGCATCATGGAATGGGTCGTCACGGCCATGACGACCTATGGCAAGGTTCCCCTCCCCGTCAGCTACGCCATCCTCCTGCTGCTGACCGCCTATCTCGGACTCTATGTCGGGCTCTACAGTCTGGCCGTCGTCTGGCTGCGGGAGCTGATCCCGCGCTATGGGATTTTCTTCGCCCCCTGCATCTGGGTCGTGCTTGAGCTGGTCCGCACCTATGCTCTCTCGGGCCTTCCCTGGTGCCTTCTTGGCTATTCGCAATACCAGAATTTGGACCTGATTCAGATTGCGGATCACACAGGGGTCTATGGCGTCTCCTTCCTGATCGTACTGGTCAACCTGGCCATTGCCGAGCTGATCTTATGGTTGATGCCCTTCTTTCGCGGTTTTCACCCCGTCAAACTCCCATGGGAGTTGCTCACGACCACGGCAGTCCTCATGGTGCTGTCATGGCTCTATAGCTCTTCCGTGCTGATGGAGGGAAACCCCACACAGTCAAAATTCTCCGTTACCGTGGGAGTCGTGCAACCCAACATCGACCAGGCCGTGAAATGGGATGCCGAGTACCGCGATGAGACCATGCAGCGATTCGAGCGGCTGACCGCCAAGCTGGGCATCGGCACAGACCTGGTCGTCTGGCCGGAAGCGGCAACGCCGTTCGTCCTGGAACGGGAGCAGGACTACCAATTGAAGCTCATTGAGTGGGCGGCCCGCGCACAAGCGCCGATCCTCACTGGAAGCCCGGCGTTACGATTCTATCCGGACCGTAGACCCTATCTCTTGAACAGCGCCTATCTGTTAGGGACAGACGGCACCCTGCTCGGCCGGTACGACAAGCACCATCTGGTGCCGTTCGGAGAATATATTCCACTGAAATCGTCGCTGCTGTTCTTTCTCGACAAGTTGGTGGAAGGGATCGGCGATTTCGAAGCAGGGCCGGGTCCGACGATTTTGTCGTTTACACCCAAGTCGTTGCGCGGCGGCAGTCCGGCCGGCTCGCGGCCCGTGAAGTTCGGTGTGGCCATTTGCTATGAAGTGATCTTCCCTGACCTGGTCCGGCGATTTGCGGACAACGGCGCGGAGTTTCTTGTCACCATCACCAATGACGGCTGGTTCGGGCCATCGTCGGCGCCTGCGCAACATTTTTCCATGGTCGTCTTCCGTTCAGTGGAAAACCATCTGGCCTTCGCGCGTTCCGCCAACACCGGAATTTCAGGCTTCATCGATCCGTACGGCCGCATCCTGGATGCGACGCCCCTGTTCACGGAACATGCGCTGAAAGCCGCAATCCCGATCAGGAACTCCCGCACTTTTTATAGCTACTACGGAGATGTGTTTGCCTACGGCTGTGCTATAATCTGCGCGTTTCTGTGCCTGTACGGTTACTTCCGCACGGAGGAACCCGCCCCCGGCACAACCGCTATCGAGCCCGCGTAACGGGAGGAAGATCGTTCAATGTTGTTTGATTACGTGCAAGTCCGTGTCCGCGCCATCGGAGAGCAAGTCTCCGAGTTACGGGGGCATCTTTGACCTCGCCCGCATGACCGCCGACCTGGAAGAGCTGGAAATGCTGAACGGGTTGATCATCGGGTTTTCCGGAACGGCCATCGGCATCCCGCTGGGCTATGCGTTTCTGTGGCTGATCGAACGGTTTTGGACCTTCGACGCGAGCGTCTACTACATTTCGAAAATTCCCGTTCATGTACTGGCCGAGGACGTCCTGCTCGTGGCCGGCTCGGCCATCTTGATCAGTTTTATCGCGACCGTATACCCTGCGAACCAGGCAGCCAAGCTGGAACCGGTCGCAGCGTTACGCTACGAATAGGGGCACACGCTGTCAGCAACCAGCCGTCAGCCTCATAACCAGCTGAAGCTGACTACTGAAAGCTATATGCGCTCTTTATGATTAAAGTCACGGATCTTCACAAGTCCTTTTCGATGGGGTCCTATGAGCTGCCGGTCCTCAAGGGAATCACCCTTGAGATCAAGCGCGGCGAACTGATCGCGATTGTCGGGGCTTCGGGAGCCGGGAAAAGCACCCTGCTCCATATCATCGGCACACTCGACAAGCCCAGCCGCGGCACGGTAACCATCGATGGACAGGATTTATTCCAACTGACGGAGACGCAGCAGGCTGATTTTCGCAATCGGCGAATCGGCTTTGTGTTCCAGTTTCATCACCTCTTGCCGGAATTCACAGCCCTGGAGAACGCCGGCATGCCGGCCCTTGTCCAGCGGCGCGACCCCGCCTCTGTCGAAGCCGAAGCAACCGCGCTGCTCACCGAAGTAGGATTGGGGGCGCGCCTGCATCACAAGCCTGGTGAACTGTCCGGCGGCGAGCAACAGCGTGTCGCGATGGCACGGGCATTGATGCAGAAACCGGATCTCGTGTTGGCGGATGAACCGACAGGCAATCTGGACACCCATAGCGGAGATGCCTTGTTCGGACTGATGCGGGACTTGAATAAAGCCCGTGGAACCACCTTCATCATCGTGACACATAATGACAAGTTGTCCGCCCAGGCCGACCGCATCGTTTACATGCAGGATGGCATGATCGTCTAACAGGATACTGAAACAATTCGCCGGCTGTGTTCTCGCATCCTGCTAATTGTTGACCAATCGAGCCTCACAAGGCATGCTGATGTCGAGCTGAGACGCAAACCGCTGCTGATAGGGTCCGCATGCACAGTGTCCTTCGACATATTCTCCTGACAGCCGTCCTGGCCGGTCTTGCGGCGCAGGCCATGGCTGCGGAATTCGTCACGGTCGGCCCACGCGCGACCGGTATGGGAGGCGCCGGCGTGGCAGTAACCACGGATGCGCTCGCCACCTATTGGAACCCGGCCGGCCTGGCGATGACCCAGACCGTGGATATTCGGATCCAGGGCGGCGGGCAAGCAATCGATCGCCGCGGGTTTGGCGAGGCCATTCGCGATCTGGAAGACTTCAACTCCAGCGATCCAAATGCTGCCGCGAGGGCTCAAGATATTGCCGCTCGCCTCAATCAGCCGGGCGCCAACTTGTCGGTGAACGGATCTGCCGGACTCTATATCAAAGGACATTTCGGCGAACATGCGTTCGGATTTAACGTCTCCGATGTGGCAACCGGAGGAGCGTTTGTCGATCCCAGCAGAAAGTTTGCGGTGAACGGCGCCAATAACGTACAGGGAACTTTTCTGCTCCGCGGGTTAGAAGCCCGCCAGGCCGCCTT
>JABMDG010000004.1:48999-58968 GCA_015904045.1 Nitrospira sp.
GGTCTATCTGGTTCCGACCAGCGCAAAACACTAGAGGAACCAGACAAACCACATAGACCAAATAAACCGATTATGGATGAACTGAACGAACAGCGACAGCAGCGGATCAAGAAGCTCGACCAACTCCGCCAGGCCGGCGTAGCCCCGTACGGGTCTCGCTTCGAGGTAAAGGACCGGGCCGGGCAGCTCATCACGCTGCACGGGGAGAAGACCAAGGAGGTCCTCGAACAAGAACGCATCCCCTGCACCATCGCGGGCCGCGTCGTGGCCCTACGCCGTTTCGGCAAGGCCGGTTTCGCCGTGCTCCAAGACGGGTCCGACCGGCTCCAAGTCTATCTGAAGAAGGATCTGCTCTCGGAACAGGCCTACACTGTGACCGAACAACTCGACCTCGGTGACTGGATCGGTGTCACGGGAGTCCTGTTCCGCACCAAGACGAATGAGTTTACGGTCGAAGTCCATCAACTGACGTTTCTCAGTAAAGCGCTTCGACCCCTCCCGGAAAAGTGGCACGGGCTCACCGACGTGGAAACCCGCTACCGGCAGCGCTACGTCGATCTCATCGCGAACCCGCAGGTGCATCAGATTTTCGCAGCCAGAAGCCGGATCATCGCCGGCATCCGCGCGTTTTTGATCGAACGGGGCTTCCTCGAAGTCGAAACGCCGATGATGCATCCGATTCCCGGCGGCGCGACGGCCAAGCCCTTCGTCACGCACCACAACGCGCTCGGCGTCGACCTGTATCTGCGCATCGCCCCGGAACTCTATTTGAAACGCCTGATTGTCGGAGGATTCCCGCGGGTGTTCGAGATCAACCGGAACTTCCGGAACGAGGGCATCTCGACGATTCACAATCCCGAATTTACCATGCTGGAGTTCTACGTCTCTTACGCCGATTACCACGACCTGATCAGGCTGACCGAGGAGATGATTTCGACCCTCGCACGACAGATTCTCGGAAATACCGTCATCCCGTATCAGGGCAAAGAGATCATTCTGACGCCCCCGTGGAGGCGCTGGTCCTATCACGAGGCTATTTGTGAAGTGAACGCACTTGACCCGTCCGTCCTGCACGATCGAAACAAGGCGCTGGCTGCGGCCAAACAGCTGAACGTGCCGGTGGATCCCAAGGCGTCGCTGTTCAACATCGTCAACGAGATGTTCGAGGAGACCGTCGAGCCCAACCTCCAACAACCCACGTTCATTACGGACTACCCCATCGAAATCTCGCCGCTGGCCCGGCGTAAGGATTCGGACCCCACCTTGACCGACCGGTTCGAACTGTATATCGCCGGACGGGAGATCGCCAACGCCTTTTCCGAGTTGAACGACCCGCTGGACCAACGCGAGCGGTTCGAGGGCCAGGCAGCCCAGCGGGAAGCCGGCGACGAAGAAGCCCACCTGGTCGATGAGGACTTTCTCCGTGCATTGGAGTTCGGCATGCCGCCGACGGCAGGCGAAGGCATCGGCATCGACCGCCTGATCATGCTCTTTACCGATCAAGCGTCCATCCGCGACGTCGTGCTCTTCCCCCAGTTAAGGCCGGAGAAATAGCGATGGCCCTCCCCTATGAGATTTTCGTCGGCCTCCGGTACTTGCGCGCCAAACGCCGTAACCGGACGATCTCGCTGAACACCTTCGTGTCAATTGCCGGCATCACGCTGGGCGTGGCGGCCTTGATCGGAACAGTCGGCATCATGACGGGATTCAAGGAAGACATTCAGGCCAAAATTCTGGGCACCACTGCGCACGTCATCGTCCAGGAGCGGATGAAAGAAAATGTCACGGACTATGATCCGCTGATTGAGAGAATACGCACCGTACCCGAGGTCGTGGCGGCCACGCCGTTCGTGCTCCGGCAAGTCCTTCTGACCACCCAATCAGGTGTACAGGGTATCGTCCTGCGCGGCATCGACCCGCAGCGCGAGGCGAACGTCACCGAACTGGCCAAGAACATGTCGGCAGGGCAGCTGACCGACCTGCTCACACCGGTCAAGGTCAGACAGGCTCCGGTCGACGACCCGCAGGGAGAGCCCCAGGTGGTCGACAAGCCCGGCATCATCCTCGGCAAGGAACTGGCCATGCGCCTGGGTGTATTTCCCGGTGATACGCTCAACGTGGTATCACCGGTCGGCCCGATCAGCGCGATGGGTATGGTCCCCAAAATCAGGACCTTCGCCGTCGTCGGACTGTTCCATTCAGGCATGTACGAATACGATTCCTCGCTCGCCTATATTGAACTTAGGGAGGCGCAGAAATTCTTCAACATGGGTGACGGCGTCTCCGGCATCGAAGTGAAAGTGACGGATGTGTTCCGCGCGGACGAAATCGCCCATACCATCGAACAGGTACTAGGGTTCAGCCACGGGGCCAGGGACTGGATGCAGATGAACCGCAATCTCTTCTCGGCCTTGAAACTCGAAAAAACCATGATGTTTCTGCTGCTTGTTCTCATCACCATCGTCGCATCGTTCAACATTGTGAGCACCCTCACGATGATCGTGACGGAAAAGCAAAAGGAAATCGCGATTCTTAAGGCAATGGGAGCCACCAGGCGCAGCATCCGGCGGATCTTCATGCTGAACGGCTTGATCATCGGGCTGTCCGGCACGGCTATCGGCATTCCGCTGGGGTATGCCTTTCTGTGGCTGATCGAGAGGTTTTGGACCTTCGATGCAACGGTGTACTACATCTCAAAAATTCCCGTGCACGTCCTGGCCGAGGACGTACTGCTTGTGGCCGGATCAGCGATTCTGATCAGCTTCGCCGCCACCGTGTACCCGGCCAACCAAGCCGCCAAACTCGAGCCCGTTGCGGCGCTGCGGTACGAATGATCAAAGTCACCGACCTCCATAAGTCTTTCTCGATGGGTTCCTACGACCTGCCGGTGCTCAAAGGCATAAATCTGGAGATTCACCGCGGCGAGCTCATTGCAAGCGTCGGCGCGTCCGGAGCTGGCAAAAGCACCTTATCAAAGTCACCGACCTCCATAAGTCTTTCTCGATGGGTTCTTACGACCTGCCGGTGCTCAAAGGCATCAATCTGGAGATCCAGCGCGGCGAGCTCATTGCAATCGTCGGCGCGTCCGGAGCTGGCAAGAGCACATTGCTCCACATCATCGGGACGCTCGACAAGCCCACCAGAGGCACCGTGACGTTCGACGGCCAAGACCTGTTCCAGTTGACAGAGAGCCAGCAAGCGGAGTTCCGCAACACACGCATCGGTTTCGTATTCCAGTTTCACCATTTGCTGCCGGAGTTCACGGCCCTGGAGAACGCCGGCATGCCGGCCTTGGTGCAACGGCGCGACGCCGCCTCCGTCGAAGCCGACGCCAAAGCCCTGCTCACGGAAGTCGGCCTCGGCAAGCGGCTTCACCACAAGCCGGGAGAGCTGTCCGGAGGAGAGCAACAGCGGGTCGCGATGGCGCGGGCGCTGATGCAGAAGCCGGATTTGGTATTGGCCGACGAACCGACCGGCAATCTCGACACCCATAGCGGCGACGCCCTGTTCGGGCTGATGCGCGACCTGAATAAATCCCGTGGCACGACGTTCGTCATCGTGACCCACAACGACAAACTGTCTGCCCAGTCGGACCGTATTGTTTACATGCAGGACGGGTTGGTCGTCTAATTACGAAGATTGCCTCGTGGCGAGGCGGATTCTCGGTTACAATACCTCCGGCTCGCGAAATATGGTGAACATGAACCGAACGCTTTCCTACGTGCTCCTGTCGGCTGCACTCGTCGGAGTCCCAGCCCAGGCGCTAGCGCTGGAATTTGTGATAGCCGGGCCGCGAGCGAGCGGCATGGGAGGCGCCGGCGTCGCAGTGACCACCGACTCCCTCGCCACTTATTGGAACCCGGCCGGCCTGGCAATGACGCAGACGGTGGATATCCGTATCCAGGGCAGCGGCCTCGCGATCGACCGCCGAGGCCTGGGTGAGGCCATCCGGGATTTGGAGGACTTCAATCCCAATGCGGCGTCAGCGGCCAATATCGCACATGCACAGGATATTGCCGCCCGGCTCAACCAGCCCGGTGCCACCTTGTCGGTCAATGGAACAGCAGGCCTCTATCTCAAAGGTCACCTCGGCGAACATGCCTTCGGAATCAATGTCTCGGATGTGGCGACCGGGGGCGGCTATATCAGCTCGCCGATTCAAGTTTCCGGCGTGGCTCCAATCACCCTCACCGGCACAATGGCCTTGCGCGGATTTGAAGCCAGGCAATTGGCTTTTTCCTACGCCTATGCCTTTTCAGACAAAACGTTTGCGATCGGCGTCACCGCGAAGGTCATCCAGGGGGCGGCATACTCCGGATCGGTCAATCTTCAGGGCGGCAGCGGCGTGACGATCACGAACCACTTCGGCAAGCCGGAGATTTCCACCACATATGGGATCGACCTGGGCGCTATTTATAAGCCCATGTCATGGATTCGGTTCGGCGTCGTGGCAAAGGATATCAACAAACCGGTGTTCGACGACACCGGCGGCGGAGAGATTAAGCTGGAACCGCAAGTTCGTGGAGGTCTGGCCCTGAATCCCTGGTCGACCCTGACGCTCACCGCCGATGTAGACATCACCAAGAACAAGACCCTGGTACCCGGCGTCAAAAGCCAGCTCTTGAGTTTGGGGGCGGAACAAACATTCCTCTCCGAATTCCTCTCGCTGCGAATCGGCACGTTCAAGAATATGCAAGATGCCACCACGCCGTTCATCCCCACGGCGGGCTTGGGCTTGCGATTATTCTTCTTGCGCGCCGACGTAGGGGGCGGTTATGACTTCCGCGAACAAGGTGCGCTCGTGTCCGGCTCGATCTCCGCAACGTTCTGACATGGTATACTGGAGTCCCATGTTACGCTCGGCACACAGACCACTCGGTTGGACCTTCGTCGCCCTCTTGCTGCTCGCCGGATGCAGCGGTTTGCAGGAAGCATGGGAAGGTCCGGGCGCCAAGGGGTTCGCCCCTCAGGCCATCGCCGTGCTGCCTCCCATGGCCAGCCAATACGACAGCGCGCGTGAAGACATCCAAGAAGTCCTTGCCGTGGCGCTGCGGAGGCATGGGCACATCGAACGTGTCATGCTGCCCGAGAGTGTGACGGATATTTTTCAGAGTTCGAAACCTGCGTTTGATTCGCTTGTTTTCTACTTCTCACGCTTGGAAATGACCGGCCAGTCCGACAAAGATTCGGCCATGGCGCTCGGCAAGGCACTCAGTGTCGATGCGTTTTTGGTGGTGCGGGTCAACTCGTGGGAATATGTCCGCAAGGAAGGCGATAACGTGGGCCGGGTGGGATTGAGTCTGCGCCTCGTGGATGCGACAACCGGCACCACGGTGTGGAAAGCGCGCCACGAACGGTCCAGCAGTTACATGTTCTTCAAGCCGAACCTCAAAGACATCGCCAAGGAACTCGCCCTGGAAATGATCTCCTACATGCCCCCCCAGCCGAAGCAGTGATTTCCTTCTTCCCCGGTTAATGGCGCGGCAGAACCGGTCAACGCACCGCCTCCCCCATGGCGGTTTTCAACGACCGCACAAACTCGGCGACATGCCCGACCATTCCGGGATCCTGCTGGTGGGATGCGATGCGTTTCACGATAGCACTGCCAACAATGACCCCATCGGCCATTTTGGAGACCTGTGCGGCATCCTCCGGCGTCGCCACGCCAAAGCCGACGGCGACCGGAGAGGCGGAGACTTTCTTCAGTTTCTGAATATTCTGCTGGATATCCGTCACATTGCTGAGCTTGGCCCCGGTAATGCCGGTCAACGAGACGTAATAGACAAATCCGTGCGATTCTTCCGCTACCAGCCTTCGCCGACTTGGCGTGCTGGTCGGTGCCAATAGAAAAATGAGCGGCAAGCCGGCAGCATCGGCTGGACCCTTGAGGGGGCCAGCTTCATCCGGCGGCATATCGGGGACAATCAGTCCATCCACTCCGGCTGCCTTCGCAGCTGTGCAGAATTTTTCATACCCCATGGCGTGGATCGAGTTGTAGTACAGCATGAGGACGATCGGGATCTCTGTGCGCCGCCTAAGGGACTTCACAGAATCCAGGATCTTGCGTAGCGATGTGCCGCTCTTCAGCGCCCGCTCGGCGGCCTGCTGAATCACCGGCCCATCCGCAATTGGATCGGAGAACGGCACACCTAGCTCAATGATATCGGCGCCTGCCTGTTCTAAGGCCACGACCAGCTGTTCTGTCTCAGCCAATCCAGGGTCCCCCGCCATGAGATAGGCGATGAGGGCTTTCTCTCTCTTATCACGCAACCGCTGAAACGTGGTTTCCAGCCGCCCGCTCATAACTCCACCCCTCGCATCCTCGCCACTTGCTGGACGTCTTTATCCCCACGACCGGACAGGTTGGCGATGATCACTTGTGATTTCTTGAGTTGTGGGGCTAGCTTGATGACCTGTGCAATGGCATGGGCGCTTTCTAACGCGGGAACAATGCCTTCTTCACGAGCGAGGAGATCAAAGGCGGCCAATGCTTCAGTATCTGTTGCATAGGTGTAGTCGATGCGCCCCTGATCATGATAGAGGCTATGTTCAGGGCCAACCGCTGCATAGTCTAATCCGGCCGACACGGAATGGGTCAAATTGATCTGCCCATTGTCATCCTGCAGCAGATAGGTCATGGTCCCTTGTAAAACACCCGGTTTTCCGCCAGAAAACCGCGCGGCATGCTTCCCGCTCACAATCCCGCTCCCTCCGGCTTCGACACCCACCATCTTCACCTTGCGATCACCAAGGAATGCATGGAACAGCCCGATGGAATTGCTCCCACCCCCAACACAGGCGACGAGATAATCCGGCAGCCTCCCCTCCGCAGCCAGAATCTGTTTCCGTGCCTCTTTGCCAATGATCGCCTGAAAATCTCGGATCATCATGGGATAGGGATGCGCCCCGAGAACCGAACCGAGGATGTAATGGGTCGTGCGAACATTTGTGGTCCAATCCCGCATCGCTTCACTGATGGCATCTTTCAACGTCCGGCTTCCGGCATCGACGCCTGTCACTTTCGCGCCGAGCAACCGCATGCGGAAGACATTCAAGGCCTGGCGCTGCATGTCCTCCGTGCCCATGTAGACTTCACAGTCCAGCCCGAACATCGCGGCTGCCGTGGCAGTTGCCACCCCATGCTGGCCGGCCCCGGTCTCGGCGATAATTCGTCGCTTTTTCATGCGCATCGCCAGCAGCACTTGACCGATCGCGTTGTTGATCTTATGCGCGCCGGTATGACACAGGTCTTCCCGCTTCAGATAGATCTTGGCCCCGCCCAATTTCTTGGTCAGTCGATCGGCACGGTAGAGACTCGTCGGACGCCCGACGTACTGTTTCAGATAGTAGGCGAGATCAGCCTGGAACCGGCGGTCTTTCTTGGCTTTGGCGTATTCCTCTTCCAGTTCCAGCAATGCTGGCATCAGGGTTTCCGGCACATACCGTCCCCCATAGGGTCCGAACCGGCCATGGCTATCTGGAAGTATTGGCATGTAAACAACTCCTCCCCAATAAATCGACCGCAGTATAGTCGTCCTTATTTGACCGGAACAAGCCTGGCCGCTTCGATGAAGGCTCTGACTTTCTCCGGATCCTTCTTGCCCGGACTCTTTTCCACCCCGCTGCTGACGTCGACTCCGTAGGGCTGCACCAGCCGAACCGCCTCGGCCACATTCGACGGCGTCAGGCCGCCGGCCAACAGAATCGGCACAGATCGGGCCGCCTCCGCCGCCAACGTCCAATCAACCGTGTGTCCCGTGCCACCGTAGGCGCCTTCCGAAAACGCGTCGATGAGAACCCCTCGAACACCTGCCCGTCCTTGGAATTCGGCGAGAGCGAGGAACGACCCGCGATCTTTCACCCGCAGGGCCTTCAGCACCGGACGGCCGAGCTGTTGGCAATAGGCCGCGGATTCGTCTCCATGCAGTTGGGCCAACGCGAATCCGCATTCGTCCATCAATCTCCGCACGGCGGCGGCATCTTCGTTGACGAAGACACCGACCGGCAACACAAAGGGAGGAAGGTCTGCAATGATGGCGCGCGCTACGGACGGCTCCACCCAGCGAGGGCTTTTCCGGTACATTACAAAGCCCAGTGCGTCCGCGCCTGCTGCCACGGCAACCTGGGCATCGTCACGGGTGGTAATCCCGCAAATTTTGACTTTGATCATATCGTCGTCCCACACATCTATGCCGATTGCCGCTTGCCGGCTTCGACTCCGAGCAGCTCGCGCACCTTGTCACCGGTGTGGTTGGCGCGAATGAGCGACTCCCCGATCAGCATCGCATGGACACCGGCTTGGACTAACTGCTTCACATGGTCACGCGTGTGAATCCCGCTCTCACTGACAATGAGCTTCTCGGCTGGAATCCGCTTGGCCAATCGAAAGGTCACGCTTAAGTCGGTCGTGAATGTCTTCAGATCGCGATTATTGATCCCGATCAGCCTCGCGGTGGGCACCCATTCCAACACCAGGTCCAGTTCCCGTTCATGATGCGTTTCAAAGAGGACGTCCATCCCAAGTTCACCGGCCAGCGCATGGAAATCTACCAGCTGCCGCCGCTCTAACGCCGCGACGATCAGCAGTACCGCATCGGCGCCGTGGGCCCGCGCTTCATAAAATTGGAGGTCCTCGACCATGAATTCCTTATTCAGTGCAGGTAGCGGCACAGCCTTTTTGATCTCCGCCAAATAGCGCAGGTCGCCCTGAAAAAAATCCTTGTCCGTCAGGACGGACACGGCTGACGCACCATGTTCGTGATATGCGCGGGCAATGGCCAGATGATCGAACTGCTCGGCGAATTCCGGCCGCAAGAGCCCCAAGCTAGGTGAGGCCTTCTTGACTTCCGCAATCAGGGCCGGGCTCATTGCGGTCCTGGTGGCGTCGAGCGTCACGGCAAACCCCAATGGCGGCGCCAGATCCCGAATAGCCGACTTCAACTCGGCGAGATAGCCGCGGCTCTGCTTGTGTCGCAGCTCGGCTTTCTTATGTTCGAGAATGCGATCAAGAATCATCGGCGGTTAGGCCTTGTTCGTGTAGGCAATGAGCCGCTCCAGTTTCTCGGCTGCGGCACCCGAATCGATAGTCTGTTGCGCGAGGCGGAACCCGTCTTTTAACGTCTTTGCCTTGCCCCCAACGACCATCGCGGCGGCCGCGTTGAGACAGACGATGTCTCGCTTCGGACCTTTTCTTCCCCGCAAGATGTCGTGTGCAATGCGCGCATTGTCCTCAGGCAGGCCGCCGGCGACCTCTTTTCGCGGCGTGCGCGGCAGATCGAACTCTTCCGGAGCGATGAAATAGCTCGAGACGACGCCACCCTTGCCTTCGGAAATTTTCGTCCGATCTGAGATCGTAATCTCGTCCAGCCCATCCATGCCATGGGTCACGAGGCAATGTTGCGCCCCCAGCTCCAGCAGCACCCGCCCGAGAATCTCGGTCAAGTTCGCATCGTAGACACCCAACACTTGATGTGTGGCCCCGGCCGGGTTCGCCAGCGGACCCAAGATATTGAGCAGCGTTCTGATGCCCATCTCCTGCCTCGGCCCGGCGCAATGTTTCATTGCCCCGTGATAAAGCGGAGCGAACAAAAATCCAATGCCCACTTCATCAATGCAGTCCGCCACCCGGTCGGGCGACAGATCGATCTTAACGCCAAGAGCCGTCAGCACATCGGCGCTGCCGGACTTGGATGAAATCGACCGATTGCCGTGCTTGGCCACGGTGATGCCGGCTCCGGCGGCCACAAAGGCCGCCGTGGTGGAGATGTTGAACGTGTGGGCGCCGTCGCCGCCGGTCCCACAGGTATCCACGACGACTTTGGCGCCGACTCGGATCCGAACGGCGCGCGACCGCATCGCCTTGACCGATCCGACGATTTCCTCGACCGTTTCGCCTTTTTGTCGGAGGCCCATAAGATAAGCCGCAATCTGCGCCGGCGTCGCCGCCCCGTCCATCATTTCGGCCATGAC
>JABMDG010000040.1 GCA_015904045.1 Nitrospira sp.
CGCGGCGGATGTGTTTGTCCGTGACTGCATGGTCTATCTTGGTGGCTGTGTTGCGCCGATCGGGCAGGGGAGGGATGGGGAACGATGCGCCGACTATGAGATCGCGTTTCCCGATGGGAAGACAGTCATGGACCAGCTGAAGTTCGGCGACCTGCGGCTCTATCCGCTCGAACTGGGCCAGAAGGCAACCATAACTGTGCGTCCTGCTAAATCGGTCAACTTTGGCGCGGGCGCTGGTGCCGAAATGACACGCGAAGTCCAGGGCGGCGTGGTGGGTCTCTTACTCGACGGACGGGGCCGCCCGTTGCAATTGCCGGCCGATCAACAGGCCCGTGTCGCGGCTCTCACGAAATGGTTCAACGCTGTTGGGCTTTATCCAACAGCCTAGTAACGAGGACTGAGGACTCAGGGCTGAGCATGAAAAGAAGTCTGTATTTCATTCAGCCCTCAGTCCTCATCACTCAGTCCTAACGATGGCTCACAGCTACACACCAGGCCTCTCTGTCACCGACTCGACCGTCATTCGTAGGCGGCGGATTCTACCGCTTCCTGGCACGGTGCTGGTGAAAGTGGGCGACCGCGTCCGATCGAATCAGCCGGTGGCCCGCGCTGAGTTGCCGGGCAAGGTCTACCCGCTGAATCTCGCGAATCAACTGGGCGTCGCTCCGGATGAGATCAAAGACTACTTGATCAAGAAGGAAGGCGACGCCGTTCAGAAGGACGAGATCCTTGCGGAGAACAAGCCGCTGATCAAGTGGTTCAAGACAGAAATCCGCTCGCCTGTGACGGGCAAGGTGGAGTCGGTCTCCATTGTGACAGGGCAAGTGCTCCTACGGGAACCACCGCGCGTCCTCGAACTGCTCGGTTATGTAGATGGAGCGGTCGTGGAGATCCATCCTCAGCAGGGTGTGACGATCGAATGCCTGTGCAGCCTGGTCCAAGGGATCTTCGGTATCGGCGGAGAAACGTACGGCGAGTTGGTCATGGCCGTGGCTGCGCCCGATGAGGCGCTGACACCGGCTCAGGTGAAGCCGGACATGAAGGGGAAAATTGTGGTCGGCGGCTCATTCTTGCCGGCCGATACGATGGTGAAGGCGAAAGAAGTGGGCGTGGCGGGCCTTGTGGTCGGTGGTATCCATGACAAAGATCTGCGGGCGCTCTTAGGCTATGACTTGGGCGTGGCGATTACGGGCGCCGAACAGGTCGGGTTTACACTGATCCTGACCGAGGGGTTCGGCACGATACCGATGGCCCAGAAGACCTTTGCACTACTTTCCGCTCATGCCGGATCCAAGGCGTCGATCTCAGGCGCCACACAGATCAGAGCCGGTGTCATTCGCCCCGAGATCATTATTCCTCAAACGGAAACACAGGCCGGCACAATCACGAAGCCGCAGCGATCGGGAATTCGTGTGGGCGATCTGGTTCGCATCATCCGTGACCCGTTGTTCGGTAAGATCGGGGAGGTATCCGCCTTGCCATCGGATCTCACCAAGATTCCTACGGAGAGTGAAGTGCGGGTGCTGGAGGTACGGTTTCCAGATGGGCAGGTTGCGGTGATTCCACGGACGAATATTGAAGTGATTGAAGGCTGAGGGCGTGAAACGCACGAGGGACTGAAGAAGACGTGAAACGGGAACCGCTAAATGTGAGATGGGATGGCAGAGAGGGACTGTTTGCGTGTCTCCTGCTGTCGGCGCTCGTGCATGTCGGGCTTTCCGTTCCGGCATCGGCGCAATCGACGTTGCCTGCTCCGCTTGAAGTGCAAGTGATCGATACGCCGAACGACGGCGGCGCGAGTCTGACCGTCATCTGGGCACCGAGCGGTTCAGACAGTCCCGATGCGCGGTATCAGATTCTGCTCGGCAATGGAGGCGCCATTGATCCTGCATTGCTGAAAGTGATTGCGGAGTTTCCTGCCGATACTCGATTCGTGAAGGACATCAAATCCGCCTGGTGGACGAGGGAGGCAGAGAAGACCTGGCATCAGTATGTCATCCGGAGCGGGAAAGATGCTGAGATAAAAGACGGCACGGCGTATACGGTTGCGGTGGCGTTACTCAAGGGGGAAGACCGGGCCATGAGTTCATTCGTTCAGGCCACTCCTGCCCCCAATTGGTTCAATTGGAACCAGCTCAATAACCTGATCCTGGCCCTGTCGTTCGGTGGAATAGTCTTCTACGCGATCAGTCATGCCAAGCGGAATGAGATCTTTCTACGCCGGATTCCCGGTCTCGACGCAGTCGATGAGGCCATCGGCCGTTCGACCGAGCTGGGCAAGCCGATTCTGTATTTGACCGGCGCGCACGATATGAGCGATCCCTCGACGATCGCCGCGGCGGTGATTCTTGGCCGAGTCGCAAAGCGCACCGCAGCCTATGAGACCGAGCTGATGGTGCCCCATCGAGACCCGATCACGATGGCCGTCTGTCAGGAAATCACAAAACAGGCCTACATGGAGGCCGGTAAGCCTGACCTCTTCAAGGAGGATTCGAACTTTTTCATCACCTCCGATCAATTCAGTTATACGGCGGCGGTCGACGGCATCATGCTTCGCAAGAAGCCGGCGGCAAATTTCTTTATGGGTTCCTACTTCGCCGAATCGCTGCTGCTCACCGAAACCGGTGCGAGCACCGGCGCCATTCAGATCGCCGGGACGGATTCGGATCACCAGCTTCCGTTTTTCGTGACCACGTGTGACTACACATTGATCGGCGAAGAGCTGTACGCCGCCAGCGCCTATCTGTCCAAAGAGCCGGTTCAGATCGGCACTCTCCGCGGGCAGGATATCGGGAAAGCTATCATCTTGAGTTTATCCGGTCGGGCTTCCGATCAAGATTTCCTCTGAAGTGCGCGGCGTCTACAACCATATCGAATCGTTGCCGGAGCGGTCCGTGTTTTTCATGTCGTTTGATTTCGACCCGGCCTCGAAACCGGAATTGCATCCGCAGGCGATCGCGCTGCTTCGGCACGCCTTCCGGAAGAATCTGCGTGTGGTGACTATGACGCTGTGGGTGACGGGCACCGGCTTGGCCGATCAAATCGTGACCCAGGTTGCGAAGGAGATGGGGAAAGAGAACGGCAAGGACTACGTCTTTCTCGGCTGGAGCCCCGGCAACACGGCTGTCATCATCAATCTGGGCCAGAATCTCTACAACACCTTTCCCAGCGATTATGGCGGCAAGCCGACGAAGGGACTTCCGGTGCTGGACGGCGTGCAGAGTTTGAAGGATGTGACGTATATGGTTAGCCTGGGCGCAGGCAATCCGGGAGTTGAAGCCTGGTACGTATTCGGCAAGGACAAGTACAAGTTTGAGATGGGGGGCGGTTGCACGGGGGTCATGGCGCCGGGGTTATATCCCCTATTGAGAAGCGGGCAGATCAACGGTCTGATCGGCGGCCTTCGTGGCGCGGCAGAATACGAGAGCCTGATCGATCAGAAGGGCAAAGCCGTGGCGGGGATGGATGCGCAGTCGGCGACGCATGTGGCGATCATTGTCCTGGTGATCATCTGCAATCTCTTTTACTTCAGCATGCGACGAACAGCGCGGCAGCAGAGTGGGTAAGCGGCCCGGCGAGTCCCCTGTGCTCGCCCAACGCGCACGCGGGACTTGATCGAATTGTTATCAGGACGGTAGGTGCTCGTTGTATGCGCGCAGTAGGGGACTCATCCGGACCACTTTGGGGTAAGTAGGAGAGTATCGGTCATTTTTCGGTTTTGGAGATAAGCAAGATTATGGACGCAACGGTACTCGGAGCGTGGGTGGCGACAGGGTTGACCCTGTTCATCTTCTCGTTCCTGTACAAAGATAACCCCTTGTTCAAGCTGGCGGAACACCTCTATGTGGGTGTGTCGGTCGGTTACACGATCGTGAAGGCGTACGACACGGTGATCGTACACTTGATCGTCAAGCCGATTTTCGAACAAGGTGAGTATGCCCTGTTGATTCCTGTTGCCATCGGTATGCTCATGCTGACACGCTATGTGCCGAAAGCTGCCTGGCTGTCCCGCTATGCTTTTGCCTTCATCGTGGGGGTTGGATCGGGACTCGCGATTCCACGCACGATTTCATCGTTTATCTTGAGGCAGATTGAGGATACCGTCAGACCGCTGCTGTCGATGGCCGGCGGAGATGGCGTGACCTTCTCGATGAATCTCCTCAACCCGTCGAGCAGCATCAACGTAATCATCATTTTGATCGGCGTGATCTCGGTGCTGTTCTACTTCTTCTTCTCGATCGAACACAGCGGGCCCGGTAAGGTTGTCGCAAAAACCGGGGTGATGTTTTTGATGATCGCGTTCGGCGCGGCCTTCGGCTACACCGTGATGGCCCGCATGTCGCTGTTGATCGGACGCCTGACCGACCTGATCGAATTCTCCGATGCGTCATATGGGAGTCCGACGCTTTGGCTGGCCATCCTGACCATCGGGGCGCTCGTTATACTCAGTCGGCGTGCGCAATCGAAGCCTTCTCAGGAAAGTTAAGCCAACCCTTCCGGTCAGTTGCAGCATCCCAAGCCCGTCCCCTACAATATCGATGCCATGACGACACGCGCCGCAAAAGACCCCAAACAATATCCGGTTCTACGGAACCTCCAGTTCTCGCCGATTAAACAGGGCGAAGAACAGTACATCGTGCTCTGGGACCCGACTGGTCTGGGGAAAGAGAAGCTGGTTCTGCCATTGAACTATTTTTTCATCGTGCAGCATTTTGACGGTGAACACTCCCTCATGGACATCTGTGCGTTGTATCTCAAGCGGTTCGGCGAATTTCTGATGCCGGTTAAAGTGGAGCAGCTTGTCGCCGACCTCGATCAGAAACTGTTTTTAGAAGGTGAGCAGGCTGAAGAGGCACGGGTGCAAGTCAGGAACGAGTATCGGCAGGCTCCGCTTCGAGCTCCTCTATTCGCCGGCCGCAGCTATGAAGCTGATGGGGTTAAACTGAAGAAGCAGATCGACGGATTTTTTACGTCGAGCGAGGGGCCGGACTTCAAGCCGTCCGAGAATGCGGGAAAACTTATCAAAGGGCTTGTCGTGCCAACGTATGATCTTAAGCAGGCCGGGCCGGTCTATGCCTGGGCGTACAAGGAATTACAGGAAGCTGCACAGCCGGATGTCTATGTGATCATTGGAACAGCCTATGCCGGGTTAGCCAAGCTGTTTGCCGTGACCGACAAAGACTTCGAAACACCGCTGGGGGTGGTCCGCACAGATCAGCCGATCATGTCGCAGCTAAAGGACCGGCTTCCGGCATGGTTCGAGGAGGATGTCTGCCATCAGGCGGAGCATGCGATTGAATTTCAACTACCGTTTCTCCAGCACGTCGTCGGGGACAAGCGACCGTTTACGATCGTGCCTATTCTCTGCTCGTTCTCAGCACTCGATCTTTCAGAAGGGGGAGCTCGCGTTGCTATTGACGCATTCCTGGTGGGCTTGCGTGACATCATGGCCGATTGCGGGCGGAGCAGTTGCGTGATCGCGGCGGGCGAGTTGGCGCATCTCGGTCTGCGGTACGGCGACAAAGAGCCGCCGACGGATTTTTCGTTTCACCGGTCCATGCAGCATGATCTGGAAATGCTGAAGCACGTGGAGGAACTCAATCCCGGTGCATTCGCCGCCTATATTCAGAAAGAACAGGACCGGCGCCGCATCTCCGGTTTTGCTCCCATCTATAGCCTGCTGCGATTGATCCAAGCGGACAAGGGGGAAGTTCTTCGCTACGACCGAGGTATTTCCGACCAGTACAACTCCACCGTTACCTACGCCAGTATGGCCTTCTTCTGAATGTTCGCCTTTCGGTAAGTGAAACACAATGATGGAGCGTTCATGAAGCCGTTACGACTCTTCGTTTGGATGATTCTGGTATGGGGGCTCCTCGTTCCGCCATCCGGACAGGCAAGCCAATCTCGAGCGGGGCAGGGAGTAGATGCCTCCCGATTTGTCTTCCAGTACGCCACAGCGTTGGCAAACGAGAACGTCGAAGCCTGGGCTGTGGCGGATCTAGGCTGTTTGAGCCGGGACGTATTCTTGTCGCCCGGCAACCAGCGTGCACGGTTGTCGCCTGAATCCGTCCCTCGGTGTTGGGACGACACGCTCAAGGCTCATCGAGACATGGTGGCGCAACAGGCTGGGTCGGGTGGCTCCAGCGCCGTCGGCCGCGGTGTCGGATTTGGATTGTTGCATGATCGCCACCGATCGACGGAAAACTGGAAGGAATATCCACCGGCAGTGTTTCTATCTCCGATGATCGTTCGGCAGGACGGCGGGCCGGTGCCGGCGATTACGCCCGTTCATGCCGGTTCCGTACAGCCGATCGCCCTTGTGGGTTTAACGGGGCCTGAGCCGGTGACAGTCCGTGGGCAGGCCGTTGACGTAAAGATTGTGTACACAGATCCGCTGTCGGCGCCCCTGGCTCTTCGGCCTGAGGAGATCTGGTGGGTCAACGGCGCGCAGCGCCGTTTTGGACCTGTTCGTGAAGTGGTCGTGCGGTTTGTTCTTGTGAGCGGCCTGAAGAAATATGGATTCACTGTAGACCAGGCGGTGTTGAACGAGGCACTGTCTGGCGCGCCGCGCATTCCGACCACCTACTACGGCCTTCGGCCAGATGCGGGGCGGCGATTCGATCACCCCGATCCCGCCCACCGTTTGATAAAAGGCGAGCTGATTCCCGGTTCTGCCCGATGGTGGGAGCGAACGGATGTGGAGCCGCTCGTGCGTGAGACGCTGGAACGGGTGGTGCGCCTGTCTCCCACTGAGCGGGGGCCATGGCTGACCAAGCTGCTCTTGCTGGATCCCAAGCACGCTGAAACTCATCGGCTTCGAGGAGACGATGCGTATGACGCGTTTCTGAAACAGGGAGCGGAGAAAGGCCATTTGGCAGCCGATGGGGCGGCGGCGCTTGAACGAATGGCTGAACTCTATTGGAGCATTCAAGCACAAACCTGGCGGCAGGAATTAACGGCGGTGTCGGAAGAGCATGAGCCGGCGGCGGAGGCGCTCTATCAAGCGCTCGCATCCTATGAAACGATTGAAAATCAGGCTCGAGCGACTCCCGTGCAGCGGCGGCGGTTAGGCGCCCTTACGCGATGGAATAATGACCCGACGGAAGCCGTCCTCATTCATGAACGGCTGCTGAAAGAAATCGCGCCAGGGACTGTTGAGTATGGACGGGTGCTCGCGGAGCTCGCCTGGGATCGTCTGCAATGGGCATCCTGGGAACGGCGGTATGACCATCCTTGGCTTCAGCAGGCAAATCGCGAAGCAGAAGAAGCGGCCCGGTTGCTTCAGCAGCCGTATGACCGGCTGTATGCCGATTATGTTCAAGTGGCCGTCGAGTCTCTTCTGGTTCCCCGCAATCCGGAGCGGTTTCATGACCGGTTGCGGAGGGTCAAACAGGATCTCGATTCCATTCCCGGTGTGAAGGGCTTGCCGGAGCAGTTGCTGGCCAACGATCTCGTCAAAGCGCTTTCACCGGAGGCCGCCGCCATTGTGCTGCCGAGCTCGCCGCGCTCTCCTGAAGTGCTCGACGTCGCCATTCATGCCAAGCCCCCCACGCAAAACATCGTGTGGCAGTGGAATTTCGATCAGGATCGCCCGGGTTCCGTTCCCTCCGGATTCGTCGGCCTCAATCGTCCGGATGGGGGCACAGCCGGATGGGAGGTGACGACTGACGGGGAATCGCCATCTAGCAGGCGACAGGTCATTCGTTCAGCCGCCTGTGCGAAGCCAGCTTGCGTGCGCCTGCTGGTTGCTGAATCTGTTCGGACAACCTATCCTGATGTGACGGTGCAGATCAAAGCATCGCGTGATGGCGGAGGCGGTGAGACTGGTGTCGCCTTGGCGGTGCGTGACGCTGACAATTATTATTCCGTTACATTGCAGGCGTCGACCGGGGTTGTGACGACGAGGCACGTATCAAACGGCACGTCGACGATAGTGGGGCAGGTGACTGCGCGCCTTGGTGCAGGGCGCGGCCTCG
>JABMDG010000400.1 GCA_015904045.1 Nitrospira sp.
CCGTATTCGGTCGGATTTCGTCAAAGCGCTGGAAGACGGGAATTTTGCCAAGCTGCCAGACCAAGTGTTCGCCCGAGGGTTTGTGCGGTCGTATGCGCGCTCGCTTGGGTTGGACGAAGAAGACGCCATCCATCGGTTTGCCCAGTCATCAGGGTCCTTCTACGAAAAGCAAGACGAACGGGAGCGGCTCAAGGCCCGCCAGGTCGAGGAGGATCGGAAGCGCGAGTCCAATCGAAAAACGGTAATGGTGGCGGTTGGAATCGCCGTGTTGACGCTGGTCTTTCTGTTGAGCCGGGAGCAGCCGTCGGTGGTCAAACAGGGCAGCGGTGAACCGGCCTCGGTCAAGCGCAGTGCGCAAGCCTCGAAGGAAACACCAAGTCCTGCTCCACGCCAGGAACCAGAGCCCGTCACGGATGCGCCGAAACCCGCTGAGGTTGCTGCGGTGTCGGCCCCAGTGACGGAGACGCGCCGGCCTGAGCTTCCCACGCCACCGCCCATCGCCTCCAAGCCCCAGACGGAGCCGATCTCGATGATATCCCCTGGAGCGGATGGACCGTTGGGAGGGATTTCTCTGGAGGGGGGAGCGCCGGGGGCAGATGGCCAGCTTGTATTGGATTTGGAGGCAACAGAATTGAGTTGGGTCGTTGTCCAAATCGACAACGGCAGCCCGCAAGAATCGCTGTTGCGGCCTGGAGAGAAAGCGCAGTGGAAAGGGCAGGATCAATTCATCCTGACCTTGGGCAATGCGGGTGGGGTGAAAGCGGAATTGAATGGGAAGCCGCATAAACCATTCGGACCCAGTGGGAAAGTCGCACGGGATATCGTGCTGAAGCGGTAAATCCTCTCGTCGTGTCATCGGTCGGTCTCTTTTCCCGCCTCCTTCACGTCATACGGGTCCCGCAAGGCATGGTGGCGACTTGGCACACCACAAAACTCGTCTCATAGGAAATGGGGCGTAGAAGCACGGATGAGGCGCAAAGGTGTCACGAAAGCGAGGGGTTTCAAAGGAGCAAGGCGGCAGGGTGTCTCGAAATGCTCAGATTATGAGGGTCTGCTCTTTTTTCAAATTGGCATGAGGCTTGAATTATCTGTTACCTTGAACGCAAGGGAATCAACTGACATAGCGGGGAAGGATTTCTTGACAGGAATTCCGAGGCGTTGATATAGTCCGTCCGTTTTACCGGCCGCTTGCCGGTCTTGTTGAGACGCTGGCGCCTCAATTGAGTGCACAGGGAGTGGGTTCAACACAAAGGAGGACGAGTGATGGGGTATCTGTCCAAGTTTTTGGGAGTCAGTGCGGCGGTGCTGTTGTTGTCGGCTTCAGTGGTCGGCGCGGAGGAAAAGGATCCGTTGAAGACCCGCGTGCCGGCTGATCAGCTCGCGGATGCGAAAGCCAATAAGAATCCGATTGCCTCCACGCCGGAGAGCATCGCCAAGGGCAAGGCGTACTACGAGGGGAAGGGCACGTGTTTCAATTGCCACGGGAAGAACGGCGACGGGCAGGGCGAGGCGGGCAAGATCCTGAATCCAAGCCCTCGCGATTTCACCAACTGCAAGTTCCATAAGAAGCGGAAAGACGGCGAGCTCTTGTGGATCATCAAGAACGGCAGCGCGGGCACCGGCATGGTCTCGTTGATTCCGGCCGCAATCACCGAAGAAGAAGCCTGGCATATCATCAATTACGAGCGAAGCTTCTGCAAGGGCGAGTAATCGTCTGACGAAGACCGTTTCGGGTTTGACGAGGGTGGGGACGCAATTTCCCACCCTCTTTTTTTGTGCCGCGGCCGGGCGTGACCGCAGCGCGACGCTTGAGTTGCCTGCTGAAGTAATGGCATCCTCTGGTCGGGTATGGGCCGCGGCCGGAACGTTCATTCGCTGCCGAAGGAGGGGATATGCTGTTCATCACCAGCAGACTGCCAACCGTGAATACCGAACCGGCACTCAACAAGACCTTTGTCTTCGACCTGAACAATAATGCATCGAGCCGCAGCTTCTTCTGCTGCCGCAGAATCAAGAAAAACGGGCATGAAGAAATCGGCAGCAGGAACTTGTTGTCCACCGTCAAAGAGTCGAAATATCGGCAAGTGCTGCTCTATCTCCATGGGTTTTCGACCCTTCCGGAAGATGCGTTTGAGCATACGGCGGAGCTCCAAGCGCTGTGCGACAAGAAGAAGGCCTGGGAGGTGCTGGTCATCCCGGTCATTTGGCCGTGCGACAACGATCTGGGCGTCGTCAAGGACTACTGGGACGATCAAAAGGCTGCGGATCAAAGCGCCTTCGCGCTGGCCAGGATGTTCCAGAAATTCATGGCCTGGAGGAACTCTCAAGAGTGTAACCCGGACGACGATCCCTGCCTCAAACGCATCAACATTCTGGCCCACTCGATGGGCAACCGCGTCCTGCGGCAAACCTTGAGCAACTGGCGCAAGTACGATCAGCCGGGCGGCCTGCCGCTGCTGTTCAGGAATACCTTTCTGGTTGCCGCCGACGTTCTGAACGAATCGTTGCACAAGGGGGAGGAGGGGGAACTGATCAGCCATGCCTCGCGGAACGTGATTGTCTACTATGCGTCAGACGATCTGGCGTTGCGGGCCAGCAAGGTGGCGAATGTAAAAAATGCCGAAGCCTCCCGCCGTTTGGGACATTCCGGCCCTGAGGATATGGACCGCACTCCCAAGAACGTCTATGCGATCGATTGCGATGAGGTCAACACTGCGTATGATCCGCCCAAAGGCCACTCGTATTTTCGCTCCGGGAAGGTCAAAGGCAAGCCGGG
>JABMDG010000401.1 GCA_015904045.1 Nitrospira sp.
TGATGCCCCCGGTCTTTCAGCATGTCATAGGCCAGTTCCCGCATATCCGCGTCGTCATCCACGACCAGAATCGTGCCCCATTCTTCAGTCATTGCATGCTCCAGCCGGAAAGAGTGAGATCGCTGCGTTAGACCTCAAGTATTGGCAAGTCAAACACCATTGCCCCAATCTGCAACAGTCTACATGTTCTAGTGGCGCATAATGCCCCACTTTCTCGCCTTTCCTATGGTAACAAGGAGATATAGCAAAGGCAGGGCCAGAGAATACCGGCTCGCATTCGAGATGCGTCATTCAGCGTCAGAACACTCTGTCTGATTGACGCGAAACTCCCCAAGACCAGATCCGGCACCGATTATATTTCAGCCAACCACTGTCGTCGACAAACCCGCATGGCGCAACACCTTGCGCGCGCTTTTGACTTGCTGCTTCCTGGGTTTAACCACAGTGGCACTCAAGATGCACAAGGCCTGTCTTAGTCGGGGGAGACTCCGCAGAAGAGGATGATCGTATGCATGAGACAAGGGAGAAAATCATGCAGGTGATCATTCGTTCCCCCGACTGTTCGCTTGAGGAAGTCGTGCTTGAATGTCCCGACCTCACATGGAATCAGGTATTTTGCGAGATCGACCGCATGAGCCCAACGGGACAAGTCAGACTGACGCCGAAGGGTCCCGGCCGATACGGGGTCTCGCGGGCAACTACCTGCGCCGCCTCTGCGTAAACAGCGTAAAGAGAAAGGAGAGCGTGAATCATGCCACCACATGCCTCGAAAGAACCGAGCAAGCGGAAGGTTTCCCGACCTATCCAGAAGAAAGAACCGGCTGTTACACGGGCTGTTGCTGTTACGGAGAAGGAGCCGGTTCACTGTCAACCGGTTTCTCCCTGCGACGACCTCCAAGTCCGCATCGCTCAGCGGGCCTATGAGCTTCATGCCGAGCGCGGCTATCGAGAGGGCCGAGCGCTCGACGACTGGCTGGAGGCCGAGCGGGAAATCCTCGGTCTCGAATGCAACGCGTAGTGAGTCCGGCAGGGTCGTCCTGTTCGGATCACCGTAATAAGGAGGTGTCCATGCGACAGCGATCGTCCTCTATATTTGCCTTGTCCATCCTGCTGGCAGCCGGAACCCTGGCCGCCGCCGGAATCGCCTTCGGCGACGAAAAAGAAAAGAACGGCAAAGCCGAGATGGCTGCCGCCGCCAAGGTCACGATCGACCAGGCGCTCAAGACCGCGTTGGAGAAAGTGTCGGGCAAGATCATCGAAGCCGAACTGGAGAAAAAGCATAACAAGCTTGTGTGGGAAGTCGAAGTCGTCACGGCGGACAAAAAAGTGATGGAGGTCCATATCGATGCCGACACCGGCGCGGTGATCGACGTGGAAGAGGAAAAGACAGAGCCGAAAAAGAAGCGCGAGCACAAAGAGTAACCCACATTGTTCATGACCGTTTGTTGCAACATCCCCTGGAAACCTGTTCCTCGTGAAAAGCGGCGGTTCTATCGAGCAGCCCTCCCCAACGCAGCGACGTGATCATGGAGCGCGGCTGCGATCGACTGGTATCGATCGGTTCCCAAACTCTGTCCGGCGAGTAGGTTCGGGTTTAGAGGTTTACCGAACCGGATTCTGATGCGCCGCCGGCGCGGCCACCACGCGCCGGTCGGAAGCGCTTCAAAGCTCCCCTCGATCCACACGGGAATGACGGGGACTGGGTGCGCCGTCATCATCAGGCCGATCCCCGATTGGAACGGTTGAAGGGTTCCTGCGGGAGACCGCCCTCCTTCTGGAAACCAGACCAGCCGATGGCCGCTTGCGAGAGCGGCAGCACCCAAGGCGATGTTGGCCAGCGGACGGCTGTTTTGATCGATCGGCAGCACCTGAACGGCGCGGCTCACCAGACGCATGACCGCATTTCGAAACATGATCCCGGTCCACCCTCCCCAGTACGTCCGGTTCAAACTACCGGTAGGAAGCGCCGCCATCACAACCGATGGATCGAGCAGGCTGGTGTGATTGGGGGTCAGCACACAAGGCCCCTGTAACGGGATCTGTTCAACGCCTTGCGCCTCGAGAGAAAAGAGCGTCCGCATGAGCAGCCGGTTGATCGCGAACAATCCCGTGCCGAGCCCCCGCAAGCACCATCCTCTCTTCGTAAGCCACCGCTGCTGTTGGGGATCCAGCAATTCTTCAGGATTCTGAAGTTGAACCGCCGGATCAATGGTCCCCTCCGCCGCCTGCTCCGCTTCAACAGTCTCACGTAACAGATCTCTCACGGTCCCGATCCGCATCATGGCATCCTCGGGCAGGTCGATGCCGACCCGGTCGCGCAGCTCCAACGTCATCGTCATCCAGGCCAGCGAGTCCAGCCCAAGTTCGAGCGCCATATTCATGTCCGGCGTAAGCCGCACCCCAGCGAACCGGTCGGCCAGCCAGTTCCACGTGTCTAACGCGACAGGGTCCTCCAACAGTTGCCGATCCTCCGACCCCATCAGTTCGATAGGGATCGGTCTCGATTCGCCCAGCGCCCCCCTACTGCCCCGTTTGCACGCTTCAAAGAGGCTGCTGAGTTTGTGCCGCTGGATCTTGCCAAGTCTGGTCCTGGGTAGAGGATCAAAACTGAGGGTACAATCGGTGAGACGGCAATAGAATGGCAGCATGACGAGCCTGCGATTGATGTCCGCACGGACCGCTTGCCGCGCCCGTTCAATGTCGCCCGCTTGGATCGAGCCGGCCAGCGGCACGATGACTCCAACCAGGCGGCCGCCGTACAAGAGCACGCCCGATTCCCGGATCGAGGGAGCGGTGTCGAGGATTTCCTCCACCCGCTCAGGCCAGATCTTTTCGCCGCCGGGCAGGGTGATCCGGGCGGAGGCGCGCCCAACCAGATGCAGATTGCCTTCTCGATCGAAGTACCCAAGATCGCCTGTTCTGAACCAACCATCCTGAGTGAATGCCTCGGCGGTCTTGTGCGGCAAATGCCAATAGCCGGCAAATACGTTGGGGCCTTGGGCTTGGATTTCACCCTGGCCGGTCTCAGGATCCACGTCGCCGACACGGAGACGAACGCCGGGCAGCGCCTTCCCTGCCGTGTCAATCACTCGACTGCCGGGGGCGGTCAGCGTGAGAATCGGAGAGGTCTCCGTCAGGCCGAATCCGCCCGCAACCTGCCAGCCCAACCCTGCCAACCGCCAGGCAAGATCCGATGGCAACGCCGCCCCTCCATACACCAACGTTCTCAGCTGAGGCGCAAGCTGACGGCGGAGCGGTGCGAACAGACGGAGGCCCAGCCCGATGCCGTAGTATCGACACAGCAGCACGGACAGCCTGAGCAACCCATGAAAGAGCCCGTCCGCCGCTCGTCCCCGCTGCCGAACCCGCTGCTCGATCGCGTCGTACAGGGTTGAATAGAGACGCGGGACTCCGACGATCGCCGTGACGCGACCCTCCCGCAGCGCGCGTAGCATCTGCGGACCGGTCAGCGAATGAGGAAGCACGATGGGAAGTCCAAGCGCACAGGGCCCAAGGAGTCCGATCATGAACGGATAGACGTGATGAAGCGGCAGAGGCAAGAACAGCCGTTCGTCGGACCGATAGACCTGAACGTTCAGCAACGACCGGAGATTGGACAGGAGATTGATATGCGTCAGGGGCACGCCTTTCGGTCTGCCGCTGACCCCGGAGGTGTAAAACAACAGGGCCGTGTCCTCAGGCCGTACGGGAGATCCGACCTCAGTCGGCTGTTGCATCAGCTGCCGCATGCTTTGCGGATCGGTCTCGTCGGCGTCCAGGACGAGTAGGGAACGGCCCTGGCCGAGGCCGAGAGCCGTCAGTCGATCGGCCAGCGATCGCACAGTGACGATCCGGCGGGCTTCACAGTCTTCGATGACGTGGACGAGATCTTCGCCGGCCATTTGAGAATCGATCGGCACCGGAACGGCGCCTGCATCGAGCAAGGCCAAGCAGGCGATGATCCACTCGGGCCGATTCGGCGAGTAGATCGCCACCGGCTCGCCTCCGCGAAGGCCGGCCCGGATAAGGCCCGAGGCCAGCTGCTTTGCCGCGTCCGACAGCTCCGCAAACGACCAGGTCTCGACCGTATGCTTGTGGAAGGCGAGGATGGCGGGAAGATTCCCATACCCCGTCAGGTTTTGTACGAGGCTTTGGAGGGTGCCGACGGGGGTTATCAACGATGGACATGACACGAATGGTCACCCGTCTTTCCCGCCCGCCAGGGCTATCGCTGTCTTCGGATCTCTTCGTAGTGCGTAGACACGACTTGATTGAGCGCCTCGCGGAGTTCTTCTCCTCGATATCGGCGATTGGCCACTTTCTTGAGTCGTGACGCGAGCCCTCCGTCGCCGAGCGTCCCTTCGGCCCATTTCACGAAATCCTCCCGACGATCGTGATACTCCAGACTCTCCAAGGGGATCGTCGGAATCAGACGGGACAGTTCGTACACACTGGCGGCTTCGACGCCCAGATAACCTCTCTCGGTACAAAACGCGAATCGCTTGCCCGGCGGAAGAGGAATATCGAGATACTTGTACAGATGGCGGATGTGGGGAACCCGCCGAATCGCAGGACGCATGCGGACGACGTCTCCGCCGCAAAGCAAGGCGCTCCCCATCGGGATCTGATCGAGATGTGCGCCCTTCAAACTGCATACGGCGCAATGTGTGCGCAGGCAATCCCCTATCGTCCTGTCCGTGATCCTGGTCAAGAGCAGATGATGGAGCGATGCGAGGACCGAGTCACTCAGGCGGTCCGGACGGTACGAGACAAAGGCCCACCCCCCCACTTCCAGGACCGGCCGTAGCAGCGAGGTGATCTCGCTTCCTTCGAAGAGGAACTCCTGCGCTTCATCCAGCACGATCCAATGGGGGCGGAACTTTCGTTCTCTGATCGGGCGCAAGGCGCGCATCAACTCAGCCAGATACCGGCTTCGAAGGGTGACCGGGTATTGGCTCAGATCGAGGACCAGCGACACCCCTCCCTCTTCGAGAAGCGAGACGACAGAGGCCGGTAAGGGTAGCGTCGCCCGGTCGCCGCTGATCGAGACGAAGCGTGGCAGCACGCGCAGCCCGCGAAAGTCTCCTTCCGGATCGATGAGGAGGACCTGATAGTCTTCGTGATGAAGCCCTTCTGCCAGCAAGCCGACCATCCATGATTTGCCGGTCCCGGAGTTGCCGAAGACGCCCAGATTGCGCCCCGCCAATCGTGCAGCGGGGATGCTGATGTTGACGCCTGCCTCGGTTTGCCCGAGCGGAATCGGCCGTTCGCGTTTGAGCGGAATGTCGAGAAACTTTTGGCCCAAGGGATATTCTTTGAGTATTTCCAGGACGCCCCGTGGTCCGGGCGCCGTCGCGACGAGGTCCGATGTTTCGATCACTGCGGGAACGGCGTCCGCCACTGCGACCGAGACCTCGGCGAGGGTCAGCATGGACAGATCGTTCTCCGCATCGCCGAATGCCGCCAGGTTCCTCGGGGACAAACCGCATAACGCAAGCAACCGTTCCAGCCCGGCTCCCTTGGTGGCGCCGGGCGGGAGCACCATCACGGCGCCTTTATTGTATTCGAGCGAGGTGCTGCCCCCGTGCGAGCTCAATACACGCCACAAGGTTTGATCGTGGGGCGTCCAGGTCGCCGCGATCGCGAG
>JABMDG010000402.1 GCA_015904045.1 Nitrospira sp.
GACGGTCAACCGCATCGCCTGCATTCCCGCTGGGCTCACCCGCATCATTACCCTGGGCATCTGGCAATGGTGCCCGGCCCGCGTCTCCTGGGAGGCCGATGTCAAGAACTAGGTCCTAGACCATGGCCGTTTGTCGTTCCACGGCGGATCGAACGTTCGTGAAGCATTCGGGTTAGTAGGCGCCTCCAGGGCTTGACAGAGAATACGTGGTGGGAATAGCTTCCCACGGATGAAGTCCGCGCACACTCAGGCGCTCTCCGTCGCCACCCGCCGGCTGCTCGTTCCCCTCATTCGCATCTACCTTCGGAATGGCACGGCAGCCAAGTCCTTTTACGACCTCGTTAAGCGAGTCTATGTCGATCTAGCCCAAAAAGAGTTCGGTATCAAGGGAAAGAAGGCGACGGTCTCCAGGATTGCGATTCTTACGGGTCTGACGAGGAAGGAGGTCCAGGTGCTCCTGGCTCATCCCTCACGCGATGACGGCTCGCAGGAGGAAGAGGAATACAACCGGGCGGCGCGGGTTCTCACCGGCTGGCTCAGAGACCCTCAATTTGGCGATGGCCGAGGCCATCCCGCCCCCTTGCCACTAGGAGGGAGGCGCAGATCCTTCGCAGCGCTGGTGAAAGACTACAGCGGAGACATTCCCGTCCGTGCCATGCTGGATGAATTGCTCCACGTAGGAGCCGTCAAACAGCTCACGGACGGCCGGATCTGTCTCCGCACCCGCAGTTATGTTCCGCACAAGAGCGCCCCGGAGAAACTCCATATTCTCGGCACCGATACGGCCGATCTCATCGCCACCATCGACCATAACACTTATGTGGCACCTCACAAGCCACGATTCCAACGCAAGGTGATGTACGACAATGTGCCCATCGAAGCGGCACAGGAATTCGAGGCGATCGCAGCGGCCCGCGGGCAGGAGCTACTCGAAGCCCTGGACCGCTGGCTGTCGAATCGTGATCGCGACGTCAACCCTGCGAGCAAAGGCACCGGGCGAGTCCGAACGGGAATCGGGATCTATCACTTCGAGGGCCAGTGGGCAGACGAATCCGCGGACTCGAAGAAACGGAAACCACGTTAATGAACGGCTCGCTTGTCAGGCAGACGTTCGGCCTTGTCGGTCTCTTTCTCGCGCTGGCATCCTGCGGCCCGGTCCCCCAGGCGGGTGGCGGAATTGGCGGCACCGGTTCTGTTGCAACCGTCTCGTCAGGTCCCATAACCAAGTTCGGCAGTGTCTTCGTTTCGGGAACGGAATACGATAATTCCCGCACGATCTACTGTATCGATGACGATCCCTGTAGTTCGGAGAACCAACTTAAACTCGGCATGATCGTGCTCGTCAATGGCAGGACGACCGAAAATCATTCTGGCAATCAGTCTTTGGTGCGCATCGCCGACACGATCACATTTGAAGAAACTGTGGAAGGGGTTGTGCAGTCAAGAGCGGGAGACGGCCTCAGCCTGGTAGAGCCTCTGGTGACACAGTTAAAAGGCTAAGTGCGCCCCTGGCCGCCCCTACAGCATGTCAGCGAGCCGCCGGCC
>JABMDG010000403.1 GCA_015904045.1 Nitrospira sp.
TCCTGGTTGACGTTGGTGCGGGACGGGCTGTAGTTCAGATTCACACTTCCGCCGGTGATCAGGCTTTGCGTCGCATCCACGGTTACGGAGTTGGTACGTTGATCGAACGTTGTGATGGTGTTGAGCGTGCCGCCGGTTCCGCCGAACACCGGACGGTTGAGCGGGCTCGCGACACGGTTGTATTGGCCGTTGATGCTGAACGTCGGATCGAATTTGGCCTGCTCGATGACGATGTCCGCCAGGCGGCTTTCCCTGGTGTGGCGGCTAATGCTGATATCCAGGTTGTGCTGGAGCGCGCGCAGCGCCGCATCGGCCAGCGAAAGCGTCTCGCGGCGTTCGGCCGGTGGTGGCTCGGTCGTATCCAGGCTCCACCCGTCGGTCGGGGCCGGAATAATCCACAAGCCGGCCAGCGCGATTGCGGTGCGGCACAGACGATGAGTCGAAGTCGTGAGGTCCATCACTGCCTCCTTGCGTCCTTTGATCGACAACAGAAACACAAGCATACTATAATCTTCTGTAATGGACACTGTCATGAGATTTGTCTCTGCTCGCGCAGCCGCGCCGGTGTTGTGGGGTCTTGCTGCGCTGATGATTGCGGTGGGGTGTGTCGAGTCCCCCGCCTGGGCTCAGAGCGTGTCGGGAGTCCGGGGATTCAGCGGCGGCGTGGCGCCTCTGGTCAGATTTCCCGGCGGGAGTCTTTATCTCGACAATCAGGGCACACAGGGCTTTCTCTATAACCCGGGCCAAAACTTCCAAACTTTTAGTTTTCGCAACCCGACGACCGGCCAGGCCTGGAGCGGAGCGGTCGGGACTTTGGGGCCACAGCTCTCGATCGGGCTCATTCAAGGCGCGAATCAAACAGGGAACCCGCTCGTCTTGCCAGGTCCCCCGCGCCAAACGGCGCCTCTCCTTCCGATTCAATCCACGCTCGACGACTTCAACGATTTTCCATAGCAGCGTTCAGGAAGATTGAGGCTGAGGATCAGGCCGAGGGTCTTGGAGTCCTTCGTTCACAACCAAGGGTTGGAGAACAGACGAGCTGTGACCGGAATAGGGTGGAGTGAGGTGGGCTTGGGTACAAACTGAGCACAGTTGTGGTGCTTCTTGATTCGCTCCACTGATCACTGAGGCGAGGTTCGTTGCAGCGCAGGGTTGGGCAGTATTGTCATACTCCGTCTCCGTTATCCGACCAATCGCAGAGTGCTCGATGAGGCGGAGCCGTGGGTCGTAAGGGTAGTGGGATCAGGGGGATGTTAAAAACCCTTCGCATAATAGTCCGGGACGGGGGCGTTGCTTCCTTGTGCAGCTTGCAGGAGGTTCTGATATGAAGTGGTGAAGATAGCCGCCCAGTGGTTTTTTGCCAGGTTGTGTCGGATCGTGGCTATCTTGTCGTAGTTCGAGCTAAGGGCCGACACCTTCTTCCCGGCCTCATCGGTCCAGAGTTGTGGCTTCCATAACTCAAGACCGTATCTCTGAAGAAGAATGCCAACAGTCGCTGCGCGTAAACGTTCGGTGTTGGGCTGCCGTTCTTTGCTGGCGACGGCCCCGACAGAGCACTGGAGTAAGGAGCCGATTTGTTGTGCTGCAAGCGAAGGACTATTTGTGGCGATGGCCGCGCCTCCGCAAGCATGATCAATTGAAACGTTGGGAATGAGGCTCAATGCTGCGTGCGTATCGCCGTCAAACACATGGGGTAAGAGCCGTCGCCATGTATCAACCGAAATTACGTAAGGCATGTCCGAGTCTTTGAGAGCCTGACCGTCGCGTTTATGGAGATCCAGTACAGTTTGTGCGGCAGGAAGACCAGCCTTGGCAGCGGCGCGAACCCAACGCAATCCTTCTTCACTGTCCTCAGGCACACCCTCACCTTTCATATGCATAGACCCTACGCTCATCATTCCTGCAGCAATCCCCCGAGTGGCAGCTTCATTAAGCCACAAAAACGCCTGGCTAAATCTGCCTTGCTTGTAGTGGTAGACGCCAACATTGTAAATAGATTCCGAATCACCAGCCTGAACCGCCTTGGTCCACCATTTGACGGCCTCCTCCCAATCTTCAGACACTCCGAGACCGTTGCTGTATAAAGCACCCAAGTCGCTCATCGCTTTGCTGTGTCCAAGTTCGGCGGCTTTCTTCCACATTTGAGCAGCCTCTTCATATCGACCAGTATTGGCGAGCAACGCCGCGTCGCGGTATATCGCCTCAGGATCCTTCATTGAACTAGGTGAGCAGCCAGAAACAACCAGAACACCAATGACAACGATTGAGCAAAGCCCGCCAGTGAATATTCTCACAGGGAACGTGATATCCATAAACTGAATCTCCCTAACGCTCAGTGTGAGAGGTGGCGCCAAGCGCCGTTCCCTGCATGCTGTAGTGAGGCATGCAAGGGCTCGCCGGATTCATCGAACAACGATCCTAACAGCACGGAGCGCAGCAACTTGAGAATCCCGAGGGGAA
>JABMDG010000404.1 GCA_015904045.1 Nitrospira sp.
GAACGGCTGTGCGTGGAAGGTGCGGGAGGGAAGCTTCTCAAAGGGGGGTTCAAATCAGAAAGAGTGGAGAGGGAAAGATGGATTTTTAGAAATCCTGGTCGTCCATCTCGCCCCCTCCGCCCATGTGCAGCTGACCGTGGTTGCTTATTCAGGGCGTATGCGGACTGCCGTGCCGGATGCAGCACAGAAACGTTGTGTAGATCCGCCGCCCGGGAACGTCAAGGTTTCTTGCACCGCTGGGATTGCGGCGCTGAGGATTAGGACTGAGCCCTCGGAATCAAGCTGGCCCACAATCTTCACGCCGGTGACCATAAATGATCCATCTGTAGCCGTGAAGGCTCCCTCTTGGGTAAAGCTCCCGTTACGTCTCACCTCATATGTCAACTCAGCCGTCTCCTCGAAACTGACTTGGAATGGGCCAGGAAGAAAGACCGTGCCGCGATCTTTTAACGTTGCGTTGCCACTGCCGTCGTAGGTTGTAGTCCCATGGAAGTGGAGATGAACCGTGGACCCAGTAGCGGTGTCTGTGCAGGTCTTGCTCATGCTGAATCGGTACTTGCCCTTCAGCATCTCATTGTGGTTGGGTCCGTCAGCCAAGGCGAGACCTGTGATGAGCACGACAAGGCAGACGGCGTAAACAGATGCAATAAGCCGGTGAATGCGCATGGTGACTTCCCCTCTCTGTATGGCCTCCTCTTGCATTGACGAGACAGGCCGCATGGAATAGAAAACTGGCTAGCGTGTTTGACGAGGCGCCCGCCGATGGCTCGGCGGGCCTTAGTGGCCCGGTGGATTACGGTGGTCTTCCATGGTCACCTCCTTGCTGTGGAGTGACAGGGGGGCAATGTTTCAGGCAGGGGCGGTAATCATCCCTCTGCCTCGTCGATTGTGTCAAGCGATGGCTTCCCAGTCTCTTCCGAGAACCCCCTCAGCATAACCCGTGCCAAAAGAACTCCAGAAAGACCGAGTAAGAGAAGACGGTTCCAGGAACTGACTTCCCTACTGAATGACTCGCCGAGACCCTCTCCGCGGAGTGAAACGACATTGAGGGAAGCGAGACTGGCATGCGTTCATCGCAGCACCCGTCTTCTGCCAAGACTCGCCCACATTCTTGTGGCCTGGTTCGCCGGCGATTGCTCGGCGCCGAAGAGCTTGTCCGCAATCTTCAAGGCGAGGGCGTGGAGGACCGCGTCGCAAGTGTTCCGGAGCGCAGCGGCGGATGGAGATAGCAGAAACTATGAACAGTGGTTCATGGAACCTGAACGGTGATTCTCGGGAGGCGCGAGAGGAATTTAGAATGATGATAATGGTGAAGCGATGCTAGGGCAGGCTCGTCATGCGAGCGGGAAGAAGGAGCGGCGCGTACTATGGAGTGCGAATCAGGTGGAAGATTGCCGGAGATGAACACCCGTCCGGCCAAGTTTGAAGTTCGTCATGTGGATAGAGGAGAAGCTGTTCGCTCCATTCCGTGGTCCTGCGCTTCCCGTCGAGCGTGAAATGGGCTCGAACGGTCCAGAAATAGCGCGAGTCCGGTTCGAGGGAGGTCTCCAGCTGGTGTTCGGAAGAGGTGAGCCCTTGCTTGCTGTACACTAATTCTCCCGGGTCGGAATCCCGCCACTCATGGGCCCACGAATACTTATAATCGT
>JABMDG010000405.1 GCA_015904045.1 Nitrospira sp.
CGGCTTCTGGCCCGCGATGGTCGGATCACTCGTGTTGTATATGGGCTGCATAGGCGCCTTGCGGCTTTGGCTGCGCTGAGTCCAATAATTAACGCTCTCCTCGAATCCTCATTGAAGGGATCAGGCGAGGCTGCTAGGATTTCCCATTTTCTTGTTGGGAGTCCATGTTATGAAGCCAGCCCCTAGGGCCTCGGATCTCATTTCCCTCCTCATCATCGAAGGCGCGCGGCAAAATAACCTCAAGAACGTCTCGCTCCAGATTCCTCACGACAAAGTCACCGCCATTACCGGCGTCTCCGGATCGGGGAAATCCTCCTTGGCATTCGACACTCTGTTCGCCGAAGGCCAATGGCGCTACGTCGAATCGCTCTCGACCTATGCCCGCATGTTCCTCGACAAAGTGGCCCGCCCCGACGTGGACCGCATCCTGAATGTGCGCCCGGCCATCGCGATCGAGCAGAAGAATCAGGTGCGCACGGCCCGTTCGACCGTCGGCACCACCACGGAAATTGCCGATCTCTTGCGGCTGCTCTTCGCCAAGATCGGCAAGCCGACCTGTCCGGATTGCCGTCAGGAAGCCCGCTCGTTTCATCCGGATGCGGTCACGGAGGACCTGCTCCGGCGGTTCCCGGAAGCCAGAGCGATGGTGTTATTTCCGGTCACTCCGCCCTCGGCAAAGACGGAAGCATCGTTCATCCAATCGCTGCTCACCCGTGGATTTACAAGGCTGAAAGTAGGCGGCGACATTGTTTCGCTCCAAGAGATCACCCCCTCATCGCTCCACAAGCAGCAGGCTCTCCACGTGGTGCTCGACCGCCTGATCATCAGGGAGATCGACCGGACGCGGCTGGCCGAGGCCGTGGAAACCGCGCTGCGTGAAGGCGAGGGCCGTTGCGCCATCGAGATCATCGGGCACGGCCTTCAGACATACAGCACCAGTTTTCTGTGCCAAGGCTGCGGGCGGGCATTCGAGCCGCTCCGGCCTATCCTCTTTTCATTTAACCACCCGCTTGGCGCCTGCCCCGAATGCAAGGGATTCGGCAATGTCCTGCGTTACGATCCGGAGTTGGTAATTCCGGACCACAACAAATCACTGGCACAAGGCGCCATCGAGCCCTGGAGCAAGCCCAGCACAGATTGGTGGCAACAACAGATGTTGCTCGCCATGAAACGCACAGGCGTTGACCTCACCGCGCCGTACCGGCTGCTCCCGAAAGACATACAGCAACGGCTCTGGACCGGAGACAAGTCGTTCGAGGGCATCAACGAGTTCTTCGAGTACTTGGAAGGCAAGCGGTACAAACTACACGTGCGCGTGCTGCTCAGCCGCTACCGCACACCCTTCGATTGTCCCGGTTGCCGAGGCAGCCGCCTGAGGCGGGACGCCCGATTCGTGAAGATTGCCGGCCGCGACATTCATGAGATCTCGGAACTCACCATCGAACAGGTGGCCGCATGGATGGAGTCGTTGCCGCTACGCCCCACGGAACAGGACATTGCCAAGGACATCCTGCGGCAACTGCGCGCAAAACTCGGCTTTCTTCTGCGAGTCGGCCTCGGCTACCTGACACTCGCCCGGCAAACGAAAACACTGTCGGGCGGTGAAGCGCAGCGTGTCTCGCTCGCCAACCAGCTCGGCGCCCGGCTGGTCGGCACGCTGTATGTGCTCGACGAGCCCACGATCGGGCTGCATGCGCGGGACACAGACCTGCTCGCCGGTATTCTCAAAGACCTGGCGGCAGACGGCAATACCGTCGTAGTCGTTGAGCATGACCGGCATATGATCGAGTCGGCCAATTATGTGGTTGAAATGGGGCCGCGATCGGGAGAACAGGGCGGACGCATCGTCTGTGCCGCTCCCTTCGAGACCTTCATACGCGATCCTCATGCCACAACAGCCCGCTATCTTCGCGGAGAAGACTCCATTCCGCTGCCGAAATCTCGGCGCCCCGGATCAGGACAATTCCTCGTCGTCGCCGGCGCGGCGGAACATAATCTCAAAGACCTCCTCGTGCGTATCCCGCTCGGCATGTTCGTTTGCGTGACCGGCGTCTCAGGGTCCGGCAAGAGTACCTTGGTAGAAGATACCCTGTACCGTGCACTCGCCCGTGCCTTCCGCATCGAGTCGCTCCCCATGGGCCGCTTCAAAGCCATCAAGGGCATCGAACATCTCAAGGGCGTTCGGCTCATCGACCAGCAACCGATCGGCCGCACCCCACGCTCCAATCCCATCACCTATCTGAAAGCCTTTGACGATATCCGCCAGCTTTTTTCCGGCGAACGGGAGGCAATCCGCCAAGGGCTGACGGCGGGCCACTTCTCCTTCAACACACCCGGCGGACGGTGCAACCGATGCGAAGGGGCCGGCGTCGAAAAGCTGGAGATGTATTTTTTCGAAGACATCTACGCTCCCTGCGAACTGTGCGAGGGGAAACGGTTCACGCCGAAGGTCCTGGGCATTCGTTATCGGGATAGGACAATTTCAGACGTCCTCGCCATGACGATCGATGAGGCCCTGTCGTTTTTCACCGGCACGCCGAAGCTCCAAGGACGGTTGCACTTGCTGTCGTCGATCGGCCTGGGTTACCTGCGCCTCGGCCAGGCAGCGACAACCCTCTCAGGCGGAGAAGCCCAGCGGTTGAAAGTCGCGGCAGAGTTGAAAGACGGAGCGGCGAAGGATTGGCTCTATATCATGGATGAGCCCACAACGGGCTTGCACTTCGACGACATCAAGAAATTGCTGGCCGTCTTACACAAGCTTGTGAATGCCGGCAACACCCTCGTGGTGGTGGAACATAATCTGGACGTGATCAAGTCGGCCGATTGGATCATCGATCTCGGCCCGGAAGGCGGCGCGGCCGGCGGGCAAATCGTGGCGGAAGGGCGTCCGGAACAAGTAGCCAAGGTAGCGGCATCCCATACGGGACGGTTTCTGGCGAAGATTCTAGCGGATGGCTAGCAAGAGCCAAGTTTTGTAGTTGGCTGAACTAACCGCTACTCTAGCGGGGAATGGTACAGCACATGGGTAACGTCCGTGATTACTGATCCGATTTTCCGTTCACTGGCTTCACCTGCTCGCCGGCCAGCTTCTTGTGCAGATACTTCCTGCTAAATTTCGTGACGGCGAAAGCCAGGCCAAGGGCGATGGGGACGAAGATGGCTGATGCCAGGTTGGCGTTGGCCAGCCAGCCCATTTCGGAGAATCCTTTGAACACGTACCCCATCAATCCAGCCAGATAGTAGGCAATCACGATCACCGATAGCCCTTCGACCGTGTGCTGCAGGAGCACCTGGCTCTTGGTTGTCTTATCCACACTTTGGAGCAGCGTCAGGTTCTGCGCCTCGACGATCAGGTCAACGCGCGTACGGATGATGCCGATAATCCCTTCAAACCCGTTTCGCAAGGTGTCGATCCGTTTCAAGAGCTGCTGATACCCCTCGGCGACACCGGTAATCCCCTTGAGAACATAGTCGGAGATGGGGCGATAGGCCTCCAGCGGTTTCTCTCCCAACGACGCCAGCGTCGAATGCACGATCTTGTCGTACGGCACCGCGGCCGACAATTCGAAATGTAGCTTGCCGGCCATGCGGTTCGTCTTCAGCAAATCCTGCGTCAGACTGTTCAGCCATCGTTGCAAGGTCTGCGAATCGGCATGGCCGATATGGTTAGTGATGATTTCGCGCTGTTGCAGATGGACCTGTTCGAATTTATAGACCTGATCGACCGCCGCGGAAAACAGCGGCTTCTGCATCAACAGCAGATGATAATAGGTCTCGATCCGCACCAGGACATCGACGACCTCTTTCAGGTGCGACGGATTCGAACGAGGAGACCCGACGGTCACCCAATACCGTTCCCTCCCCTGTTCATCCGGTGTAAAACTAGTGAGCACGCTCGTGTGTTCGTCGAGGATATGGCTCCCGTACAGGCCCCGACCGGGAAGCAGCGATCGCACGCGCTCTGGCGATGGCGGCATGTCCGGCGTCAAGACAATATCCAACCGGCAGACTTCCACCCCCAAGGCCGTCCCGGGAAATCGATAGCCCGGGAACGCCAACGGTCCGAATGCGACGCCGCTAGTTCCAGGTGGAGGAAGATGCCACAACTGGTAATTGTAATACTCGGTATGGGCCTGCCAGATGACAATGAGGCGGTCGCCGCTCTCCACTTCCTTGACGCCGTACCCGAAGGTGTCCCGCAAGACGGCGGTTTCTGCACCAATCTTGAGGGCCTCCAGCAACGATTGGAATTCCGAGCGGCTCTGTGGTCGCTGGGTCGGCGGGTCCGACATGCGGAAGGCCTTGTAATGCACATGCGCGGGGGCTCGCAGCCAGTCGATCAGGGGAATCTGAGGCTGCTCGTGCAATTTCCTCAACAACACATCGGTTGACGGACGCCCCGCTGGCGGCTGATTCACGTTTGCTCCTTCTACCTACAATCCCGGCCGCTTTTCAGCGGTCACGTATACATCGAGGACTTGTTCCGCCCGCCTCACGTCGAGTTGCAAGACCTTTCCCGCTTCAACCCGGCACAGCCCCTTCGCCTCGCGTTCGGTCTTGATCCCTGACAGCGGCTCGCCGTTGCACGCCACGACACGATCGCCGACCTTGAGCCCGGCCTTTTCAGCCGGCAGACCTCCCCGCAATTCCCTCACCAAATAGAATCGTCCCCCCTGCTCTTCCTGCAACTCCCAGTAAACACCGATCCGCCCGGACCCCAACAGTCCGGCCTGCGTGCCGAACTGGGTAAGTATCCGATGTACGATCAGGCGCGCGGAGCTTTCCGGATTGTCGTTTGTTGGATCGGTAAGATGTCCTTGCCCGCTGAACAGGAGCAGGCCGGTTTCCACATCGATCATCCGCAAGGCCAACGACACGCTGTTGGTGCGCTCCTGCTCATGCCGTTCCCATTGCTGCACCTCCCCGACGATGACGGCTTGTGCCCCGACCAACTTACCGATTTTTAGCGCATTCGCGTCGTCGGCATGGGTCAGCTGGATGACCTGCTCCCGCAACACGTCGTCCAGCTGAGCCCGTTCGACCATGTGCACATCGAGATCCAGCATCAGGGTGGTCACGATGCCCGCCACTCGGGAGCCGGTTCCTTGCGCGCCGGGGGCATCGTCAAACAGCATCACCGCCATCGTCTGGTACCGACCAATCGTGTCTCGATCAATCGGCCCTCTCCCCGAGACCACCGGATCCGGTCTCGCCCACGACCCGCCTCCACCGGAAGGCGCGCCGACTGCGACGCACGCACGCCGCCTCTGCGCGATGGCGGTCGGCACTCCCCAGGCACAGAGCTCGTTGTCAATCAGCACGACATGCTGCGGCTGCTCGCGTTGATCGGACAGGAAGTTCGTGATCGGATAGACCAGGCAACCGCCAACCCACATCGAGAGCGGACAATAGGCCACCTCGTACCACCATTGCTTCCTGGTTGTGAGGGAATACTCCCAGACCAGCACCCGCCCATCGTCCTTGACCACGCGGTCCGGATGCCCGATGTGATCGAGCACCTGCGCCTTGGTCATCGGGACGGCAAGCCGATCCAGCTTCGCCTCGGACTTGATCAGGGCATAGCCGACACCGCAGCCTGACATCAGCGTCCACACCAGAAGTATGATTGCACCGCTCAGGATCGATCGCATGCGCGCGCCATACCTCTCAGCCGTCGGCATGTGAAGAGCGTAGCACTCCGTTGGGAACGGCTGCAATGGAGATTGTGCGGGAAATCAATTAGAGGAGGGATCGAACGGCATATCTGCGTAAGGCCGATAGGACTCATCCAGCGTGCGCAATAACTCACCCCAGACCAACTCGGGGTCTGTTTCAAACACCCACTTGGGATCAGCAGGGACCAGGATCCACGAACCGGTCTTCAGCTCGTTTTCCAATTGCCCTGGCCCCCACCCCGAATAGCCCAGATACGCGCGGAAGGATTCCTTGCTGCCGGTCTCGGTCAGAATCCGCTCCACCATGCCTATATCGCCACCCAGACACACCCCGTCGAATACGGGATGGGCATTCTCTGGAAACTGGCTCCCCCGATAGAGCAGCATGACCTGGTTCGTCTGCACCGGACCGCCGGCATAGAGCACGTGGCCGGCCCCTTCGATGATCGGCACCTGCGGCAGCGCTTCGGAAATAGACATGGCCGTCGGACGGTTGACCACCATACCCAAGGCGCCTTCCGGCCCATGTTCGCACAGCAGCACCACCGTCTGACGGAAATTGGGGTCGCGCAGACTAGGGGCGGCGATCAGAAAGATACCTTTGCTGAGTTTCGGTTCCACGCAGAAATCCTACCGCGCTTGTCTCCTGCACGCAAGCCTGAACCCTACTGGGTGTTTGTTCCTCGGAAAGCGTATCTCGTATCTGGCAAGCAAAGAGATGGCCTCTTCCGTCTGTCCTGCGCTTCACGCTTCACGAGATACGAACGACGAAGCGCGGAACAGCGGATCAGCGATTGCGGGGCGAAGAAGCGTATCGGTCATGCAGGCTATGTCTTATAGAGCCCTGCACGGCGATCGCGCAACAGATCGTTATACCGATTCAGCTGTTTGTTGCGCGCTTCGGTGGGATCGATGTCGAGCACGGCAAGATCTTCGCCGTCGCGGGAAGCCCGATACCGGATGACGCCCTTGGGTGTGACGAGCTCACTATTCCCGATGTAGGTCAACCGGTCCTTCCCTCCACGGGCTTCGCTGCCGATGCGATTGCAGGTAATGGCAAACACTCGATTCTCCAGACATCGCACCGGCATGGAATCCGGGCAGTTCGGCAGCACGAGGTTGGACGGATGACAAATGATGTCGGCCCCCTGCAGGGCCAGGGAACGGGCCGCTTCGGGGTAGTACCAATCGAAACAAATCATCACGCCGATCTTCGCCACGCCGATATCCCATACTTGAAATCCGCTATCACCCGGCGTGAAGAACAGGGTTTCTTCATAAAACAGGTGTGTTTTGCGATAGCAGCCGAGAAACCCGGATGGTCCCACAATGACCGCAGAGTTGTAGCAGTGTGAACCGGATTGTTCCGGCAGACCGGCGACAATGTGCATCCGGCGTCGCTTGGCCACATCCACCAAGCGGCGGACCGTCTGGCCGTCAGGGACCGGCTCGGCCAGCCCCTGCGCCTCCTCCTGTGACACGAATTGATAGCCCGACGCAAAGAGCTCCGGCAGAACGATGAGGTCGGCCTCCGTCTGCTCCAGCCTTGCCGTCACCCGATCGAGATTCTTGGCCACTTCGCCAAACAGCGGATCGTATTGATAGAACCCAACGCGCACGGACGTCGCTTCCCCTTCATGCAAAAACGGGCAGGGTGTTGTCCCCTGCCCGTTTGGGCTCAGCTGTCAGCCGACAGCTATCAGCTCATTGACGTTACTTCACTTCGGACAAGTGCGTCGCGCCACCGTCCGCGTGATCCTTACACGCATCGGCATGCCCCGCCTTGCCGTGCGTCACGGCTTCTTTCAAATGCTTCACCCCTTCGTCCAAATGGGCATTTTTCACACCGGCGGCCTGCGCGTGTTTGAGCGCTTCCTCCGCATGCTGAACGCAGGCATCCGCATGCCCTTCCTTCCCGTGCGACGCAGCTCCTCGCGCATGCTCTACCGCTTCATCGACATGTTTGTTGCCGGCAAGCGCTACCCCGCTCAATAACGGCAAACCGGCGAGCGCCCCGACCGCAGCCAGCACCAACGCACCCTGACCGATCTTGATTCTCATCGCCGCCTCCTCCATAAGTTAGAGCTCGATGCATCCGCCACATCACATCGATCACGCATTCACCTTACACAGCGTTCCCAACCCTGTCAAGAAGGCCTGGCCGCCTGGTCGAACCCGAGTATCTTCTGAAGTCCACGAAAATCTTTCTCCACCGGACAGGCGAAATCCCGGCTCCACTCCCACCAGGACCCCGGATAATTTCTGACTGTCCGATACCCTGCAAATTTGAGGATGAAATACAGCCACGCCGACCGCACTCCGCCGGTGCAATAACAGATCAGCTCCTGATTGCCCCGGATGCCTTTGTCCTCCAACATTTCCTTGATCACATCCGTATCCTTGATCGTCGCATCCTTGTTCAAGAATCCGTTCCAGGCTACGTGGATCGCCGACGGAATGTGCCCGGGTCTTGGAATGCCGGGGACTTCTTTCCCCATATATTCTTCCAGACTCCGCGCATCCAAGATGGCGGTTTGGTCATGGGGCGATCGCACGATCAGCTTCAAGTCGTCCTTGAAGATCGCAAGGGCTTTGACCGGCTGCGCATTGAAATTCCCCGCGGGCGGCGACACACGGCCGTGCTCGAACGGCCGCTTCTCCGCCGTCCACTTGACCCAGCCCCCGTCCAAAATCCGCAGATGCTGGTGGCCCAAATACTCCAACATCCAGAACATTCGCCCTTCGTCGCCCCAGTTATCGAAGGGATTGGAGTAGATCACCACCTCACTCTCATTGCTGATGCCGAGCGTGCGCAGATGCCGTTCGATCTGTCCAAGGTCCGGATTCAGCAATCCTTTCGGCACGGCGGCGGGATCACTGTACTCATGCCACGTGGTATGCACGGCGCCGGGAATATGGCCGCCGAATTCATACGCTGCTCGACCACGCACGTCAATCACCACGAGGCCGGGCGTACCCAATCGGTCTTGCAATGTATCCGTATCGATCAACAGCGGGTGGTTCATAGCCTTTCCTATTTTACCAGCAGCAGCGCTCAGGATCTCAAGTTGAATTCATGCGTGCAAGAGAGCCTGGATATGTGCATCGACGGATGCAGCGAGCGCTGTCAGATTGTATCCCCCTTCAAGCGACGACAGGATGCGGCCCTTCGCATGACGCTTGGCAATCCCGACGACGATGCCCGTCAGATCGGCATACCCTGCTTCCGTCAACCCCATGCTCGCCAAGGGGTCTTCCTTGTGCGCATCGAATCCGGCGGAGATGATGACGAACTCCGGCTTGAACTCATCGGCCGCCGGCACGAGCGATTTGAGGAAGACCGCCTGGTACGCCTCATCACCCTCTCCGGCTTCCATCGGCACATTGATCGTGAATCCCTCTCCGGCTCCCTTGCCTCGCTCGGTCACCCAACCACTGCCAGGATAATGGGGGTACTGGTGGGTGCTGAAAAACAACACGGACGGATCGTCCTCGAAGGTATGCTGGGTCCCATTGCCGTGATGCACATCCCAATCGACGATCAGCACTCTGGAGAGCCCATACATCCTCTGCACATAGCGTGCGGCAATGGCCACATTATTGAAGAGACAGAACCCCATGGCCCGACCCGCCTCGGCATGATGCCCCGGAGGCCTCACTGCGCAAAACACCTGATCGACCTGCCCGGCCATGATGGCATCAACCCCGGCGAGTGCCCCTCCCGCCGCCAGGTAGGCGGCATTCAAAGAACCGGGAGACATGGAGGTATCGGGATCGAGCGAGACACGGCCGCTCAGCGGCACATGCTGGTTCAGCGAGACGACATAGCGTGGCGTGTGAACCTGGGTGATCCACTTATCTTCGGCTTTTCGCGGCTCGATCCTGCTCACTTTCGTCAGCGTCCCGCTCTGTTCCAGCTGCTGCATGATCGCCCGCAGCCGGTTGGGAGACTCCGGATGCCCGGCTCCCATGTCATGTTCAAGAAAGGCTGGATGATAGACGAGACCGGTTTTGCTCATAGTGCCAAGACACCGCGGTTCGTGAAGCGTATCTCGCATCTCGCAAACAAGAATTTCTTCAGTCCCGCGCTTCACGTTTCACGAGATACGGAATACGGATTCAGATTAGCATGCAGGAAAGAGCCTAGACAATGAGCGTTCTCCACTGCTATCGTCGGTCATCACAACACGGAGTATCCGATGCCCAATCCAAGAATTGAACCGCTGAAAAAAATCCTCGCCATGGACCCGAACGACGATATGGCCTGGTTCGGCCTCGGCAAGGCCTACATGGACGATGGGAATTTCGAAGAAGCCGCCAAGGCGCTGCGGCAATGCGTCACGGTGAAACCCACCTATTCGGCCGCCTATTTTGCGTTGGCGCAGTCGCTCTGCACCTTGAACCGGCTCGACGAATGCCGCACCGTCATCGTCACGGGGATCGACGTCTCCACGAAGAACGGCGATGCGATGGTGACGAAGAATTTGGAAGCGATGAAGAGTTCACTGCCGTCGTGACACCGCACAGACTGCCTTCCTCTCCGTTCCGTCTTCCCTCCTGGGCCGTCCGCCTTGCGCATCTTCAACAAACGCCTATCCCGATCGCTCACGACCGTATGCGATTCGTCATTCGCCTTGCGGCGATCAATCTCGCAAAGAAAACCGGCGGCCCCTTCGGCGCCGCCGTGTTCGAGAGCACCGGCGGGCGGCTTGTGGCAATCGGCATCAATCTCGTCGAGTCGGCTCGATGTTCCCATGCCCACGCGGAAATGGTCGCTCTCGCCAATGCACAACAAGCCGTCGGCAATTTCGACCTTGGAGCAGAAGGCATGCCGAAGCATGAGCTCGTGACCAGCTGCGAGCCCTGCGCCATGTGTTATGGCGCTATCCCCTGGTCGGGTGTCAAAACAGTGCTGTGCGGCGCCCGCGCAAGCGATGCGGAATCGATCGGCTTCGATGAAGGACCGAAACCCAAAAAGTGGGTGGCGGAACTGAACAAACGAGGAATCTCCGTCGTCCGCGATCTCTGCCGAACAAACGCCGTCGCCGTCCTTCAGCACTACAAAGCAGGCGGCGGCGCGATCTACGGCACCCGCCGGACGCGATAAGCACTGCCTTCACTCCTGAGGCAGCTACAGGGTGTCCCGACAGACATCGATCATCCGTTCGCTCAGGCCTGCAACCGCTCCGGGATTCCGAATCAAGACCCTTACACGCGGCTGGGTGCGCTGATGTTTCGCCCGTTCCACCAGTTCGACGTTGGCTAATCTCGTTCCCGCCTTCGACGGCAGCGGCTCCACATCCCACAGCGCAATCAGCACGGCGCTGACGTGGCGCAACTTCGTCAGCAACACGGTGACGGCGCCGGATAATGTTTTTAGATCCAGCCAGATTTCCTCCCGCCGGCTGTTCACCCCGCTCCGCAGATCCGCGCGAGGGATGGAGATCGTCAGGATCACCGGATCGCAGTAGTCGGCCAGTTGCTTCGCTTTCTGTTGAATGCGCGCGAGAATGCGATGGATGAGGATCACGCCGCGATCCTCTTCTTCTCCTTGCTCTTCCTCTCTCGCCATGCCACGGAGTGGCACTCGTCGGCGCACCGATGATCCCACCATCGCCGTCACCTCGACGAAGAACCGTTCACGGCCCAAGCCGCACTCGAGATCGGCGGTGCGCGCTTGCGATTCCGGCAGAAACGTAACGTGGACTCCCGCGCGAATCAGTTGCGTCGCCAACTCCAATTCCGCCAGCGCCGACTCGCGCACGCCGGGATCGTAGTGCGTGAGGCGATGAATGAGTCGTCCGAGCCGAAGATGGCTCGAATGATTGTCACAGTGGCGACGCAGCGCGTGCCACCGATCGTGAAGATCGCGGGAAAGCCCCTCTTCCTCCCGCTTCCAAGCAGGCATCTCTTGAGGGGGCGCGCCTCGCAGATGCGCAACCAGCCTTACGGTCTTTCTTGGGCGAAACCGTCCCATATTCAGGCCACAGCGGAACCGCCCTCGTCGGTCGAGGACCGGCCGGGGACATCCGGCTGCCGCTTGGCGACTTCCTCGTACATGTCGTCGAGCCAGCGGCCGGCACAACCGAGCACCTCCCGCACCAGCGGCTCCGGCTGGCCGGTCCGTTTGATCGTCCATTGCGACACATATTCCATGAGGGCCTCCCGCTCAAATTGCCGGCTGGACTGCGTGGCCAACGTCACGAGTTCGCCCAAGCCGGTCTTCACGATCTCGGCAACTGTGTCCCGCCCGTAGGAGGTGCTGGCGGTCACGTATTGAATGGCCCGATTGATTTCTTGGTCGGTCATACGGCTTCTGCCGAACACTTGTCACATTCCCTGCGTCTTCGTCAATGCATCCGACTATGCGAGGCCCCTGCCACCAATTTTTCTCCTCTCCCCAACCTGACCGATGGTATGATCGTCCATCAGCCGATGTATATCTCAAGGAGTATCCAATGGCCGGATTAACCCG
>JABMDG010000406.1 GCA_015904045.1 Nitrospira sp.
AGTCCGAATCCGCTTTGGAAATCAAGGCCAGCCGGCTTGAGTAGATGGATATAGGCCAACGCCAAGAGCGGCAGATTGGCCAAGGGGATCGCCAAGGCCCGCAACGACGCGTGCTCGATGGGAGGAAACGTCAGAAAGGCGGCGGTAATCACAGCGCCGAGTGCGCCGCCACGCAACAGGACGGCTGTACCCGTGCCGCCCGGCCAGGGCGGAGGAACACCCGGCTGATGCAGACGCACCGCATCTGGCCGGCGAGTGCGGTGCCATACAAGGCCGACGAGGACGACGGACCCGAGTATCAGACAGATGACTTCGAACACCAGCAGACGATTCGATCGATTGTGGAGCCGGAGACCCTGAGCCTCGATTTGCCGGTCGACCGTGGCCGAGAGTGCTTGATCGCCGGTACGCTGCGCCAGTCGGGATGCCAACCGATTGTAAAACCATCCCGCCTCAAGCGTATCCGCCAGCGCCGCGTGCAGCTCGATTCCCCGCTCACGATCCAACGGCTGCCTACCATAGGCGGCTGTAATCCACTGACTATAGAGAGGCATCGGCGCGTCGAGGTCCCACCACTGGGCCGCCTTCGCCAGTGCTTCCTGCGCTTGACCGGTTTCTGCCTGGAGAATAGCCAATCGCAACTTGGCTGATGGATCGCCCGTCGTGTCAGCAAGTTCTCGGTACCACTCAATCGCCAACAGCCGTTCCTTTTCACTGCTGCCCACCATCCATTCAGCTAATCGTTGCTGCCACGCTGGCGAGCGTTGCAACCCGTCTTGGGCCTCCATGATCCGGCTGACCATGAGGTCAAGCGCGCGATCCGGTTCTTCAAGCCGGTCAAGCTTCGGCACCGTTGCGGAAAACCAGAAAATCGACCCCAATGCGACGAGCAACAGCACCGCCGAAATGACGCTCACGAGGCGGGAGAAACCGGAGCCAAATGGCGTGCCGGTATACCGAGAGCGTGGCCGCGTCTCATCCGCGGCAGGTCCTTGATCCTGGCCAATTTGAAGGAGATGTTCCGTCATACGCCGGCACTATACCATGGGCTCCGCGCCACTCTATACCCCTCGAAATGGCTAGAACTGCCTGGACAGCGGCTGAAGATCACGTAGCCTCCCAGCCTGGACTTGGCTATACTAACCGCGCAGCAATGTAGGGAGTTTCGCAATAATGCAGGATTTTCTTCCTCCTCGACGGCTCTTGCTTGGACCGGGGCCGAGCCTGGTGCACTCCCGCGTGTTGCACGCCATGGCGACGCCGTTGCTGGGGCACCTCGATCCGGTGTTTCTCGGTCTCATGAATGATATTCAGACCCTGCTGCGCCGGACGTTTGCGACCGCGAATCGGTTTACCATAGCGATTTCCGGCACCGGGTCCGCCGGAATGGAAGCGGCGGTCGTGAACCTCGTCGAACCCGGCGATGCCGTGGTCGTCGGCGTCAACGGTGTCTTTGGCACACGGTTGGCTACGTTGGTGGAACGGTGCGGAGGGAAAGCGATTCGTGTCGAGGCTCCGTGGGGTCGGATCATCGAACCGGAGGCGATTGCGTCAGCCCTTCAGCGGTCAGGTCCGGTAAAAGCCGTCGCCGTGGTTCATGCGGAAACCTCGACCGGTGCCTGGCAACCGATTGAACCGGTGGGACACCTGTGCCGAGACTACAATGCCTTGTTGATCGTGGATACGGTCACGTCGCTCGGTGGTGCCCCGGTCGAAGTCGATCGATGGGGGATCGACGCCTGTTACAGCGCGACACAGAAATGTCTCAGCTGCCCGCCGGGGTTGGCTCCCTTTACCCTGAGCGATCGCGCCTTGGCGGCCATCAAGAATCGGCGCACCGCCTGCCAAAGCTGGTATCTCGACATGGCTCTCGTCGCCGACTATTGGGCGGAGCAGACGCGCGCGTATCACCACACTGCGCCGATCTCGATGCTCTACGCCCTTCGGGAAGGGCTGCGGCTGGTGGAGGAAGAAGGATTGGCGGCCCGCTATGCCCGCCACCGGCTCAACAGTGACGCACTCAGCGCCGGGCTGTTGGCCCTGGGCTTCGACCCGCTGCCGCTTCCAGGGCAACGGCTGCCGATGCTCAGTTGTGTGTCGCTTCCTGCGTCGATCGATGACGCAGCCGTACGAGCGCGCCTCCTGGAGACCTACGGCATTGAAATCGGAGGAGGCTTGGGACCATTGAAGGGTAAGGTGTGGCGGATTGGGCTGATGGGAGAGTCGA
>JABMDG010000407.1 GCA_015904045.1 Nitrospira sp.
TGCCCGGCATGGCGACGGGCTCGACGCTCTCAACGGCAGGTGAGTAGAAGCGATCGATCGCCTCCTGATTCTTCCCCTGCTTGCAGAGTGCAGCCACTTCTTTTCCGATATCCATGGCTGTCATGATGTCCTCCTTCTGTGTTGGTGAACGGACGGTGGATATTTCAAGAGGTGCCTCCAGCGACGTAGGATAGTCGTTGGCCAGGGCCGAAATCGACAGTGACCGCTCTATCGATGAGGGGCGATCGACTGGCACGTGTAAGCGGATGATATTCCTTGCAGACTCTGATGCGGACATCATGAAGCTACGCCCTGCCACACTTGCTGATGTGGAGTTGTTATGTCACTGGGATGCGCAGAAGCATGTACGAGCTTCAGGCCCAAACGACAACTGGGCTTGGGAGGTCGAACTCTGCAAAGCACCTGATTGGAGAGAACAGTTGATCGGTGAACTAGACGGTCGTCCTATCGGATTCGTCCAGATCATCGATCCGGCCCGCGAGGAAAGCCATTATTGGGGCGACGTTCCCGCTGGTCATCGCGCGATTGATATCTGGATCGGGGAGGAGCGAGATCTCGGAAAAGGCTATGGGACGAAGATGATGCAACTGGCGCTGGCCCGTTGTTTTGCCGATCCGACCGTGACGGCTGTGCTGATCGATCCGCTTGCTACTAACACTCGCGCCCATCGTTTCTACGAGCGACTAGGCTTCCAGTTTTTCGAGCGGCGCCGGTTTGGCCAAGATGACTGTTGGGTGTATCGGTTGGATAGGAACTTCGGGGAATTGGGGCAGGGTACTATTGAAAATGCGGCAACTTAAATGGCAAGAGCCGATCTATCGAAATTGTACTCTGGCCCCGATCTTTGTGGTAATTCTCTTTTCAGTCTTCCAGCTCCCTCAGCCGTTTTTCCAGAAACCTTCGCTCCGGTTCTTGTCTTGCCAGGGCCAGCGCACGCTCGTACGAAACGCGGGCTTCGGCTTTCCTATCAAGTCTTCGGCAGAAGTCAGCCCGTGTCGCATGGGCCAGATGATACTGGGTTAACTCACTGCGCTCCAGGAGCGCATCGACCAGCTCTAAGCCTTTAGCTGGTCCATCCCGCATGGCAATCGCGACCGCCCGGTTCAACTCGATGATGGGCGATGGTTCCGTCCGCAAAAGAAGATCGTACAAGGCGACGATTTGCGCCCAGTCCGTTTCTCCTGCGCTGGGAGCTTCAGCGTGAACTGCAGCGATGGCAGCTTGCGGGGTATAGGGGCCGATTCGCTTCGATGCGAGTGCCCGTTCGACGAGGGTGATGCCTTCCCGAATGAGATCTCGATTCCATAATGAGCGGTCCTGCTGCTCTAGGAGCACGAGATCGCCGCTGGCCGAGGTGCGCGCCTGTCTTCGCGATTCATGCAAGAGCATCAAGGCGAGCAGTCCCATGACTTCGGGGTCAGGCAGCAATTGGACGAGCAGTCGCGCGAGCCTGATCGCTTCACTGGAGAGATCTGCTCTGGTGAGCGATGGGCCGTACGAAGCGGAGTACCCTTCGTTGAAGACCAAATACACCACGCGCAGAACAGCAGCGAGACGTTCCGGTAGCTCTGAGGGTGGAGGAACCTCGTAGGGGATGCGCGCATCACGGATCTTTGCTTTGGCACGCACGATCCGTTGGGCAATGGTTGCCGGTTTCGTGAGGAAGGCGCGGGCAATTTCTTCGGTCGTCAGATTGCAGACCTCGCGGAGTGTCATCGGGATTTGCGCGTCCGGTGACAGGGCCGGATGGCAGCAGGTAAAGATCAGGCGCAACCGGTCATCGTCGATGGACTCATCTGTCTGTTCCAATGGATCGCTGGTGGTCTCAATGTATTTCGCGAGTTCGTTCAATGACGCATCATAGCGGGCGCGACGCCTCATGCCGTCGATGGCTTTGAACCGTCCGGTGGAGACAAGCCAGGCACGTGGATTGGCCGGGGTGCCGTCACGCGGCCATTGTTCCATCGCGACCGCGAAGGCCTCCTGTAAGGCCTCCTCGGCTGCGTCGAAATCACCGAGCAGCCGAATCAAGGTGGCGAGGACCTGCCGCGACTCATTGCGGTAGATCTCGTCAACCCTGATACGGGCTCCTATTGCTGTGTCGTCATTCATGTGACCGTTAGTCTGCGCAGCCCAATTCCTTCATCGGGCGGACTTCCACGCTGCCGAAACGGGCGGCTGGAAACTGCGCGGCAATGCGGATGGCATCATTCAGGTCCGGGACATCGATCATGAGAAACCCGCCCAACTGTTCCTTTGTCTCGGCAAATGGCCCATCCGTGGTCGAAGTTTTCCCCTCTCGAACCCGTACGGTTGTGGCGGTCTCCACTGGATGAAGCGGGGAGGCGGCGAGCAACTGGCCGCCTTTCTGTAACTTCTCGCAGTACGACATGGCTTCATCCGAGATGGCGCGCCGCTCGTGGCTTGGGAATGCATTCAAGATCTTCTCTTCAAGGTACACCAGACAGAGATATTTCATCATGGCCTCCCGCAGTTAGTGAGGGGTAATACTCCGTTGACGTAGGATAGTCGTCGGGCCACTCGAAAATCGACACGACATGCCACATCCGTCTGGTGTCTGTCTGTGAAACCGGCTAGAGTTTGTGCCTCAGGTGAGGCTGTCGTGCAGGGCCTTTATAGTCACTTCACACTCAGGACACTAGAATTCATCGAAATCGAAAAAGAGAAGGGGATATTCATGGAGAAGGGAAGCCCGCTGGATGCAACTGGGCGCGGCGTTCGTGATGAAGCCGGGACTCGTCGTCAACGGAACGTCCGGGATCCGTCAGGCCTTGGAAGGGTTCATGGCGCTGAAGCCGACGTTGACGATCGAGGCACAGCAGCTCGTGCAGTCAGGCGATGTTGCACAATACTGCGCTCGCTGGAGCCTCAAGGGCATCGACCCAACCGGCACCGCCGTGATTCTTGGTGGCCGCTCCTCCAGTATTCTGCGACGCCAGTCGGACGGACGATGGCTGTTCCTGGTGGACAACCCCTGGGGCACGGACATCGTGCCATAACTCCGCCTATCTATTGCTGCGAGGAGAGTCGCAAGCCCGTCGGAGTCGGGGGGGGCATAATCGGCACGGTCGTGATCGTCAATGTAACGGGAACGATGACGCTCGACGCACCATTGGCCATCACGGTAATCGCTCCGCTATAGGTTCCTGCCGCTCGTGTTCCCGCCATAGCCCTCACAGTCACAGTTCCATTTCCGCTTCCTGATCCAGGAGTAAGCGTGAGCCAGTTGGAATTGTCACTCACGGTCCACGTCAGCGTCCCATCTCCGACGTTGCTGATTGTCAGCAATTGAGAGGGCGGATCGATGCTCCCTTCTTGGGTGATAAACGATAGGGTGCGAGGTATCGCACCAATTGCCGGTGCTGCGGGCGGAGGCGGCGGAGGCGGCGAATTAGGCGGCGAATAGGTAGCGATTCCGCTTTCGGCTGATTCGTTGTTGGCCGTGTCGTAGGCAGTGATGACGTAATAGTGTGTCGAACCGGGCGTTCCGATGTTGAAGCTTGTGACGGTGCCGAGTGTGACGAGGAGAGAGGCGGTGCCGTAGGCGCGTCCGCAGGGTTGACTGGTGCATTGATAGACGCGATAGCCGGCGAGGTCAATTTCCGCATTCGGGTTCCACGTGAGGGTGGCGCCCCATGCCACATCGGTGGTCAGCACGGCAATGGCGATCAATTGGGTTATTGAGTGAAGGCGGCGGGCACGTACTAGTCGTGTCATGAAGAACTGGGCCATTGATCTTCCTGCAGGCTACGGATGCAGGCTCCTCGAAAATCCTCGTGAGTGATTGAGGGATACTTCCTTCGGACCGACTTAAGCAAGCAATGTGCCGCGCAATACGTAGAAATCATGGGAGCAAAAATCTCCCAACGGGTTGGTCCTT
>JABMDG010000408.1 GCA_015904045.1 Nitrospira sp.
TACGGTTGCGCCGCCGTGTTCCGGAAAATTCCCTCTAAAATTCAGACCGCCACGGAATTGGGGCTGCCTCCAATCCTGACCAAGTCGGCCATGCTGAAAAAAGGGCTGGTCCTTGTGACCGGACCGACCGGCAGTGGAAAATCAACCACGCTGGCAGCCATCATCGACCACGCCAACAAGAACCGGAAAGACCATATTCTGACGATCGAAGACCCGATCGAGTTCGTCCACCAAAGCCAGGGTTGCGTCATCAACCATCGCGAGATCGGCGTCCACACCCAATCGTTCGGCACCGCCCTGCGTGGAGCCTTGCGCGAAGATCCTGACATCATTCTGGTCGGTGAAATGCGTGATCTCGAAACCATTCGGCTTGCGGTGGAAGCCGCCGCAACCGGGCACCTGGTCTTTGGGACGCTGCACACCGAGAACGCATCGAAAACGGTCGACCGGGTCATCGAAGTGTTCCCCCACCAGGAACAGGCGCAGATCCGCAACACGCTGTCGACTGCCCTCAGAGTGGTGGTGGCCCAGAACCTCTTCAAACGAATCGACCAGAAAGGACGCTGCGCCGCTCTTGAAATTCTGGTCTGTACACCCGGAGTCGCCAATCTGATCCGCGACGCCAAGACGTTCCAGATTGCGTCGCTCATGCAGACCGGCAAGGCGGCCGGCATGCAAACGCTGGACGATGCCATTCAGGACCTATTGACGAAAAAGTGGATTTCTCCGGAAGAAGCCTACGAGAAATCGATCGACAAAACCCGCTTCGCCAAATTGCTCAAGACGCCGCCCGACGCCCTGCAATAATCGCCGCGACCTGGTGCCGGACCGCGATCCAAGCCTTGAATGACCGGGACTGAACCGGTTCCGGTCATTCCTCCTCTGACAATCCGACCTCCCACAGCTTCGTATAGACCGGCCCGGCTGTGCGCAACTCGCTCCGCATCAGCGCAATGGCGGTGACCGCCAACGATCCGACAGCCGACGGCCGATCCAGCACACCGCCCCTCACCAAGACCTGCCCTACCAGACGTTCCCCCTCTTTAACCCGGGCCAACGTGAGATGAGGACTCCAGGGTTTGTCATCCGCCGCAATGCCGAATGACCGGCAACAAGCCTCCACATTTTGATGCCATGACGCCAATCGCTGTGCGCGGTCGCTCTGCTCCCATGCTTCAGATGGGCCGACCCACAAGACCCGTGGTTGCTGGGCACGAGGGAACACCCCTATCCGTTCGAGCGGAATGTGAATGACGCGACAACCCGTTATCGCCCGTTGAATGGCTTCACGCATGGGCTCGATGAGTTGTTCGTCGATGTCGCCGAGAAATCGGACGGTGAGATGAATAGACGACGGCTGCACCCAGGAGACACGAACGTGCTTCGCGCATTCTCGAGAAAACAGCTGTTTGAGATCCTGCTCAATCCCCGCAAGCTTCACCCGGAGATCCTCCGTCAATGCGACGGCAAGAAAAGTCCGGATCATCTTCTAGGTTTCCTTTCCTCGCAGCTTGTCGTATCGGTGTCGGCTCGCCGTAGAATTCGTATCTCGTCGTTCGCATGATATGCGCGAGAACGGCGCGACGAGCGCGACAGGCGAGACTCATGCCGACGCAGGCTCCGACCACTCCCGCTTTTCTCGCCACTCTCGCGAGCCTCGCTCATGGAACGAGATACGCTTCACGTTTGACGAGATACGAAGTGTTACGCTCGCGTCAACAACCATCGCCGCAACAGATCGAGCGCCGCCTGCGAAGACCGCTGCTTGATCGTAAGGCGGTCCCCATGGAACCGAAACTCCCTGGTAACGGCATCGCCTGCTCCGCCGTCAAGCCCCACATACACCAGACCAACCGGTTTCGGTTCGGCCCCCCCTCCCGGCCCGGCAATGCCTGTTACACTTAATCCGACCGATACGGCAGCCCGTTCACGAATGCCTTTGGCCATCGACGCCGCCACCTCATGACTGACCGCTCCATGACGTATAATCAACTCAGCCGGCACACCCAGCATCTCCGTCTTGGCTCGGTTGCTGTAACACACGGCGCCTCGATCGACATAGGCCGACGACCCCGGCACCTGCGTGAGACGATGCGAGATCAACCCGCCGGTACAAGACTCTGCCACGGCAACCGTGAGTTTCTGCAGTGACAGCAACCGG
>JABMDG010000409.1 GCA_015904045.1 Nitrospira sp.
CGGCAGCATATCGGAAATCATCAGCGCGAGAATGGGTGAACCGAGGACCACGCTCTGCCAGAACCGGCGCGTCATATCCACCAGCTCCGGATTGACTTCCTCCACCGTCACCGTGCGTGCTTCCAATGCCATTCCACAAATCGGGCACAGGCCCGGCGCTGATTGCACGATCTCCGGATGCATGGGACAGGTATATTCGGTACGGGTCGACTGAACGGTCACATCCGCCGGCTCCAACGCCATTCCACAGATGGGACACGCGCCGGGTCTTGATTCCGAAACCTCAGGGTCCATCGGGCAGACATACTGCACATTGCCGCTGGTTGGAGCGGGCAACGGTTTCGGAGTTCGCTGCTCCGGCGGGATCACATAGTAATCCGGATCGGCACGGAACTTTTCGAGACACCGGGTAGCACAAAAATAATAATTCCGCTCCCGATATTTGTATGAACCAGCCGCCGTGGCAGGCCGCACCGTCATGCCGCACACGGGATCGATCTCACCCTGCCCGACTGGCTGCATCATCGGCAGCGGCTTCCGTGGATTGGGCATCGTGACAAGTGTAAGCGGCTTCTTGCCCAGCACACGCTCAGGGTCAGCGCGAAATCGTTCGAGGCAGGACGTCCCGCAAAAATAGTAGGCCGTGCCCTTGTGATCATGGCGACCCGCCGCCTCGGCGGGATCGACGGTCATGCCACATACAGGGTCGATCTCAGACTTAGCGTGAGGGTGCGTAGGAGCATGGGTGCCTGGGATGTTCTCGCTCATGCGGTCACCTCCTGCATGCGGCCTCCCGCAGCAGCCGTTCGATGATCCAGTAATCATGGTCCAACTCCTTTCATTTTATCCGGTATAGTCACTCGATGTCGCGTTCAGAATTTAAGACGGAACAGTCCGCCAAATATTACAGAGAGGATAATGGACGGGAAGAACGCCTTGTAAACGCTCAACAAACCGGGTGAAAGTGATGGAAGATGCGTAAGCGGATAGGATGGCTATCCACAGGTGCAGTTGAGGCAGCCATGTTTGCTACAGATCCCACAAGCACCTTCAAGAGAGGCTCGTAAGGATTGGCGAGCTCTGTGCAGGCGAACGGTGAGGTTATTCTGAGAAATCTTTAGCTCTTTCGCGACCTGTGCCGGCGATTCGCCATCGAGATCGATTCGTTTGATGAGGTCCGCATAGTTCCCACGGAGGCCTGGAAGGAGCCGATGAAGGCAGGCACACACGGTCTCCTTCACCTCATCGAGTGGAGGCTCCAGAAGGCTGCCTGAAACGGTCAATTCTTGGAGAAACGCCTCGTTACGACGAACTTCCGCCCCCCGAGACCGATAGTAGTCAACCAGCGCATGGCGAAGGATGCGGTAGAACCACGCTACGGCACTTTCATCATTCCGTAGTGAATGGTGCCGCTCAACAGCTCGAATCAGGCTCTGCTGAAGGATATCCTCGGCGACGACCTCGTCGCCGACTCGACGGCGGACAAACTGCCTGAAGGCGGACTCGTTCTCAAGAAGCCGCTGAAGGATCCCGCTTGTTCTTCCCTCACCCCTCACGGTTCGTCACCAATCATTTCTTTGCATCCGCTTCAAGGATGCTCCGAATGACTGTGATGGCATTCTCAGGCGTCATGTTCGCGCCGTCGATTTTGATGTTCCCATCGAGTAAGAGTGAGGGGGTCGAGGAGACCTTGATCCGTTCACCCCATCGCCGCCCATCCTCAAATGCCCTCGCCGGCTTGCCGCTTTCCAGTCCAGCCTCGAATGCAGCGACATCCAAGCCAACCTCCCTGATCAATAGCGAGCGAATCGAGCGATCCAACACGCCGTCGAATTTATCCTTATGGATCGTACGAAACAGCACGGTTTTCATTTCATTGCCCTTACCCATCGCTTTGGCCTGCTCATACATATCAAACGCCGTCGGGAGTTTTCCTCGAATCACGGGATATCCGACCATCGTCACCTCGATCTTGCTGCCGAACTCTTTGACAAGTAGCGGGAGTCCCGTTTCATCGAAATGGTGGCAGTGCGGACAGTAAAAGTCCGCGAACTCGATGATCTTCACCTTGCCTCGCTGATGGGTCGACGGCTCGTCCTTCAGCAGCTCGAACGCGCCCTTCAACTCAGGACTTGCCGCCAATGCGCTGAAGGGATCGTTCAGCAGCACCGCCGCCCCCATGACGACAACCGCAAGAGTCCACACCGATCTCAATCGACGATTCATCGCACGCTCCTTTCAGAAGTAGTAGCCCTGCCGTCTATTATATCGAATAGAGAGTCTTCCCGCCCTCTGTTATACTTTTGCCATGATACGGCTATGCTGGGCGCTCACGTTATCCACGCTGCTGCTCGCATCCGGATGCGCGTCACTGAACGACTCC
>JABMDG010000041.1:0-7472 GCA_015904045.1 Nitrospira sp.
GGCAGTATCGGGCGTACCGATCTGTGGGGCGGCGACTTCGATGCCATCGAACAATCGATCAGAGAGCGCCTCTACACGCTCGACGACGAGACGGTTGTGGTGACCGGACATGGGCCGGAAACCGAGATCGGCCGTGAGAAGGAATCGAATCAATTCTTTCGCATGTCGTAAGTGAAAGAAGTCGCGGCTAATCTTTCGCCATGCGTTCTTTCAGCCGTTCGAGCCGCTTCTCGGTGGATTGTTTGATGAAGGTCATGTTTTCGGCGAGATGCTGCTGCGCGGTGATTTTCCCTTCTTCGCGCCGTTTCTGCTGATCGAGCCCGAACTGAGCGACGAGCGGCCCGTCTTCCTGGTTGAGCTCTTTCCAGATTTCGGCGCAGCGTGATTGTTTGGCGGGCGGGTACTTGTCGCAGGGCGGAGTGACAGCCGGCGGAGCAGCCGCCAAGGATACCGAAGCCATGCCGGTCACACAGACGATCACAGCAGTCAGGTTCCACCAGGATTGAGTCATACGCATCTCCATCTGCATGGCCATTCGCTCATCGCAGCACCATACCACAAGTCACATTGTCGCGCCGACCATCAAGGTCTATGAAGACGGCGCGCGGACTTTTCTCAAACGATGGACAGCGCGACGCAAGCGGTCTTCCGTCTTGCTGACGGAGTGGATGGCCGGCCTCCCACGCGGCGCGCCGGTGCTCGATCTCGGATGCGGCGGCGGGCAGGATGCGCAGCTGTTGCAGCGCGAGGGATATCGAGTTGTGGGGATGGATCTGACGGCGGCATTCCTCGGCGTTGCACGCAAGACGGTTCCGTCGCTTCCCCTCGTACGAGCCGACATGCGCGAGCTGCCGTTCCGAGCTGCGAGTTTCGACGGTGTCTGGGCTGCGGCCTCCTTGATCCATCTTCCCAAAGCGGACGCAACGCGCGCGCTGAGGGCGCTTCGCTTGCTCGTCAAACCAGGGGCGACGCTGGCAGCGACGCTGACATATGGAACGAAGAGCGGCCTGTTAACGAAGGGCTGGATGCCCGGTCGCTACTTTGCGCGCTGGGAAAAAGACGAACTGGCGCGGGCGCTGCGCCGCGCGGGCTGGCAGGTGCTGTCGTTGCGAGTGGTCAGTAATCAGGAGCGGAAGGGCCGGTGGATCAACGTGATTGCCAGGCCAAGCGATGATTTTCCTCCTGGAACACTGAATAGTATCTTTAAGCAGGCTGGTTGGAAGAAAGGACCGAACTAACATGCGTTATGCCGTGGTGATCGAGAAAGCCCCCGCCAATTACGCGGCGTATGTTCCTGATTTGCCTGGTTGTATTGTCACCGGTACAACCGTGGCAGAAACTGAGTTCCTCATCCGAGAAGCCATCGAGTTTCATCTTGAAGGCCTCAAAGCCGACGGCCTTCCTATTCCTCCGCCAAGTAGCCAAGTTGAATATGTCGACATTCCAGCCTAAGTTTTCCTGTTAGTAGCAGCCGCACTCATTTCTCCTGCAGCCCCCCTCCGACTCAAAGTGGTTGGGTGAAATATCGTGCGGGAGTCACAGCCTATCTTGGGGGTGCCCCGGACAGTGTTGTTTGATAACCACCCCACTTTTCGGTAGAGTCCTCCCCCAACAGATTACTGAGGCTGCCTTGCAGTGCCGAAGAAGTAGCCTGCAGTGCATTTAATGGTTAGGTTTTATCATCATGAGTGTCGAAAATCCCATCGCGAAGCTTGGTGATCTTACGAAGCCAGCCACTGTTCTGATCGAAAAGATCTCTGAAGCAGTTGGTGGGATCTTCAAACCATACCAGATCGTCCGTGTCGCCAAAGCGGAGGCCGAGGCCAATCGCATACAGACTGAGTCGCAGATTCAGGTTACGGAATTGCACAGACGCGCTATGCATCGATTTCTAGAGGAAGAGGCGAAAAAAACAGGCCAACATTGAGGCCATCACGCAGAACGCAATTCCACTACTGGCGGAAAAATCTGAGCCCGAGACTGTTGGAGATGACTGGATCACAAACTTCTTCAACAAGTCACGTATCGTTTCAGACACGGAGATACAGAGTTTGTGGTCACGTGTACTGGCTGGCGAAGCAAACGCCCCCGGTGCATTTGCTAAGCGGACAGTTAACCTCTTGGCTGATCTGGACAAAGAGGATGCTGTTCTCCTTATGAAACTTTGTGGCTTTGGCTGGATGATTGGCAATGTCTGTCCCTTGGTCTTTGATGAGCATGCGAGGATCTATAACGATCACGGCATCAACTTTAATTCCTTGTCGCATCTTGAGAGCCTGGGACTAATTCAGTTTGATCCTCCTGCGGGGTTTCGACGCCTCCGAATTTCAAAAACTGTGACCGTCTTCTACTATGGGCAGCCGGTTATGCTCACTTTTCCGAAAGATGCCGACAACGACCTCGAAGTGGGGAAGGTTCTCTTGACCCGTGCCGGCCAACAGCTTGCGCCAGTATGCGCCTCCACACCTGTTGAAGGATTCTTCGAGTACATGAAGGAAAGGTGGGTCGGTCAGTCCCTTATTCCGAAGTCTGAGACCAAACCAGTCGTTCCAGCGGACCCGCCTTCGGCGGGCCGCTGAACTCCAATGTTGTGCGTGGGCGGCTGAGAGAGTGAACGGCTGGGCGTATGCGAGCAGGCGGGCTTGCCGTTCACGACCTAGATGTACTGTTTGGAGACCGGCTTTGTTGTGTACTTCAGTGCCTGCAGGTTCGGACGGGGGCAGACACCACGCGCAGCGCGGGGAACGGTGTCAGTCCCCAAGCTTCGCACCCTCCGAAATTGCACTCTGACTTCTAATTTGTGAAACGAAATGCCGCACTCCCCGCCCTCGCGTACGCTCCCGGCAGCTCCGTCGGCCCGGTCGATGACCGCACGGATCGGGAGGCCCCATGGTCCGATCGCTGTCGCTCGTCGTTTGTGAAGTTCGCTTTACCCGCTCAGCGAGGCGAGTATGAATCGCAAGCAAGAATGAGGCAGATAGGTTCTTGACCACGAGATACGAACGGTGCTTCACCAGATACGTTGCCCAGGTGGTTTCGGGGCGAACTGTCGTGAATAGAGCAGGTTCAAGGAGAGAAGTCAGGCTCAGATCTTCATCGCTTCGTTGACTTCATGCAGCGTGGCTCTGGCCACTTCTGAGGCGCGCCGGCTGCCGGTTTGGACGATGTCCTCGATTTGAGCCGGATCTTTGGTCAGCTTCGCGCGCGCGTCCCACATCGGCGTCATCTGCTCCACCATCTTATCCGCCACCTGTTTCTTGCAATCGATGCAGCCGATGGCCGCGCTGCGGCAATCCTTGGCGATCTGCTCCTGGACAGGGATCGACGAATAGATTTTGTGAAACTCATAGACCGGACAGATGTCGGGGTTGCCGGGATCAGTACGGCGCACCCGGGCCGGATCGGTCACCATGGTTTTAAGTTTCTGGCGCACGACCGGTTCTGCGTCCGACAGATTGATCGTGTTGTGATAGCTCTTGCTCATTTTCCGGCCGTCGGTGCCGAGCACTTTGGGAAATTTGGTGAGGTGTTCTTTCGGCTCCGGGAAGACCGGCGTCTTGTAAATGTCGTTGAAGCGCCGGGCAATCTCGCGCGTGAGCTCAAGATGGGGCAGTTGGTCTTTGCCGACCGGGACGAAATCGGGTTTGTATAAGAGGATGTCGGCAGCTTGGAGGACGGGATAGCCCAGGAAGCCGTAGGTGCCGAGGTCCTTTTCTTTGATTTCTTCCTGCTTTTCTTTGTACGTCGGATTGCGCTCCAGCCAGGAGACGGGGGTCATCATCGACAGCAACAGATGCAGAATCGCATGCTCGGGAATGCGGGATTGGACAAACACGGTTGAGCGGCCGGGGTCGATGCCGGCGGCCAGCCAGTCAACCAGCATTTCATGCACGAACTCACGGACGCGGCTGGTATCGGCGTAGTTGGTCGAGAGCGCGTGCCAGTCAGCGACGAAGAAGAAACAATCGTACTCTTCTTGCAGAGCCTTCCAATTTTCCAAGGCACCCAAATGGTTACCCAGATGCATCAGACCGCTGGGCTGCATGCCGCTGAGCACCCGTTTGCGAGTTGCTGTCATTCTGGAGCTCCGCCTAAGCCAAGCGCGGTCGAAAGGATGGTGCCGGACAGACCGGACGCGAAGGTGTTGGTGATGGTGTGGATGACGCGCAGCTCCTTGTCGAAGACGATGAGGCCGACCAAAATCAACATGCCATACGGCTCCAGGCGTGCCAGCGTCATCGCCGGCTTGGCCGGCAAGACACAAGTCAGGATCCGTCCGCCGTCGAGCGGAGGAATGGGGATCAGATTAAAGAGCGCGAGGAACACATTGATGATGACAGAATACAGGGCCATGACGGCGATCGGACGCAGCACCATCGTCGTCAGCAGGCTGGATGAGGCATCGGTTTCCGTCGCCTGCCGTACCGACAACGATGGTTCAATGGCCAAGAGCAGCGTCAGGAACAAGGCACTGGCCACGGCCAATAGGAGATTCATGCCAGGTCCCGCGGCCGCCACGAGCGCCATATCCTGGCGGGGTCGATACATGTTGCGAGGATCAATCGGCACCGGTTTGGCCCAGCCCAACATGAAACTGCCGGGGAGGAGCAGGCACATCAACGGCAGGATGATCGTGCCCAGCGGATCGATGTGCGCTAGAGGGTTGACGGTCAGCCGGCCTTGGAGTTTTGCCGTGGGGTCGCCGCGTTTCTCAGCCATCCATCCATGCGCGTATTCGTGCAGCACCATGGCGAACAGCAGAGGAAGGCCCATGTAGGAGATCGTATGGAGGATCTGCGACAGTGAGTTCATGCGTGGACGCTCTTAATTCAACTGCACGAATTTACCCTGTTTGACCTGCAGAAGAAAGAGCGGCCGATGCAAGGTGCCGTCCGGTCCGAATCCGGCCGGTCCGGCGAGGGTGGGCAGGTTGCGTTGGGTCATCAAGAACTCTTGGAGCTCCTCGCCGGATCCAGCCCCGCTGCGGATGCCTTCGATGGCTACTCTGGCGGCGTCGTATCCTTGCATGGTGAAGAGCGAGGGCGTGGTTTGGAAGCGTTTTTGATACCGCTGCACAAAATCCTGCACGGCGGGGTTGACGCTGTCCACGAAAAATCCATCGACGAATGTGGCGCCTTCGACTGTCCGGTCGGCGGTGCGGGCGAAATCTTGCGTGTTCCAGCCGTTTGTGCCGAGGAGCGGGACCCGTATGTCATGGAATGCCAGTTGCGCGGCGAGCAAGCCGACATCGCCGGAGCGGCTTGGAATAAAGGCCACATCAATTCAGAAAGCGGGCTTGGGGAATGGAATGAAGGCTTTTTACTGCTCCAGCAACTTGCCGCATAACAACGCTATCAACCCGGACGTCGGACGGGGACAGACACTACGTGCAGCACGGGGAAGGGTGTCAGTCCCCAAGCTTCGACGGGTTCTATGATGAACCTGTGAATGGGGAGAGCTAGATCTTCATCGCCTCGTTCACTTCATGCAACGTGGCTTTCGCCACTTCCGAGGCACGCCGGCTGCCGGCGTGCACGATGTCTTCGACGCGAGAGGGATCGCCGAGCAGCTTGGCGCGCGCGTCCCAGACCGGCGTCAGCTGTTCGACGACCCGATCGGCAACCTGCTTCTTACAGTCGATGCAGCCGATCGCTGCAGTCCGGCAATCCTTGTTGATCTGATCCTGGACCGGTTGCGGCGAATAGATTTTGTGAAACTCAAAGACCGGACAGATGTCGGGGTTGCCCGGATCGGTCCGGCGCACGCGCGCCGGGTCGGTGACCATGGTTTTGAGTTTCTGGCGAACGACCGGTTCGGCGTCGGATAGATTGATCGTATTGTGGTAGCTCTTGCTCATTTTCCGGCCGTCGGTGCCGAGTACTTTGGGAAACTTGGTCAGATGTTCCTTTGGCTCGGGGAATACGGCCGTCTTGTAGATGTCATTGAATCGCCGGGCGAGTTCTCTCGTCAGTTCAAGGTGAGGGAGTTGGTCTTTGCCCACCGGCACAAAATCAGGCTTGTACAAGAGAATGTCGGCGGCCTGCAGGACCGGGTACCCGAGAAAGCCATAGGTGGTGAGGTCTTTTTCCTTAATCTCTTCCTGTTTTTCTTTGTAGGTCGGGTTGCGTTCCAGCCACGAGACGGGCGTCATCATTGAGAGCAGGAGATGCAGGATCGCATGTTCCGGAATACGGGACTGGATGAAGATCGTGCACCGTTCGGGATCGATGCCTCCGGCCAGCCAATCGATCAGCATCTCACGCACGAATGTGCGTATGCGGGTCGTGTCGGCATAGTTGGTCGAGAGCGCATGCCAGTCGGCAACGAAAAAGTAGCAGTCGTACTCTGCTTGTAGCGCCTTCCAGTTTTCCAGCGCGCCCAAATAGTTACCCAAATGCATGAGCCCGCTGGGCTGCATTCCGCTCAGGACCCGTTTGCGCGGCGCGGTCATTGGGATCCTCCCCCGAGGCCGAGCGCCGTCGACAGAATCGTATTTGAAAGACCGGAAGCGAAGGTGTTGGTGATGGTGTGGATCACGCGCAGCTCCTTGTCAAAAACGATGAGGCCGACCAGAATCATCATGCCATAGGGCTCCAGGCGCATCAGGGCCATCGCCGGCTTGGCTGGAAACAGGCATGTCAGAATGCGTCCTCCGTCGAGCGGAGGGATCGGAATCAGATTGAAGAGCGCGAGGAGCACGTTGATCATGACCGAATATAGAGCCATGACGGCGATCGGACGCAGCACCAAGGCGGTCATGAGGCTCGATGAGGGCTCGGCATCGGCCTCCTGCCGGAGCGACAGAGTCGGTTCCAACGTCAGGAGAAGGGCCAAGAACAATGCGCTCGCTACCGCAAGGATGATATTCATCCCGGGCCCAGCGGCCGCCACCAACGCCATGTCGCGTCTGGGATTAAACATGTTGCGAGGATCAATCGGCACGGGCTTGGCCCAGCCAATGAAAAAGCCGCCGGGCAACAAGAGGCAGATCAACGGCACGAGAACCGTTCCGAATGGATCGATGTGAGCCAGGGGATTCATCGTGAGCCGGCCCTGAAGCTTCGCCGTGTGGTCGCCGCATTGCTCGGCGATCCATCCGTGCGCGTATTCGTGGAGCACCATGGCGAACAGCAACGGGAGCCCCATGTAGGAGATCGTATGGAGGATCTGCGGGAGCGAGTTCATTCGGGACGGCCTTGGCGCCTATCGAGTCACTGAGTAACATGGGAACGCAGGCGGCTGACTGTTTCAGGATTCTGTCAGTTCAACTGGACGAATTTACCTTGTTTCACCTGCAGAAGAAAGAGCGGCCGGTGCAGCGTGCCGTCCGGCCCGAATCCGGCGGGTCCGGCGAGTGTGGGCAATGTTCGCTGGGTCATGAGAAATTCCTGCAGCGTTTCGCCGGAGGTGACGCCGCTGCGGATCCCGTCGATGACCGCTCTGGCTGCATCGTATCCTTGCATCATGAAGAG
>JABMDG010000041.1:7572-14292 GCA_015904045.1 Nitrospira sp.
CGCGGTGCGGGCAAAGTCTTGAGAGTTCCATCCGTTCGTTCCGAGCAGCGGGACGCGCATGTCATGGAATGCCAGTTGTGCGGCGATCAGCCCGATGTCTTTGGAGCGGCTGGGGATGAATATTGCATCGAATCCCGGTGTGTACAGGATCCGTTTATCGTTTCGATTGAGCGGTTTTCCTGCCGGTCGCGATGGATCGACCGGAACGGCGAGCCCGTACTTTTTGAGGTCTTCGGTTTTGAGCTGCGTGATCGGTGGACCGAAGTCGGTGTCTCCTTCGTTGAAGGGGACGGCGGCAATGATTTCTCCCTCATGCTGCCGGACCTCTTGCGCGAAGAGCCGCGCAAGTTCACGGCCGTAGATCGTATTGGGGTAGAGGATGCAGAACCGCCGATAGCCTTGTTCCTTCGTGGCATAGGATGCAATGCGTTCAGCCTGCAGGCCGTAGGTGAGCGAGGTGCTGAACAGATAGGTGCCCAGCCGGCGGATATTAGGGAGAGTGGCAGCGGGGGTGATGAGCGGCACTCTGGTCCGTTGCGCCATTTCCGCCATGACAGGGAGATTCTTGGACAGCATGGGGCCGATCACTGCGAGCGGGCGGTCTTCAGTGAGCAACGTTGAGAGATCGTCCAGAAATCCCTCGCGTTCGGCATCGTGGTCCTTCACGATCAAGCCGATGGATGGCATACCGGTCTGTTCGCGCGCGCGCTCGATCGCAAGCTGGATGCCGTCCAGGACATCGTTGGCAAAGGCGCCCAGGCGTCCTGACAACGGGAGCACCGCGGCGATGAAATACTGATTGGTTCTGAGTCTGGTGTTCAGCAGTTGCAGCGCATCATGGGCCTTGGGCCCATGGGGATGCGTCGGGAAGGCGGCGAGGAAATGGCGGATTTCTCCTTCCGCCAGGTGATCTTCGCCGCGCGAGATGTAGTAGTCGATAAGCCGAATGGAGGCGAGGTCTCCGGGATAGGCGCGTGGGAATGCCTCCCGTATCCGGGTCAACCCTTTTCTGTCGAGTTTTTCCGCGATCATGTCGCGGATCTGCTCGCGCGTTTCTGCCGCCTGTTCATCCGAACCGCCGCCCATCCCTTCCAAAAGCGTGCGGATGGCCCGGACGAAATCCTTCTTTTGCACCAAGCAGTCCGCCGTCAGTTTCAGCGCGTCGTATTTGGTGCCGGGATCCTGGGTTACTGCGCGGACTTGAGCCGCCAGCGGCAGAGCCAAATCGACATTGCCCATGGCGGCATGCGTGCGGGCCAATAAGAGTTTGCCGGGCTCGCTCAGTTCGGATTCCGGGAATTCTTGTTGAAGCAGGTTCAAATATCTGAGTGCTTCAGCATAATCCTTCATGCCGTAGAGAGCGCCGCCGAGGAGCAAATACGTATCATCCAGGTGCTCAGGCCGGGGTGTCGTGGTGAGAAACCGGCGCAGAGTCGCTGCTGCGGTTTCATAGTCGCCTTTTTCGATCTGCTGTTTCGTTTGTGCCAACACCGGTGGATTGGGAACGGGGCCCGCCGGTTTGTTGACCGCGATTGCGGGTTCCGTCACAACGAGACAGAGGCTGAGCAGCACCATGAGCGGCACGATCCCGACCAGGCGCGGCAAGACCGGCAACGTGTGGAGATGGTGTGTGTGGGGGAGCATGGTGTTTGAACGGCGGCAGAGTCTGTCCCGTACCGACTGACTAGTATCGGAAAGGGTGCAAGGTGTCAAGGAGAACCACGGTGTGTTCGTTGTGTTTGCAGTAGGAGTTGGCTATAGTTTCGTTCCTCGTGAAGCGTATCTTGTTAGGGAGAAGAGCGTATAGCTGATGGCGTATAGCACGGGACTGAGCCAGACAGTTGTGAATTGAGAATGAAGAATGGTGAGTTGCGTCTAGAAACTCTCAATTCTCAATGCAACATTCGCAACTGAGACCTGTATCGGCCATAAGCCACACGCCATAGGCTCTTTCCGCCGACCACGCTTTACCGTTCGACCCTTCGATGGACTCAGGGTCTCGAGCTGTGTCGAGGGACAGGCTCACGGTCCTGAGCAGAGTCGAAAGCCGAGGCACGAGCATTGGAGCAATTTCGCAATACATGGTCACGAATGATGCTGGCTAGGGGGCCTCTGGCCACGCCCCGCTCCGGATGGTCCAGATCACTTCGGTATCGTAGATCGTCCACTCCCGCTCTTTCCGATGGAACCAGACGAGAAACCCCGCGCCTGTTTCGTCAGGGCGCATCTGTTCGACATATACAAGCGCCTGATCGTTCTGAAGCGTCCGCCCCACCCGCGAGAAGGCCAGCCGCTCCAACACCTGCAGCGCCTGCACCGGGACGGCGGCGGACACTTCCGGTTCTTCAAGAGACTGTCCCGTGACAAATCGATAGCGAACCCCGAATTGGAACCGGCCTTGAAGCCGACCGGCTTCGCGGTTGGCTCCGACAAAATCCCTCACAAGGTCAGACGGCAGCCGACCCATGAAAAAGTTCCGATCGGGAAAGGGCCCAATCGTCATCGGCTCTGCCCGGCCCGGAAACAGCCGGGCGACCGTCATACGCTCGATCACTACCAGCCTGGTGTATGAAGTGAGAAATATGCGGGAGAGCGCTGCCCTTACAAGGCAGAGGTCACAGGTTCGATCCCTGTTCCGCCTACCAAGGGTTTTTCGCAGGCTGGTTTAAGGGAAACGATCAGTTCGGAGACGCGACGAGTGAAGATAAAGTTCGGGATATGACCGACGACCATCTGTATGTAGCCTGTGCAGTCTTGTCATTCCGATCTTCCACCAGCCATAAGGATTAATGGGGCCGTCGTTCAGCCTGGTTTAGGACGCCAGATTGTCAATCTGGAGGTCGCGGGTTCAAATCCCGTCGGCCCCGCCATATTTCGATGCCTGTGTCGCAAGGCTTCCTCTGTGTTCTCTCGCGATCACGAGGCTGCGCCCCATTCGTGGGGCGCTTCCATAAGGGGACTATTCGTTTCCGTTCGGTTCTCCAAGAGGAACGCCAGCTCGGCCCGATCTGGGTCGAGCAAGTCGTATTTTGTCGAGCCCCTCATTTTCACAAGAGTCTGATACACTCCAGTTCAACCGCATGGTGCGGGATGTAAAGAAGGGAGCAGGAGACTCCTATGTTTCAATCCGGTCCCATAGGAATTTTTGTTTCACTCGGCCTCGTATCAAAAGTCGTCCTACTGTTGCTGCTCGGTTTTTCCGTCATGTCCTGGGCGGTCATTCTCTATAAGTGGATGGCGTTCCGAGCGGCCGATGCGGAGGACCGCCGGTTCTTGGCTGCTTTGTCCAAGGCGAAGGATCTCGATGACGTGCCTCGTCATAGCCAACGGACGGCCGTGGGGCCTTGTGCGCATATCTTTTATGGCGTGACTGATCGGCTGAGCCGGCGCGGAGGGGAGGTATTGGATCCTCTTGACGGCGAAGGAGTGCCAGCGATCGATCGGCATGTCGTCGAGCGGACCGCCGCACATCTCGCGCAAGGTCAAATCGCCAAGCTGGAGTCGTTCCTGCCGTTTCTGGCAACGACCGGGAACATCAGCCCGTTTGTGGGGCTGCTCGGTACCGTGATGGGGATCATCGATTCGTTTCGGGAAATCGGCACGCAAGGCACAGCCAGTATTTCCGCCGTGGCCCCCGGCGTGTCGGAAGCCTTGATTGCGACAGCTGCCGGATTGTTCGCGGCGATTCCCGCCGTCATTGCGTACAACTATTTCCTGACGCGCATCCGACATACGGCCTTCCGCATGGATTCGGTCGTGGTCCAGCTGTATGCGCTCTTTCCCGTCAAGGGGAAGCCGGCTTCGACACCCGTTGAGGTCGCTGTGGGAGCGAAGCGATGATTCTCGAAAGCCGGCAGCGGCGATTTTTGGCTGAGATCAATGTCATCCCGCTCGTCGATGTCGTGTTGGTGTTGCTGGTGATCTTCATGGTAACGGCCCCGATGCTCTACCGGGGCATGGATATCAAGCTGCCGACTTCCGCATCCAATACCATCAAACCGGAGATCCGGGTCGTTCTTACAATTGAAAAAGATCAGCGGCTCTATCTCGACAAGGATCAGGTGAGTGTCGCGCAGTTAGAGCGCAAGCTTCGCTTGCTCAAAGAGGAGCGCAAGGACGTCTCTCTGTATCTGCGGGCCGATCAGGATGTGCCGTATGGCGTGGTCGTCCACGTGATGGATGGAGTGAAAAAAGCCGGCATCGAAAAACTGGGCATGGTCACTGATCCAGTCGGGCCGGAACGTGTGACCGACGCCGTGCCGCCAGCGCACAAGAAGTAGGGGGCAGGGCGCGTATGGCACAGGCCTCTGCATCGGCCGGTTTCTGGTTGGAGGGTGAGCGGCAGAAAGATTTCACCGGTCGTTTCTGGCGTGCCCTGGCGATTTCGGTCGTGGTGCACCTGGCAGTGCTGGCCCTGGTCGCATGGGTTCGGCTGCCCAAGCACGGTGAACGGCCCTTGGCCTCCATCGAGATATCTCTTGCAGCCGAGCCGACTCAACCGGAAAAAGCGGTTCCTCCCCCTCCTCCCCCTTCCGTTCCTGCTCCACCTGTCAAACCGGTCCCCGCCACCGCGCCGCCGAAACCTGTGAAAGCCCCGGCTAAGGACGTCATGAAGGACGTGGTGTTGCCACCCAACGCTCCGGCGTTCGGAGACATCAGCCCAGCGGAGAAACCGAAAAAGCCACAATTCAAGCTTCCCGACGTTCCGGTCGCGTCTGAGACGAAGGAGCCTCTCGTCCAGGCACCGGAGTCGAAGCCGCGACCATCCCTGACGGAAGACTTGAACAAGGAGTTGGACGAGGAGTTCAAGAAGCTCAAGAAAGTCGAACTGCCGAAGGCTGTTCCGACTGAACCATCGCCCAGGCCCGTGCCTCGCGTCGAGGCCAAGGCGCCGAGTGTCAAGGCGGTGGACACGACGCTCAAGGTCCCCGGGATGGCGCCGGGGTCAAATGCGTACTTGGGACGCGTGCGGCAGCGGATCAGTAGTTTTTGGAACGCGCCGCCGGTGGATGTGGCAGCCCAAGCCTATGTGGTCGTCGTGCAATTCAGACTGCACCGCAATGGATCGGTCACCGGGGTGATGATCGAACAGTCTTCGGGAAATGAGTACTATGACTTGGCAGGGAAACGGGCCGTGCTCAGCGCAGCCCCCTTGCCCGCGTTTCCACCCGCCTTTATATTCGGAGTGAGCTACAGCGTATCCGGTGAAGGAGCATAGAGGCAGACGTTCATGGCACAGGCCTCAGGATCGGCTGATTTTTGGTTGAGCGATGAGCGGCAGACGGATTTGAGCCGCCGCTTGTGGCGAGCGGTGGCGATTTCCCTCGTCGTGCATGTGGGTGTGCTGGCGGTGGTCTCGTGGATTCGGCTACCCAAGCATGGTGAACGGCCTCTGGCATCCATTGAGATTACGCTTGCCACGATGCCGGCTCCCCCGGTGAATGCGGACGAACCGAAACAGAGCGAACCGAAAGCAGCGGAGGTTCCCGCGCTTCCGCCGCCTGCCAGACCCGCCCCGCTTGCCAAAATGGCTCCGGCGCCTGCGCCAGTGAAAGCGCGGTCCAATGACGTCATGGGCGATGTCATGAAGGGAATCTCACTGCCGGCCAATGCTCCAAAATTTGGAGACTTCAGCCCGACGGAGAAACCGAAGAAACAGCACATCAAGTTGCCTGATGTTCCGGTTGTCACTGAGGCGACAGAGCGGCTTAAGAATCCGGAAACGAAACCGCAGCCGTCTCTCACGGAAGATTTGAATAAAGAACTGGATGAGGAGTTCAAGAGGATCAAAAAGTTCGAGCTTCCCAAGGCGGCGCCTGCCGATATCGCGCCGAAGCCTGCGCCTCATGTTGAAACGAAGGCGCCGAGTATCAAGGCTGTTGATACGACGCTCAAAGTTCCTGGAATGGCGCCGGGGTCGAATGCGTATCTGGGGCGCGTGCGGCAGCGAATCAGTAGTTTTTGGAATGCGCCGCCGGTCGATGCGGCGGGTCAGGGGTATGTAGTCATTGTGCAATTCAGACTGCATCGGAATGGATCGGTGACCGGGGTGGCGATCGAGCAGTCGTCCGGCAATGAGTACTACGACCTGGCCGGAAAACGGGCGGTGCTCAGTGCGACTCCCTTGCCGGTCTTTCCTCCGGAATTGACAGAGCCGTATTTCGACGCCCATTTCACATTTACTGTCGGCGAATCACAGGGGTAAGACATGACATTTCGAATCGTCGTCTTCATCAGCTTATGCCTGTCGGTCGGGCTCGCCTGGATTATCGAGTCCGGCGCGACGGACGTATTTTTAGAGGCGACCAGGCCGGACTTTCAGAAGATTCCGCTGGGAGTCGCAGGGATCGACAACAGCGGCGGTGCCGATTCACCCGAAGGACGGATCAGGCTGGGGAATCGTATCGAAGAAGTGCTGAAGGCGGATGTACGACGGTCGCTGGTCTTTTCTCTTATCGACTTGCCCAGCATCGGGATCAAGTTCGGCAACTTGGGAGCCGTACCGGATCCTGAATTCAAGAAAGCCGCAGAGCAGGGCGTGTCCGTCATCGTATGGGGCAAGGTTGGGATGACGAACGACGCCAAAGACCCCGATGTCAACATGGACGGCTATGTGTACGATGCAGGCAACGATGAGATGGTCGGCGGCAAACGCTATGCAGGCGCCACCTCCGTCGTGCGGCTGATGGCGCATCGCTTTGCCGACGAACTGGTGTTTCG
>JABMDG010000041.1:14392-16054 GCA_015904045.1 Nitrospira sp.
TTGAATAAAGAACTGGATGAGGAGTTCAAGAAGATCAAAAAGTTCGAGCTTCCGAAGGCGGCGCCCGCCGACATAATGCCGAAGCCTGTGCCTCATACCGAAGCCAAGGCCCCGAGTATCAAGGCTATTGATACGACGCTTAAAGTTCCCGGGATGGCGCCGGGGTCAAACGCGTATTTGGGGCGTGTGCGGCAGCGGATCAGCAGTTTTTGGAATGCGCCGCCGGTCGATGCGGCCGGCCAGGGGTATGTGGTCATTGTGCAATTCAGGCTGCATCGGAATGGATCGGTGACCGGAGTGGCGATCGAACAATCGTCCGGCAATGAGTACTACGACCTGGCCGGGAAACGGGCGGTGCTCAGTGCGACTCCCTTGCCGGTCTTTCCTCCGGAATTGACAGAAGCGTACTTCGACGCCCATTTCACATTTGCTGTCGGTGAATCACAGGGGTAAGACATGACATTTCGAATCGTCGTCCTCATCAGCTTGTGCCTGTCGGTCGGGCTCGCCTGGATTATCGAGTCCGGCGCGACGGACGTATTTTTAGAGGCAACCAGGCCGGATTTTCAGAAGATTCCGCTGGGAGTTGCAGGGATCGACAACAGCGGCGGTGCCGATTCACCCGCAGGACGGATCAGGCTGGGGAATCGTATCGAAGAAGTGTTGAAGGCGGATGTGCGACGGTCGCAGGTATTTTCCCTTGTCGATTTGTCCAGCATCGGGATCAAGGTGGGCAGCTTGGGAGCCGTGCCGGACCCTGAATTCAAGAAAGCCGCAGAGCAGGGCGTGTCGGTCATTGTGTGGGGCAAGGCCGGGATGACGAACGACGCCAAAGACCCCGATGTCAATATGGACGGATATGTGTACGATGCGGGCAACGACGAGATGGTCGGCGGCAAGCGCTACGCAGGAGCCACCTCCGTCGTGCGGCTGATGGCGCATCGCTTTGCCGACGAACTGGTATTTCGGTACACGGGAGAGCCGGGCATCGCCCGGACGAAAATCGCGTATGTGTCCGAGCAGGGCTCGGCCCGCGAACTGTTCGTGATGGACTACGACGGATATGATGCGCGCCAGCTGACGGCCGATGGATTCTTAAATCTCATGCCCAAATGGTCGCCGGACCGGCGGTTCATCGTGTTCACGTCCTATCGCAATCGGAATACACAAAACATCGACATGATCGAGTTGGCGACGGGAAAGCGCTGGACGCTCGTCTCGTTGAGCGGGCTCAATATCACTCCGGCCCTGTCACCCGATGGAAACTTTCTGGCGTTTGCGTCCAGCCATGAGGGAAACTCCGAGCTCTACAGCTTGGACACACGCACAAAGGCGATGCAGCGATTGACAGTGCATGCCGGCGGCGATCTCTCGCCTTCGTGGTCTCCGTCCGGCCGAGAACTGGTTTTTACTTCGGACAGAAGCGGCGGGCCGCAGATTTTTCTCATGAGCATGGATGGGACAAACGTGCGCCGGCTGACATTCGAAGGAGACTATAATGCGGCGCCGGCCTGGTCGCCTCGAGGAAATTGGATCGCCTATGTCTGCCGAAGCCCGAAGAAGGAGTACAAGATCTGTTTGATCACTCCGGACGGCCAGAGGCGCGTACAATTGACCAGTGGGCCCGGGGTCGATGATTCTCCATCCTGGTCTCCGGACGGA
>JABMDG010000410.1 GCA_015904045.1 Nitrospira sp.
TTCGTGAATATCTACGAAGATACAGCCACATCAATGCGTGCGCTGGTCGAAGGTATTGACAAAACAGGATTTTCACGCGATGAACCCTGGAAAATGACGGGCAGTAGTTTGCCTGAACATGAAACGTTCTTCTTCTACCTGCAGCGGATTTGTAATCACTGTACGTATCCTGGGTGTTTGGCGGCCTGCCCGCGTAAGGCGATCTATAAACGGCCGGAAGACGGTATTGTGTTGATCGATCAGAATCGCTGCCGTGGGTACAAGAAGTGCGTGGAGCAATGCCCGTATAAGAAACCGATGTATCGAGGCACGACTCGTGTCTCAGAAAAGTGCATTGCCTGCTATCCTCGCATCGAAGGCAAGGATCCGCTGACAGGCGGCGAGCCAATGGAAACCCGCTGCATGGCCGCCTGCGTTGGCAAAATCAGAATGCAAAGCCTTGTCCGCATCGGCGAGGATGGCCTCTGGGCCGAAGATCGCTGGCATCCACTGTACTATGCTATTCGGGTTGAACAGGTCGCGCTACCGCTCTACCCACAATGGGGCACGGAGCCCAACGGCTTCTACATTCCTCCGCGGCACAGCCCGCGAGGCTATGCTCGGCAGATGTTTGGTCCAGGCGTGGACAACGCGATCGAGAAGTACCTCGTCCCCAGTCGCGAACTCTTGGCCGTTCTCCAGCTGTGGAGGGCGAGTCAGCAGATCGTGTTCCGGTATGACGTTATCCCCGGTCCGAAAGTCTTTGAAACTCAGATCCACGGGAAGCGATTTGAGATGTACAACGACACCGTCCTGGGATTCAATAAATCGGGGAAGGAGGTTGCGCGTATCCAAGTTGAAGAGCCGATCTACATCAGGCCGGCTGAACGCGTAACCTGGCTCTAAGCCTGGAGGCCTCGAAGTGTTTGAACGAGCAGGGTTCCCGAAAGGGACCCTGCTCGTTTTATTTGGGAGTCTTTGGGCTCACTCCTGCCTGCTCCTTTTGCACACTTGACGGGCACCAGGGGGTCCGATAAAGTTTCCTTACGAAGTCTGCATACACCAAGGACCTTAGGAGTGCCCCAGTTGTGACTTCACAGTCTGAGTCCGTCCCCTTTGCGGCACAAGCCATTCCTTTTGACCAGTTCCTCGCATCAGGCCAACTACCAGAGGGATATCTCATCAGCGAGTATGTGGCCGAGCAATTTGTGGAACGTCTCGTACACTACATCCTAAGCGTCCCCTCAGGCAGCTATTCCATGGCACAACTGGGTCAGATTCTTGAACAACTGGACCCGAAAGCGCAGGTATTTTTCTTTAAACGCTTAAAGGAAACAAGCCCGGATTGCTTAAAGGACTTCGCCCCCCTCTATTACGGATTCATGAACGAATTCGACTCCCTGCTCTTTACCTGAGCACCAAAAATATTCCTTGTCGTCTGCGCAGACTCATGTATAATTAAACTGATATAGATTAGGAGACAAGGAGCATCATGAATCCATCGTTACAACGGGCCGTGACGAGTTTCTACAATTTGGTCTACGAAGCACAAACCTTTGCGACCGCCATGGCGCGCATCGACACCGCAGAACAGGAACATTACGCCGGCAGAATTGAAGGTCTTAACTGGGTCCTCGACCGGTGCCAGGAACTTGAAGATATGGATGCAAACCTGACTCCGTCGTCCCTTCAACGGGTGTTGAGCGAGGTCAAATCAGACCTCGAACATGAACTGTCGGTGCAACGCCGTGAAAAGGGGCGCAGAGCCGATGGCCGAGAGGAAGCCTTGAATTTCGTTGCCGATTACCTCTCCAGTCTGATCACCGCCACCGAGATCGAATCTGCCAAAACCACCGCCGCCTAGCGATCACAAGCGTTCCCCATCGTATACTCTTGACCGATGAGGTCTTCATACCTGGAATAATTTCGGCTCGGGCGTCGAGGTCTTGACCATCCCAGGCCTCTATAAATAAAATTATCCATGCCTACCCCTCCGAGAAGAGCTGTTCCTGCTTGGCCGCCGAGCCCCGCACGCGATTCATCGCATCCGAATCGACAACACCCTGTCGGAGCACAACAACAGGGTCAATTTCGATCCCTCAATGCCTCCCTCCTCTACTGCCCTCATTGTAGAGTTGCCA
>JABMDG010000411.1 GCA_015904045.1 Nitrospira sp.
AACGGGAAGGGGGAAGGGGGAAGGGGCGGCATCAATGCGATCTTCTCCCGCGCAGCAGAGCCGTCCGGCGTGTGCGAGACGTGATCGCCTCGTTCCTTCATGACCAGCGGCACGAGATCCGCTGTATCTTGTTCATCCTCGACGAGTAGCACGAGGGAGTCATGTCCAGAAGGTGGGTTGCTCACTGATGTGCTCTTTCTCTTAGGCTGCCTGGTCTTTGGGTGGATCGGCCCATTGGGCGATGGCCGTCAGCAGGATTTTTTTCTTGATCGGTTTCGTTAGATGGGCCGTGCAGCCTGCGGCGAGGCACTTATCCGCTTCTTCTTTGAAAGCATTGGCCGTCAGCGCCACGATCGGTGTGGGCCTGCGTTGCTGCGCTCGTTCCCATTCGCGAATGGCTGCCGTCGCTTGGAGGCCGTCCATGACCGGCATTTGCATATCCATGAACAGCAAATCGTAGCGACCAGTCTGGAATTTCTGCAAAGCGACGGCCCCATTTTCGGCCATGTCTAACTGATAGGGGGTGCCCTTGAGAAAGAGCGCGACCACGTCGCGATTATCCTCGAGGTCTTCCACCAACAAAATGTGACAGGGGTGCGGTGTGGCCGGTGCTGCCTGCTCCTGTTCCACCGGTCCGACCGGTTTCAGATTCAGCGCGCCAGCTAGCGAATCCATTAGGCGCCGTCGGCTGAGCGGCTTATAGAGGTAGCTGGCGATTCCCAATGATCGAGCGCGACGAGTATCCTCCTCTTGAAGAAGGTCCGAGACATGCATGATCAGGGGCAGCGTGGCCCATTCCGGTCGGTCGCGGATGGCCTGGGCCAGGTCCAGCCCATTCATGCCTGGCATGTGATAGTCCAAAATGGCGAGGGTCATCGGCTCATTCCGCCGATGCACGTCGTCCAAGATCCTCAACGCCTGCGCGCTACTGCTTGCTTCCACGAGATGGACTCCGCTTCGCGAGAGGTGTTCACGGACGATCATCACATTGGTCTCGTTGTCGTCCACGATAAGCAGACGCATCGTATGCAGATCCAGGTACTGTCCCGTTTGGCTGGCCACTATGAGGGGGGCCTCAGGCAAGGAAATGGTAAAGGAAAAGGTCGTGCCGACTCCCAATGTACTGTCTATCTCAAGGTGCCCTCCCATCAGTTCCACAAGATGCTGGGAGATGCTCAACCCAAGTCCCGTTCCGCCGTATTTTCGTGTCGTGGTGGAATCGACTTGGGTGAAGGGTTCGAAGATGGCCTGGAGCTTGTCCGGAGGGACGCCGATACCGGTATCGGACACCGAAAAGCGGAGGGCGTGAGTCGTCGATCGATCGGGGGCCGGTTCGACGGTGATCGTGACATGCCCGGATTCTGTAAACTTAATCGCATTGCTGACGAGATTCACGAGCACCTGATTCAATCGAGTTGGGTCGCCGATGACACCCTGCGGAACGTCCGGGTGTACGAGGACCAACAGTTCGAGTTTCTTGGCCAACGCCTTGCCAGCCATGAGTTCCGCGATGGTGTCGGCGAGATTAGGGAGGTCGAACGGCACCGATTCCAAGGCCATGTAGCC
>JABMDG010000412.1 GCA_015904045.1 Nitrospira sp.
TTACCCTTCCACCTTCTCAACCAAAATCCGATAATGCGACGCTTCTGACTCCAAGGCCTCTTGTATCAATACCTTATGCCCGTCGTTCTTGAGGCTCATCGGCACGTTCTTGATCGGCTCGCCCGCATCGAGCCACACTTCCAGCTTTTCACCCGCATCCATCATTTCCAGCTTCAACTTGGTCTTCACATAGTTCATGGGGCAGGCGACACCACGGAGATCGTAGACCGGTGCGCCGGTCGGAGCCGGAGCCGAAGGTTTCACCTCAGTGACGATCGGCGTTACCTGCGCTGCAACATCCTTCACTGGAACTGCCGCCTCTTGGACCGGAGCAAGCTTCAAATCTTTCCCCATCTGTTCTGTCGCAGCTCGGCATGCCTCAACGAAGCCCTTCGCAAACACCATCTTTTCACGCGCCGACTCGGCGGTCGTATCCTTCGGACCGAGATCGCCGACCTTCTTATTGAGCTCACGATATTGCGCAGGGATGACCCCTTTCTGCGCAATCCGGCTATCAAATTCAATGAAGGTTTCTGAGTCCGTCGACGGCTCAAGCCCCTCGGTCACCAACATCGCCTTCGCCGCTGCCAACACCGCTCGATACGATTTGTTCACTGACACGGAATACTGATGCTTCTCGACCAGCAACTTAGCTTGATACAGCTCTTGATCGGCTTCCAGGATGCCATTTTCGATCATCTCCAGCGCGCCACCGGCACATTCCCCGGGGCCGAGATCCTCAAGGATAAATTCGTCCTCCCCTTCCCAGTCATAATAGAAGGTGGAATCCTCCTTGAAGGTTGGAACAATCGTGTACGGAATCAGCTCATCCTTCAACTTGCTCTTGCCCATGCGGGTGATGAACTTCGGTAAATTCTCATTTGGTTGACGATCACGCCGGTACACGTCGATCAAATGGGAAAGCGCCGCCGGTACAGCTTTCGCCGGTAGCTTCACGATCATCTGCCCAATCTTGGCCGTGCCGTTCACCGACCCACCAAGGTGGAGCTCGTAGTGTGGGGCCACATGGTCACCAAGCCGTTTGCCGACTCCATGCAGTCCAATCGTTGAAATGTGATGCTGCGCGCAGGAGTTATGGCAGCCGCTGATTTTGATATCGACGCCTGCCAGATCTTCCGGCACACGACCGGGGGGAAACACTTCAGCCAACGCCCTCGCAAGTCCCTTGGACGACGTAATACCGAGGCCGCAGGTATCAGTACCGGGACACGCAATAATGTCTTCGACCAGTTCAGCGCCGGGATCCGCCAACCCGCGAGATGCCAGATCCTCATAGAGATTGGAAATCAGGTCAGCGGGAATCCAGCGGATCACTACGTTCTGGTTGATCGTCGTACGAAGGTTCCCGTTGGAATAGCGTTCGGCAAGGTCCGCAACAAACAACATTTGCTCTGAGGTGATGTCACCCATGAATAGCTTGATGGCCGCCGTGACATACCCATCCTGCCTTTGCTTGACGACATTGGTTCGTTTCCACATCTCAAACGGTGTCTCGTGGCCGTTACGATGCACCCCATTTCCGTTGCCATTCCCTGCGCTATCA
>JABMDG010000413.1 GCA_015904045.1 Nitrospira sp.
GATGATCGAGTATCGTGATCGGCTGGCCCGCGAATGGGGCTTGAACTTGGTCGTCGGGCAAAACAAAGAAGCACTCGCCGCCGGCATGAACCATACGTTGGGACGGGTCACCTGCTGTACCGCGCTGAAGACGAATGCGCTCAAACAGTTGTTGGAACAGAAGGGCTATACGGGCGTCATTCTGGGAGTCCGGGCCGATGAGGAAGGGACGAGAGCCAAGGAGCGCTACTTCTCACCCCGAGACAAACACGGAGACTGGGATTTTCGCGATCAGCCGCCCGAACTCTGGGACCAGTACAAGACGACCTTTCCGCCGGGCACGCACATCCGCATTCACCCACTGTTGGACTGGACCGAGATCAACATTTGGGAATACATTAAACTGGAAAGTATTCCGTTCATCGACTTATATCTTGACCGGGGCGATGGGACCCGTTACCGCAGCCTGGGCTGTGCACCCTGCACCACCCCGATCAAGTCGATGGCTAAGAGCGTGGACGAAATCATCGAAGAGCTGCGCCATACCACTGTGGCGGAGCGGTCGGGCCGCGCGCAGGATGAAGGCCGCGGAATGGAAATGCTACGAAAAGATGGGTACATGTAAACCATGAGTACGAAGCCGGTTCCTACCAAGCCATCCGAGACCTTGAATATTGTCATCGTCGGTCACGTCGATCACGGCAAGTCCACGCTGCTGGGCCGGCTCTACGCCGACACAGGCTCGCTGCCGGACGGCAAGGTGGAAAAGGTGCAGGCCATTTGCCGCCAGCAGGGCAAGGAATTCGAATACGCCTTCCTCTTCGATGCGTTTTTGGAGGAACAAGAACAGGGCATCACGATCGACACGGCCCGGACATTCTTCATCTGGAAGGGGCGGCAGTACATCATCATCGATGCGCCGGGGCATAAGGAATTTCTCAAGAACATGATTTCCGGCGCGGCCCGAGCCGAGGCGGCCTTGTTGCTCATCGACGCGCTGGAGGGGGTGAAAGAACAGTCCAAGAAGCATGGCTACTTATTGTCGCTGCTCGGGGTCCGCCAGTTCGCCGTCGTCGTCAACAAGATGGACCTGGTGGGCTATCGGCAGGATGTGTTCGACGGAATCGAAAAGGAATATCGGGAATTTTTAGGGCAGTTCAAAGCGGTGCCGACGCAGTTCATTCCTGTCAGCGCCAAGCTGGGGGACAATATTGTCGGCCGCAGCGAGCAGATGCCCTGGTATACCGGGCCGACCGTTCTGGATACGTTGAGCCTCTTTCGCAAAGAAGCAGCCCGGTCTGAACAACCCCTCAGGCTGCCCGTGCAAGATGTCTACAAATTCGACGCGCGTCGGATCATCACGGGCCGCATCACGGCGGGCCGGTTGAAGGTCGGCGATCATCTGGTGTTTTCTCCCTCGAACAAACGGGCCAATATTAAATCAGTCGAAGCCTTCAACATCGAGCCGCTGCCTATGGTGGCGGAGGCCGGTCAGTCCATCGGCATTACGCTGGACGAGCAGATCTTCGTGGAACGCGGCGAAATCGCCTCACACCAAGAACAGTTGCCGTCGGTCTCGACGGCCTTTCGGGCCAACGTGTTCTGGCTGGGCAAGAAGCCGCTCGAAAAAGGCCGCAAGTATCTGCTACGGGTGGCGACCAAAGAAGTGGACTGCGAAGTGGCGTCCATTCATCGCATCATCGACACGATGGATTTGGCCCAGCAGCAAGGCAGCAACGCCGTCGGGAAAAACCAAGTAGCGGAACTGACGCTCCGCTCGAAGACCCCGCTGGCGTTCGATCTTTCCTCCTCGTTCGAGTCGACCGGCCGGTTCGTGCTTGTCGATGAATACGACATCGCCGGGGGCGGCATCATCACGGAACTGGTGCACGACGATCAGGAATTTTTGCGCGAGGAAGCGCGGCGGCGGGACTTCGCATGGGTCAAGGGCGAGGTGGGTGTCGAAGACCGCGCCCAACAGTATGGCCACCGGGCAGCCGTGGTGCTGTTTACCGGCGGGCGGCATACAGGCAAGTCGTTGCTGGCGCGCAAGCTGGAGGGGCAGCTCGTGGCCGACGGCCGGCATGCCTACCTATTGGACGGCGAAAATCTTCGGCGGGGTCTTGATGCGGATTTGAGCGAAGCAGAGCGGACCCAGACGGCGGAGATGGCGCGGCGGTACGGCGAAGTCGCGCGGCTCCTGACCGACACGGGGCTGATCGTCGTGTCCACGACGAACCCATTCGGCTTGGCCTATCACGAAGCGGCACAGGCCATCCGCACGCTCGTGCATCCGGCGCCCGTCATCGCCGTGCACATGAGCCAGACGGCGGAGGAGCCTCCATCCAACACCGATGTGATGCTGGTCGGCCCGACTGATTTGGATGCCGCGACCAAGCGGATCATGGACGAGCTGAAGAAGCGGGGTGTGCTGGCCCAAGCCATCGGCGCCAAGCCGGTGTTCCAGTATTCGATCTAGGTCCCGAGGCTAGCCGGTATCTTTCTCTGCCAAGGAACCAGTTCTATCTAATAGAAGGATCCAACTCCCTTCACAACTGATGGCAGAGTTGACGATCAGGTCCCCCTCATCCGAGCGGTTTGACTCGTCGAAAATCCCTGTGATAGCGTGTCCTTCTTGCAATTTAAGACAATCTTAAACGGTCGGGATATGGCGCCTCAAAAGGATCTGAAAGCCATCCTTGGGAAATTGAAATATTCGGACGATGCAAAGGTCATTCAACAGATGACCGAGCAGACCAAGCAAGTCCGTGCACGCATGGCGGGTATCAAGCACAAGCTCGTGGTCATGAGCGGGAAGGGCGGTGTCGGCAAAAGCATGACCACCGTGAATCTCGCGCTGGCGTTGGCACGGCAGGGCGCCACAGTAGGGGTGCTCGATGTGGACCTGAACGGTCCCTGTGTGCCGCGCATGCTGGGACTTCATGGCCAATCATTGACCATGACGACCGAAGGAGCTATTCCTCCTGTGGGACCTCTCGGGGTAAAGGTCGCCTCGATGGATTTCTTCTTGGACGATGCCTCCCCCGTCCGCTGGAAAGGGCCGATGGATGTCAGCCCTGTCTGGTTAGGGTTGATGGAAATGAACGTCATCCGAGAGTTTCTGGCCGATGTCGTCTGGGGTGAGCTCGATTATCTGCTGGTCGATCTCCCTCCGGGGGCCGCAGCGGACAAGCCGCCGGTCATTGCCGGGTTTATTCCTGACCTGGCAGGAGCGATTGTCGTGACGACGCCATCAGAAGTGGCATCGGATGTGGTACAGAAGTCGGTTACCTATGCCCGCGACATAGGTATCAAGGTCATGGGCATTATCGAAAATATGAGCGAGTATCGCTGCCCTGCTTGTGGGGAAGTGAATGAGTTGTTCGAAGGCAATACCGAGGCGATGTGTGAGATGCTGGATTTGCCGCTGCTCGGGCGCATTCCCTTTGACCGGAAACTTGCGCGTACTTTCGACAAGGGGGAGCCGTTACTCGACGACACGTATTCGACAATTCAGCGATACCGGGAAATAGCTGGGCGCATCAGAACGTTACTTGACTATAAGAAGGTGCTTGCCGAACAATTGTGACACGACGCACTGAAGAGGAGAACCATGAAATTCGTATGCCTCAACTGTGAAACCTACATGAACTTCGAGAAGGTGGAAAAGCCTGGGGAGGGCACTCTCGGCGTGTTTTTCGGTTGTCCGTCTTGCAATGCCAAGTTCTCCATGGTGACGAATCCTGGTGAAACCCAGATGGTCAGTTCCCTCGGAGTGAAGCTGGGGGGGCGCACTGTTGAGGCCGAGCCGTTCGAGATGACCCGTGGGACGTTGAAGGATGAAGATGGCAGCCTACCTCAACGAAAAGATTCAGGGCGGGCAACCTGTCGCCGCCGCTGCGTCGCCTGCCAAGGCTCCTGAAAAGGCGAGTGGCTGTCCGTTCTCCGCTATGGTGGCTGAGATGGGGTTGACGAACTCCGGAAAGCCGGCGAACAGCGGAGCTACCGCGTCCGAATTCACCTGGACGCCTGATGCGAAGGAAAAGATCGATCGACTTCCGGCGTTTGTGAAACCCATGGTTCAAAGCAGCGTGGAAGCCTATGCGCGTAAGCAGGGCTTCAAGACGATTACGCTCCAAGTCATGGATGATTCCAAGAACTATTCGCCCGAGGGCATGACCTGGTCGCGGGAAGCCGAGCAACGGCTGGAGAATATTCCTGATTTCATCCGACCCATGGCGCGTAAAGAAGTTGAACGGATGGCGAAGGAACGCGGGGCATCGACCATCACTGCACAAGTGATGGATGAAGCCAAAGACAAGTTCATGAAATTTATGTAACGGCTTCGGCAACCATAGTCTTCTTGAAGTGGGCCCATTCAGTCGGCTGAATGGGCCTTTCGATTCTCGGGGAAGTATTTCTGCATGAAGCAGTGGGTCTTTGCGCTGCCCCTTCTGGGCGTGATCGCCGTTTCGTGCGTCGCCGTGTCCACCTTGCCGGCACAAGCACAGGCGCGCTCCGGCCACCATTCCTCCGGTGACATCAGCATCGGGCACGATGCCGACCCTACGCACGACGATGGGTGGGAAGGTTCCGCCCAAGGCACAGCCTACTCCAAGTTTAACCACCGATTTGTGGGGGTATTAGTCCTCCTGTTCGGCCTGGGAGAGTTAGGGCAGGCGCTGCAGTACCAGTTGCCGTCCTGGATCCGGCTCGTTCTACCGAGCGCCCTCGCGGTTATCGGGCCGTATCTCCTGATATGGAGTGACCATGAGGCGTGGCCGATCGGGTCACTCACCTTTTTCCAAACCTTCTCCGGGCAAGACCCGGAAATTATTCAGCATAAATTCTATGGCGTGTTTGGCTCGATCGCGGCGGTGAGTGAGACGCTTCGCCGGATCGGGTGGGCGTGGCACCCAGCGTGGGCGGCACCATTGTTTACCCTGGGTCTGGGCGGTTCCTTGCTGCTCTTTATCCATTCCCATGAGCATCACTCGGGGAATCACATGATCGAATTGCACCATGCCCTGCTTGGCAGTTTCGGGGTTGGCGCGGCTGTATCGAACGCGATGGTCTCGTGGGCGTCCAACGCGTCGAAACAGACGGTGAACCGTTGGGAAGTGGCCTGGGCAGGATTCGTGACCGTCATGGGTGTCCAACTGCTTGTCTACACTGAATAGCTCCCACTCCGGCAGCAGGCGCAATTGACACTCTTCCGAAGCCTGTGCTACCTCTAACCAGTCACCAGGCACAAGTCATTTCCTTGTTCTCCTGCATCTCTAACCAACCAAGGGAGTTAGGTTGGGTAGAGGAGGATACACATGGGCGGCCATAGTCACTGGGCAACGATTAAACGCCATAAGTCGGCGCAAGATGCCAAGCGCGGCAAGATCTTCACCCGCA
>JABMDG010000414.1 GCA_015904045.1 Nitrospira sp.
GGCCGTTTTTCAGCAGCCCGCCAGGACGCTATCTGCTCCTGGCTACCCTCGCCATCACTGTAGTAACTCTGCTCCTTCCTTATCTTCCCGTCGCCGCGCCGCTCGGATTGACTCCGATGCCGCTCTCCTTTCTCCTTCTCTTGGCAACGATCCTGGCCGGCTATGTCCTGACTGCCGAGCTCGTGAAACGACGCTTTTATGCCACCACGCGAGGCTGAAATCACGACTTGATCGAGTATCTTGCGGAAATGCGTGTGATTGGACACCTCGGCGACTTGGCGGAGCGCCTTCGCATTATTTCTTTTTCCCCCTGATTCGAGATCCAGGTTTCGACGCGAATGGCTTTTCCGGTCCTTCCCACGTCACCCGGACCATCATGTCGCGATGGGCCCACTTGTAGGTGGCCTTCCCTTTGTACGATCGCACCAGCGCGCGCCCGATGCGCTGCGCCAACCGGTCATTGGTTGTCTGCACTTCCAACTCTTGCTTGCGCCTGACAATCTTCATCACTCGATCGAGTGGATTGACCGATACGGCGCGCGTTTCCACATTGGCGATCAATCCCCTGATCTCAGCCTCATGATCTCGCAGATGCGACCACTTCAAGGTCACGGTGCCTTCGGGGTAGTTGTCCTTGATTTTCTGGCAGGCGGAACACACGAGCTTTTGCGTCCGAGGGGACGCGGCCAGTTTGGCAGCCTGCACCTCATCGAAATGCCACCGCTTGTCTGCATAAATCGCCAGACACTTCCGACAGATTGCAGGCCCTTTCGGCGCCTTGATCATCGTGTAGGGATCTTGCTTGGGATTCTCCCTCTTCTTGTACGAGGTGTCATAGCGTTTGCCTAGTCTTGTGCTCATGAGTTTCTCTCCTCTTTATTAAGAAAATGATCTGCCAGTGACTCAGATTGAGGCTCGCGGCCGTCGCTGGCGCGGCCATTCCTATTTCATGTCCTTGACCATGTCGATCGCCCCGCAGGGACATTCCTCGGCACAAAGCCCGCAGCCTTTGCAATAGTCGTAATTGAATGCAAACCGGTTGCCTGCCCCCAGTTTGATGACGGCGTTGTCCGGACAGACGGCATAGCAGTTGTCGCATTCAAAACAGTTACCGCAGGACAGACAGCGGCGTGCCTCCAGGAGCGCGGTGTCGGTATCCAAGCCGCCGACCATTTCCTCGAAGCTCGCCCGGCGCCTGGCCGGCGCCAACACCGGCTGTTTGGCCCGTTCCGCGTCGGTGTAGTACCAGGTATTCAACCGGTCAAACGTGGCGAGCGGATGTGCCGAGGGTTTCACATGCTGCGTCCCGCGCAAGTACGCATCGATGTGCCGGGCGGCCTGTTTCCCGTGACCTGTTGCCGTGCTCACGGACTGCTCACCCGGGACCATGTCGCCGCCGGCAAACAAGCCGGAATGGCCGGTCATCAACTGTTCGTCGACCTCGATGGTGCCGTCGTCCCGCAAACGGGTGCCTGTCACATTCCGCAAAAATCCGGTCTCCGCCTTCTGTCCCAGCGCAAGCACCACCGTATCGGCTTCGATGGTTTCGAACCGGCCGGTGGGCTGCACCTTGCCCTCCTCGTCCACCTCCATTACTTCCAGCGTCAACTTCTCGCCGGCCGCCTTGGCAATGCTGCGCAACCAGTGGAACTGCACGCCTTCTTCCCGTGCTTCGGCGACCTCCTCCTTGAACGAAGGCGCATGGGCCTGGTCCCGCCGATAGATAATCACTGGTTCCGCGCCCATCCGCTCGGCCGTGCGCGCCACGTCGATGGCCGTGTTGCCCCCGCCATACACCGCCACGCGACGGCCGAGTTTGATCGGCGACGTGCTGTCCATGCTGCGGAGAAATGCCGCGGCGTCCAGCAATCGTGTCGCATCGCATCCGGGAATGTCGATGCGCCGAGCCAGGTGGGCGCCGACCGCGAGGAACGTGGCGTGGAAGCCGCCTTCCTTGATCGCCTCGTCGAGATCGTCGACTCTGGCGTTGACCCGGATCTTGACGCCCATGGTTTCGAGTCGCGCCGCCTCTGC
>JABMDG010000415.1 GCA_015904045.1 Nitrospira sp.
ACCCATCACGTGAAAATGCAGGTGAAACACCGTCTGACCGCCGTCCCTACCAGTATTGGCGACAAGACGGTAGCCCGACTCTGCCAGGCCCTTGTCTTTCGCTACTTTCGTGCAGGCCAACAGTAATTGCCCGATCAACGATTGATCCTGAGGACCATACGCCTGCACCGCAACGACATGCTTCTTGGGAATGACCAGTGTGTGTACCGGCGCCTGCGGATTGATATCGTCGAAGGCCAGGGTCTCATCGTCTTCATGAACGATCTTGGCCGGAATCTTTTTTTCTACGATCTTACAGAACAGACAATCGCTCATCGCCGACTCCTCACGATTCTACTCTCAAGCCTGCCTTGCCGAACCGTTTGCCGAGTTCCATATAGATGTCCTGCAATGCAATCTCGTGATAGCCCAGGACCATGAGAGTGTGAAACAACAGGTCGGCAATTTCGTAGACAATCTCTTCCCGCTTGCCGCCTTTCGATGCCAGCAGGACTTCACCGGCTTCTTCCGCGACTTTCTTGAGAATCTTATCGTGGCCTCCCTCGAACAACTTCGTCGTGTAGGAGCCTGTCCGCGGATGCGCCCGGCGATCTCGTATTGTCTGCAAAACCGCATTAAGAATACCGCCCTCGGCATCCTGCGTCTTGTCCCCGCCAATCCGGCCGTGCTCGTCGAGTCTTACAAAGAAACAGGCACGCTCACCCGTGTGACAGGTGGGTCCCACCGCCTGAGCCTTCACCAGTATGGTGTCATGGTCGCAATCGACGAAAAGATCTTTCACATGCAGCGTGTGGCCGGATGTTTCGCCTTTCTCCCAAAGCTGCCTGCGGGACCGGCTCCAAAAATGGACGCGCTTCGTGGCAAGGGTCCGGGCAATGGCCTCCTGATTCATATAGCCAAGCATGAGGATCGATCCGTCCAGCCAGTCCTGAACGACTGCCGGAAGCAAACCCTGCTCATCGAACTTGAATTGATCCGCCGATATCTCACTCATCTGTTCATGCCGCCTGCACAACTCCATCCGACCGCACGGGAATGCCACGCGTCTTCAGATAAGCCTTGGCCTGTTGAATCGTGTAGGTCCGAAAATGAAAAATCGAGGCGGCCAGCACCGCATCGGCCTTCCCTTTGGCAAACCCGTCGTACAGATGATCGAGCGTCCCAACACCACCCGAGGCAATCACGGGAATCGAAACCGTTCCGGATACGGCAGCCGTCAGGCCAAGATCGTACCCGCTCTGCTGTCCGTCTTGATCCATGCTCGTCAAAAGGATTTCGCCCGCGCCAAAGCGTTCCATTCTCTTCGCCCATTCGGCCACATCAAGCCCGGTCGATTTTCGCCCGCCATGTGTAAACACTTCCCAACTGCCTCCGGCGGGGCTCCGCTTGGCATCGATGGCGACCACGATGCATTGCGTGCCAAATCGCTGAGCCGCCTCTTTCACAAACTCAGGCCGCTCCACCGCGGCCGTGTTGATACTCACCTTATCCGCTCCGGCATTCAACAGAGTGCGGACATCCTCGACCGTTCGTACGCCGCCCCCGACCGTGACCGGCATGAATACGCGTGCCGCCGTCCGCTCGACTACATCGATGATGGTCTTCCGGTTTTCATGCGACGCGGTGATGTCGAGAAAACACAGTTCATCTGCGCCCTCACGATCATAGGCAGCGGCCACTTCCACCGGATCGCCTGCATCTCGGAGCGCCACGAAACTGACGCCTTTGACCACGCGGCCATCTTTTACGTCAAGACAGGGAATGATACGCTTGGTCAACATCTTTGGTCCGTGAGGAGTGAGGGATAAGGAGTGCGCGCGAGAATTGTCTTCATATCCCTAACCCTTCACCCCTTACCGAGAGCTGCGACCGCGGCTCGATAGTCCAATTTGCCGTCGTAGAGGGCCTTGCCCACAATCGCCCCTTCGACACGAGGACCGAGTGATCGCACCGCT
>JABMDG010000416.1 GCA_015904045.1 Nitrospira sp.
ATGCTTCCCTGGCCAACTCCGGCAGCACCACTTCGAATCGGATGGTGGCATCCACAGAAGAGGACGACTCCTCTGCGAGCCTGACAGCTCAACCACGTGGAGCAAGCCAAACTCCGGCACAGGCCAATCCTGATGTTCTCCTAGCCGAACAAGGCGACGCCTTTGCCCAATATCGTCTCGGCCGATTTTTTGCCCAGCAGAGCGGGTCTCACTCGCCGGAATCCGTGAGTTGGTACATGAAAGCCTCCGACGGTCTGCGGCGCTTGGCGTCGACTGGCAACGGAAAAGCCATGTACGTGCTCGGAGTGATGTACGCATTCGGACGGGGGGTGGCGCAGAATAGAGAGGAGGCCCGGAGCTGGTTGATGCAGGCCATGGCCCATCAAGTTCCGGCAGCCGGTCCAGTCCTCGCGAGCCTGGACAAATATCGTCCTGCCGATTCCAACCCACCGATGAATATCCAAACCAAGAGACGTCAAACATAAGACTCCCCCCGCCGATGGATACCGCCGTTCGCATTAAAACCAAGGCGCCGGCCCCCTACACACTCACAGCCATCGAACCCGACACGCACGATACGAAGACATTCCGCTTTGAACTTCCTCCTGATGCCGCGCTGGACATGCTGCCCGGCGATTTTCTGTACGTCCACACGACAATCGACGGCAAATCGATTAAACGCGCCTACACCCCGTCTTCATTGCCGGGCTCGACCGGCTTCTTCGATCTGACAGTCAAGCGCTATGAATCCGGCGTGGTATCCAAGTATCTCCACCAGCAGCATATCGGGGATTCGGTGCTCATGAGCGGACCGAACCCCGGTGGCCATTGGGTCGACGGCATGGCAACGCGTGTCGGCTTTGTGGCGGGAGGCACCGGAATCACCCCGATGATTTCCATCATCCGCTGGATTCTTACGAAGGAGATTGATGCAGAACTGTTTTTGATTTTTGCCAACAAGGCCGAGACGGACATCATTCGTCGGCACGAGTGGGACCAGTACCTCCGAGACTATCCGAGCTTTCATTGTCACCACGTATTGGAACAGCCTCCGGCAGGATGGACCCAAGGAGCCGGGCGTGTGACGCCTGAGGTGCTGCGCAGACACCTTCCTCCGCCAAGACCCGGTACCTGTGTATTTCTCTGCGGCCCCCCACCCATGGTCGATGCTCTGGAGGGCACGCTCAAAGCACTCGGGTACCCCGAGCAGTCCGTCATTCTCCCCTGAACGGTCGCCCATTTTGACGCATTATTCCTCAATCGGCAGCCACACACATGAGGAGTTTCTCCCCCAATTGTGGCACGCCCTCGCGCCACCCTTACTCAACTATTTGAATTAAATCTGTAGTTCTGCCAGGCACACTCTTCGCTCATCACACTCGCTGGCCGGCCAGCGGCAGGAGCCTATTGACAAGCATCGAGGAAAGGATTACTCCGACTCGCATCAGCACTGCTTGTTGAGCATCCACCGCCTTCGTGCGCATTCTTTCAATTGGAATCACCGCTCTTGTACCAGCAAGGAGGGTATTCCGCTTGGACCGGGCAAATCGGCCCGACAGCAATTCCCGGTCGCAGCCCACAGGAGGTGGCTATGCCACACCAAGGTCTGGTATCGCAGATGACCCGCAAAGCCGTGAGTGTAGCCGTCATCCACGGAATTCACCAGCTCGCTGACAAAGTCCGCGCAAACGGCGGCCAGCCGCTCGACCTCATCCTGCCAGACGGGTCTCGTCTGAATTTCGGATTGCATCCGCGCGCCGTCATGTCTATTCATGATCCCGGTGTGCTCCCCGACTTGGCCCACCCGACCCTCGGCGCGCTCGGCGAAGCCTTCGTCGACGGCCGCATCGATATCGACGGCGACATCATTGAGGTGATCGCAAGCGCCGAGCGGCTGGCAGCAGCCGGTGGCGCTCCCGCGACGGCGAGAATCGCCGCAACCAAGGCGACCCATACCCCGACACAGGATCGTGACGACATCAAATACCACTACGACGTCGGTAACGAGTTCTATCGCCTCTGGCTTGATGACCGCATGATCTACTCATGCGCCTACTT
>JABMDG010000417.1 GCA_015904045.1 Nitrospira sp.
GCGGAACCGCACGGAGTTCGATAGGAGGGCGATGATTAGCAGCACGCCGAGGCAGATCGAGAGCGAGAACGGACCGCTATAAAACTGGTCGAGCCATTCCATACACTACCGTCACTCAGCCGCGTCCGGGTCACATCGGCAGAGCTGCCCACCCAACTCCGTCACGGCGGTACGCGCCATTCCGTAGGCTCGACCGCAGCAAGCACAATAGAAAACGGTCTGGGGACAAGGTTTAGGTGTGGGGGACAAGAGTAACAGTAGCTCAGTTTGAGCCTCAACCTTAGCCTCCAACAAGCCGGCGGCCTTTTTCACCACCTTGTTACGCTTGCTGGACCGGTTCGTCGAGAAGGGACGTGTCGGGGTCAACAGACAGAGGGGCGCCCGTCTCGTCCGGCGCTTCGGACGGATCCGTATTCTGTTCGAACACGACCTGAACAACCGGGGAATCGGTCGCCTCGATGACACCATTCGTCGATAGCCGCTCGCCGTCGTCCATCGGCAGCATAGCCTGCTCCGATTCGCCCAGTTCCTTGAATTCCCGAAGCGGCGGCAGCTGCGACAGATCGTTCAGCCCAAAATGTTCGAGGAAATACTTTGTGGTCCCATACATGATCGGGCGGCCCGGCACTTCTTTGCGGCCGACAATCCGCACCAGCTTGCGCTCCAAGAGCGTCCGCACCACGCCCGATGTCTCGACTCCGCGGATGTCCTCGATCTCCGATCGCACGATCGGCTGCTTGTAGGCGATGATCGCCAGCGACTCCAGCGCCGAGCGTGAGAGCTTCGCCGTCGATCTCGATTTGTCCAATCGTTTGATCCAACCGGCGTATTCCTGCTTCGTCAGAAGCCGAAACCCGCCGGCGACTTCCGCCAGCCGGAGGCCGCGGCCTTCCTGTTCCAACTCCTCGCCAAGGCTCCGAAGCGCCTGCGTTACTTCGGCCTTGGTCACGTCGCCGATCACCGCCAGAAGCCGTTGCACTGACAGCGGCTCCGGCGACACGAACAACAATGACTCCACGATAGCTTTTAATTCACGGGCCGCGACCGCCTGGGCCGCGGTGTCATCGTGTCCAGAGGGTTCGGCGATGTCAAGAGGGGCCGGATGCCCGTTCGACTGTGAGACCGGCGTCTCCATGTCCAACTGGGCCGATACTCCGTTCATTTCGTCAGTGACTGGGGTCATATTCCTCTCCATTCTACATCGGCTTCGTCGAGTTCGGCAGGGTCAGGCACCAGGGAGAACGACCGCGAGACAAGAATCGGGCCGAACGTCTCCGCCTGAAACACCCGCGCCACCCGCAGCCGAATCAATTCCAGCATCGCCAAGAACGTCACGATCACGATCATCCGGTGGCTTGCCGGCTCAAACAGATCGACGAACGATACCGAGTCTCTGCCTTCGAGCAGTTCAAGAATCACGTTCATGCGTTCCCGGACCGTGAGGTTGTCGGGAATAATTTCCATGAGCCGCTTCCCGGGATTGCGATCGAGAATTCCCTGGAGTGCATCAACCAGGTCGAACAAGGAGACATTCTCCAACGGCATCTCCTCGGGATTGATCGGCTCCGGCGCCGCCTGTTCTCGAGGGAACATTTCGCGCCACAGCTGTTCCTGCCCATCAAGCTGACGCGCCGCTTCTTTATATGCCTTGTACTCCAGCAAGCGTCGGACGAGTTCCTCCCGTGGGTCAGGCCCGTCTTCCTCGTCCTGAACCGATTCATCAGGGGGCAGGAGCATTTTGGATTTGATTTGGAGCAGTGTCGCCGCCATGACCAAAAAATCCCCGGCGACGTTGAGATTGAGGTTCTTCATCGCCTCAATGTACTCCAAGTACTGGTTGGCGATGAGGGCGACCGGAATATCGTAGATATTGATCTCGTTCTTCTTGATCAGATGCAATAAGAGATCGAGCGGCCCCTCGAAGTTTTCGATGCGAACCTGGTAGGGCAATTCGGTCTGTTCGTAGCCGTCGACCTGAGGGTCCATGGCGCAGGTTATACCAACTTATTGGGGTGACCGGCAAGCCACAATTCTATATGTAGGGGAATGCAGACAGTGCTACTTACTTTTCAAGATGTAGCCGACAAGCCCGGCGGAGGCGAGCAGCAGCATGGCGGTCACTCCGTACTGCCTGAAGAACATGGCCAGATCATCCCCCGGCTGATCCTGAATTACTCGTCTGGTTCTGGTGAGCCGTGGCGGCTGATCGAATCGCGCCCGCACGAGATCGTCCGGTTTCTTGAAATCCGCATCGGAAAAATCCACCGAGCCAAGGAACTGACCCCCGGCAAACACCGCCTCCTCTTCAAAAACCGAAAACGTAAAGAACGTGTCCCGGCTGAAGATGGCATCGGGAAAAGCGACCTGCTGCATGAAATGGCTCCCGGAAAACCCGGTCCCGGACCCGAACCTCGCCCGTTCAAACACAGCGGGCTGTTCAAATGTCACTTCAAGCCATTCCGCCGTACCATCGAAGAATGCACCCGTGCAATCGACCGCCCCGCGAAACATGGACCGATGAAACCGTGTATGCGGCCCAAATCGAGTCCCCTTACATCCCAGCCCTTGCATGAATCGCCCTTGCACAAAGTACGCTTCTTTCTGAAACACGGCCTCGGCAAGCTCGACCGGCCCCTGGAAGTGAGACCGTGACAGATCGACACCATCTTTGAACGTCGTTCCGTGAAAGTCGACGGGCCCCTCGAACTGAAGTGTCCCGGTGGACGACCGATGCCGCACCGCTCCCAACACCACGGACTCGCGGATCGTCAACGGGCCACGAACCAGGCGTACCTCCTGTGTGCCGGTCTGTGCCGGTTGGTCAGACCTGATGCGGGTTCCTCCTCCAACCGTTTGTGCCGACAACCGGCCGAAATCCACATCACCTCGAACGACTACGCCGGTCAGATCAACGGGCTGCCCAGTTTTGAGCGATTCCAGAATACTCGCGCCATCGACCGCATGGAGTTCCCGTTCCGCCTGCGTACAACTGGACGGAAGTTTCTTGACCAGCGCGCCTCCTGCTTGACTGACAGATCCTTCGACCAGACAGGCGGCGGTGACTTCGGCACCCGATGCGACAATAGTCCAGCCAAGCCAGATGACCAGGCCCCAGACCCTCGTGTGATGTCGTGGACGTTGTGTCACGGATGCCGTTATACGAACCACCCGTGAGGAAGGCAAGACCGGTTCACAATCGGCAGAACAACGAACAGCCCGTAGACTCGGTCTTTCATTACCACAGAGTCGTACGGGCCTGTGAGGCAGGAACAGCCGTCAAGACAGCGGCGATTAGGCAGTGCGCCGTCTGAGGTCAGTTATTCCGATAATCGTCGCTGTCGTCCAGCAGATCCCCAGACTTTTCAATGATCTCGTCGCCATCCTCGTCGTCATCGAGGTCCAATTCTTCTTGCACATCTTCCTCGAGATCGCCCTCTATCTCCAATTCCTCTTGGGCCATCTCTTCTTCATCGAGGTCCGTTTCCCTTGGCACAACGGGCGCTGCCGCAGCCGCCTTACGAGGCATCGTTTCTTCCGGGGCACTTGCTTTCGCCGAAGCGGGACGAGCCCCTCCCGACTTTGAAACCGCCTGTTTCCTTGCAGGCTTCTTGACCGCTTTCTTGACGGCCTTCTTCTTGACTGCCATCTTCTTGACCGCCGCGCCCTTCTTGGCTGCTTTCTTGGCTGACTTCTTGACAGTCTTTTTTTTGGATGATGCCGAAGGTTTCTTCTTCTTGGCTTTGGTTGCGGCCTTCTTTTTCGCCATGCCCGGTCCTCCTCCTTAATCGTCGCGGCGGTCCGCTCACGAATTTGTGGGTCACCATCTAGCATGAACGAATAGGCTCTTGCAACATCCGGCATGATTATGTCTGGCCAAGGGGACGTCGTCTCTTTCGTGGCCCTTGACTCCCAGGCTTCACTGTTGAGCGGCCCGGCCGGCTCTTGAATCGTCCCATCAGCTCTACTCAGTCGATTCCATTTCCGTGATAAGATTACCGTTCAAAATTGATGGAGGCCGAATCCTCCATTACTTTCCTGACTCCTATGTAATGAATCGATGACCCTCTGAGGAAGCTGGCCACGATGTACCCATTGCTGACAGCGGCCCTGCTTGTGTTCACCGTCGCGACCTCCCTTTGGTCCTCGACAGGAACCCCGCTGTACACACAGATTGTCATGGAAGACGGCTCGCCCTATTACGTGCCGGTCACCGCCACCGTGGCCAGCGGCAATCCCGTCCGCTGGGACAATCCCACACCGACCCATCACACCGTCACGCACAACGCCTGTCTGGAAGAAGGCGCCTCGTGTCTCTTCGACTCGGGGCCAGTTCCACCGGGATCCCAATTCACGATTCCTGGGTTACCGGCAGGCCGTTACCCTTACTACTGCCGGATCCATCCCATCATGCGAGGCATGTTGGTCGTCACGGATAGTCCACCGGCTCCATCGCAGCTGTAAGCATTCCCGTCTTGCAGAATCGCCGACCGCTCTTGTAGGCTGCACACCCAACAGCGCCAGCCGGCACTATGAAACCCGTCGTTGCCCCCCAAGAACCGTTGCCCCTGACTGAAGCGACGCTGCATCTCCTTGCCTGGCGCATTCCCGATCTCGTCACCTACCAACACGCTGACGACGAATACTGGTTCGCCCCACTCGATGATACGCTGCCGTTGGTACGGCTCAACAAGACCGGCGTGGATATGCTCCGAGCCATGAACGGACATACCACGGTTGCCGCGCTGCTCGAACAATTCGGAGAACACATCTGCGGCCCGGATGGTCAACCGGGCCGTTGGCATCTTGAGCGCTGGGCCACCCCGCCCTACTCGCTCTGCTACTACGGCACCAATCCGCCGGGGGGCCACCGGCACAAGGCCAAGTGGGATCTCCTGCTGCAGCAGATCCGGGAAGGCTGGTCTGGGCAAGAGGGATTCGAAGGTGAACACCATTTGGAAGAGTTCCACGTCCATGAGCTCGCACACAGTCCCGAAGACGACGAACACTTCGATGTGATTGAGACCACCGTCTCCCACCTGTTTCGCGAGCCGACCGACGCCCTTCACAATCTGACCTACGGCCGGCTCCTGATGCGGCAACTCCGCAAACTCGGCTGGTTCAATCCCAAACCAAGAGTGCTACTGGAGGTCGGCGGCGGATTGGGCTACGTCGCGCGTGAACTGGGCAAGGAACTCCTGCCGTTCGAACGGCAATCGATCACCTACATCTCCCTCGACATTACACACCCCTTCCTGAAACTTCAGACGAAGCGCGCCAAAGAAGGCGGCTGGGGGGGAGTCGGCACGAGAGCCACCGCCGAAACTCTCCCGTTTAAGGACAACTCCGTCGATCTGGTCATCGATAACGAAAATATGGCCGACATGACACCGGCAAAACTCACCAGGCAGGAACTGCTGACCCACAAGGGCGAGACGGAGCAGCACCAGGAAGCCTTGGACTGGATCCGACGGCTGCGGCTTCCGATCGAGCCGCGGCCGCCCGACGATGTCATCTTTAACCTGGGGCCGATCCGATTCGTAGCGGAACTGTGGCGGGTCTTAAAGCCTGGCGGGCACGCGTTCCTCACAGAATTCGGGATCGAAGACGGATGGCCCGCGCCGGTGAAGCTTCCGGGCCATACGGAATATGAGGTCCAATATAACCACCTCCGCCAAGCCGTCCGCTGGCTGGGCTTTCAGGAACACTATCTGCCACTCCCCCAATTTCTGGCGATGAAGCCAGACACCAAGGTGCTCTGCACCGGCGCTGCCTATACCATTCAACGGTTCTGCCAGGCGATACACAAGCCCTTTGCGATCCGCGCCTATACCGAGAAGGAATTACAACAGGCGCTTGGCGACCTCCTGCTCCGGCTGCACGGCTGTCATTACCACGACGTGGCCGACCCGGCCTGGTTCGGCCTGCTGGACTTCAAGGTGCTGCTCCTCGAAAAACCCGGCGGCGCGCCGAAGGCTCAGTTCACGGAGCAAAAAGGCTATCGGTGGTATTCGCAGAAGTGAGTGGCTGAGGGTGTCCTGGGTGGTTCCCTGTGCTCGCCGACCGCGCACACAAGAATGACCACACTTTCAAATCATGGGAGGTGCCCGGTCAATGCGCGCAATGGGGAACCACCCAGGCCACCCTCAGAAAAGTGGGGATAGAAAGAACCGCTCGATTCAGGCAACTCTCATTACGCTGCGCACTCAACGCGAACGGTACGTCCGAGGCGCGCTTCCAACGTGATAAGCATTTCGAGGCTGAACCTGTCCCACTTGCCGCGCACGAGGTCGGAGACCCGCGATTGTGCGATGCCAAGGCGCTTGGCCGCTTCGGCTTGAGTCAGTTTCTGCTTCTCGATATAGAGACGAAGATCGCTCATCAAGTTGGAACGCATTTGGAGCACAGCCGCTTCAGCCGGATCGAACCCAAGATCAACAAACACATTGCCGCTGGACTTCGTCGTTTTCTGTTTCATGATCGGTCTCCAATCTGGCGATAGCGTTTGCGAGCCAATTCGACATCTTCCCTTCGAGTCTTCTGTGTTTTCTTCTGAAACGCATGCAGCACATACACGGCCTTGGCAAATTGGGCTACATAGAGCACCCGCCATTCTCCTAAGACATGGATACGAATCTCACGCACCCCGGCGCCCACCTCGCTCATGGGCCTCCAGTCTGATGGGTCTAGCCCTCGCTGAATGAAACCCAACTCGAAACCCGCCGCACGCCGGGCTTCCGCAGGAAAACCCCTGAGATCAGCACGACTCGATCCAACAAACTCCAGGGCTTTCATCGAAAACATTATATAAGTTTATTGATAACCGGATCAACAGATAAGGATGGTCGCATTCTGGCTTGCCCGGACGCTTCGACTTCAAGAGACCATGATTCACAAAACCCGCCGGCGCGCCAAAGGCTCAGTTCACGGAACGAAAAGGCTATCGGTGGTATTCGCAGAGGTGAGAGGCTGAGGGTGCCCTGGGTGGTTCCCTGTGCTCGTGACCGCGCACACATGAATGACTAGACTCTCAAATCAAGGGCGGCGCTCGGTCAATGCGCGCAGGAGGGAACCACCCAGGGCACCCTCATGAGGAGCAGAGAAAAGGGACAATCTGAATTCCTTGCGGACGTCGCTCACCTCTCAGGCCAGAAAATCAAGAATGTCCCCATAAAACTCACCCCAATTGTTACTTACGGTTGTTTCCTAATTCAGCACTCGGGAAACCAGGGTCGGCAAACTCGTACAAGATTGATTCACCAGGATTCACCTCTCCCGGATGCACCCTAACCGCCCTCGTCCAAACACCGTTGACCTTTCGAAGCTTGATCCATTCCGTAAATCCTCCGTTACGGGCCCGAATGGTCACTTTGAAATCTTTTGAATCTGAATTTGGAAGAGGTATTGTGCCTTGATAGCTCGCTCCACTTGGAGTCAGATTTCCCACCTCCCTAATAATCGACTTCGCCAGAAATTCCTCAAAAGATCTGGACGGCTTATTGGGTGCTTCATAATCAGCCGGGTCCCACATTCTGAAGCTGACGTCATACAGTGGAGTGTCGCCTGGATTATGTACTAGTAACCCGCCTGAATCCTTGCCCATATTGATCATCACATATGGAAAATTATCCCCGCCTGTTACTGCCTTCTTTGTGTTACCCAGCTCATTTCTCAAGTCACCCAGCTGAGTCTTTATTTTGTTACCCTCTTGGTCATCATTCCAGATAACAAATATGTTCCCCACAACCAGAACAATTAACAAAACCCAAAGCCAAAATCGTCCTAATTTGAAACTGCGCGTACGCTTGTCATGCGTGACATAGTCCAGCCTAGCCACTAGATAGGCAGCTGCAACAGAGACAATCTGAATGAAGATTTTCAACCAAACCATAAAAACCTATCGTATCTTCAAGCCGGACATGGTGCCCCTCATTGTGTCCATCTTGGCCGCTAAATCGATCAGCACACCTTCCCGCAAGCCCAGATCGCTTACTAGACACTCCTCTTCACCCAACGTTTCCATAATCGTCCGGATGATAATCGCGCCGGCGGCGATGACTTCTTCGCGGTTCTTTTCCAATCCAGGAAGCCCGACCCGCTCGGCTTTCGTTCGACATAGCAGCTGGTATTCCAACTCACGAATGGTCTCGATCGTCAGCCGGTAATTGTGAATACGGGCGGGTTCATAGGCGGGAAGTTTCTGCGCCATTGCCGCCAATGACGTAATCGTGCCGGCCGTCCCGACACAGGAGCAACCGGCCGGCCTCGGCATGGCCGCCACCGCCCGTTCGGTTTCTTGCCGCACCCAGGCACGGGCCTGTTCGATTTCCTCCTCCGTCGGCGGATCGTGATGCAGGAGCCGCTCACACAGACGGACGACGCCGATATTCATCGACTGCACGATCGGCTCATGCTCAGGCTGATCCAGGATAAACTCCGTGCTGCCGCCGCCGATGTCCAAAGCCAGGATATCCGTGACACCGGCGGGAAGCCCGGAGCGAATGCCCAGTAGCGTGCGCCTGGCCTCCTCCTCGCCTGTGATAATCTCGACGTCGAAGCCTGATTCGTACTTGACGCGATCCAGAAACGCCTGTCGATTACTGGCGTCGCGCACGGCGCTCGTGGCCACGACCGCACAGGCGCTGACCTGATGGCGATCGATCACACTCCGCCATTCCTTCAGGCAGGCGATGACGCGTTCTATGGCGGCATCATTCAATTGCTTGTCGCGATCGACGCCCTCGCCCAGCCGGAGAATACGGCGATCAGATTGCAGCTCTGTGAGTCGACGTCCCGACGTCAGATCGGCGATGAGCAGGCGGCAGGTCAACGTGCCAATATCGATACCGGCGAGGCGGAGGGTAGAGGGAGGGGGGACATTCATTCTTCGTTCTTGATGTCCTCCATCTCGTCTTCCAGTTTCTTGCGAGACTCCTTGAGCGCTTGCACCTCGCGCACCAACCTGCCGATTTCGGCATCGTATAGCACCCGTTCGGCCGTCTCTCCTTGTTCTTTCATCTCAACGGCCCGCTCCCCGACATCTTTGTAGAGATCGGACAGCTGCTGATCGAGCTTGCGGAGTTCCAACCGCATCCGAAGCAGCTCCGTCTCTTCGAGCGCCCGTTCTGCGGCATGGGCCGTTCCGAGACGCAAGGTCGCGATCCCGGTCCGCAAATCGTCTTTGAGTCGTTGAAAAAAGCCCATGGGCGTCTAGCTGATTGAACCCAGTTCCAGCTTCTCTTTCCACTTTCGCAACATCGCGTCCCGTAACCCCTGATGCGCCGCCGCCTTAAGGCTGGGATCCTGTTTCAGCAAAGAAAACGCCTCCAGCCTGGCCTGCTGCAGCAAATCCGCATCGCGCACGAGGTTGGCGACGCGAAACTCGGGCATGCCCCATTGGCGAAATCCAAAGAACTCTCCCGGTCCTCTGATCCGCAAATCCTCCTCGGCGATCACAAATCCATCGTTCGATCGCACCAGCGCCTCCAATCGCTCCCTCGCCGAAGAGAGCGCGGCTGCCGCCTCGCCGCCGAAATCCAGACGCCCACGCCGGGCGCCTCCGCGCCCAACACCGGCCGCCATCAGGAGACAGTAGGACTGGTGACTGCCGCGTCCCACCCGGCCTCGCAACTGATGCAATTGTGCCAATCCAAATCGCTCGGCATGCTCGATCAGCATGACGGTCGCATTGGGCACATCGACCCCGACCTCCACCACTGTCGTCGCGACGAGGACCTGGACAACCCCGGCCTTGAAGTCGGCCATCACCGATTCCTTCTCCGCGGCCTTCAGACGCCCATGCAACAGACCGACACGGAACTCAGCGAGCTCTCCCTGTTGCAGCTGTTCTGCTCCCTGGATAGCCGCCTGAAGATCCGACTTTTCCGATTCCTCGATGAGCGGATAGATCACATAGGCCTGCCGGCCGCTGCGCAATTCATCGCGGATAATCTGGTAGCCTCGCCGCCGCTGCGCATCGGTAAAGAGGAACGTCCGCACCGGTTTTCGTCCCGGCGGCAGTTCGTCGATGACCGACACATCCAGATCGCCGTACACCGTCATCGCCAATGTCCGTGGAATCGGCGTGGCGGTCAACACCAACATGTCCGGCTGATACCCCTTGTCGATCAGCGTCTTCCGCTGCAGCACACCGAACTTATGCTGCTCATCGACGACGGCCAACCCCAAGTTTTTGAACGCCACTTGTTTTTGAATCAACGCATGGGTGCCGATGGCCACGTGAATCTCACCGGCGGCCAGTTGGGCGATCTGGGTCTTCTTGGCCGAGGCCTTGTCTCCTCCCCTCAGCAACGCCGTTTTCAATCCCAAGCCCTCAAGTATTCCGGACAGGTTCCGATAATGCTGCTCCGCGAGGATTTCCGTCGGCGCCATCAGCGCCGCCTGATAACCGGACCCGCAGGCCATGACCACGGCATGGAGCGCGACGGCGGTTTTCCCGGATCCCACATCGCCTTGCACCAGCCGATTCATGGGCCTTGGCGCCAGCATGTCGCGGAGGATCTCCCGAATCACCCGATCCTGCGCGACCGTGAGACGGAAAGGCAACAGCCGACCCAGTTTCTCCAAGAGGGGGGTGCGCGGATTGAACCGCAACAGTTTCGGTTCGCTCTGCACGGATCGTTGCCTGGCCGCCAACGCCATCTGGAGCAAGAACAGCTCTTCGAACGCCAGCCGCCGATGCGCCGGCGTCTTGCCCTGTTCCAACAGCCGGCCATCGGTTCCGGCTTTGGGAAAGTGCACGTCTTGCAGCGCTTCGTGAATCGGGATCAGCCGCTGACGGGCCCGGAGCGGCACCGGCAGCTGGTCGTGCAACTCCCGCGCATGAGTCTGCAAGAGGCTTTTCGCCAGCACCCGCATCTGGCGGGACGTCCATCCTTTCGTTTCGTGATAGATTGGCACGATCCGCCCCACGTGCAGCGTCGATTCCGCGTCTTCTCCAATCACCTCATACTGCGCCACCTCCATTCGTGGCACCATCCACCCCTGGCGTCCGGCGACCACGCGCCCGCTCATCATCACATGCTTCCCGATGGTGAGCACTTCTTCCAGATACGGTTGATTGAAGAATACGACCTGCATCCGGCCGGTCTGATCTTCAATCCCGACGTCGAGCACCCGGAGACGCCTATTCTTCGCTCGCTTGGCTTCGCATTTGCTGACGATACCGCAGATAGAAGCGGCCATGCCGGGGACAAGATTGCCGATGGGGGTCATCACCGACCGGTCTTCGTACCGCCAGGGCACGGTCCAGAGAGCGTCCTCGACCGTTTCCACGTTCAACCGCCGTAACAACGCCGAGCGCGCAGGTCCCACCCCCTTCGCAAAACGGATAGGCACGTTCCAGAGACCGGTCCGTTCTGGCCCATCCGAGTGATGTCCGGGGACGGCCGGTTCACCCTCCTCACCCGATGACACCGGCAACTCCGGTGCAGCGCCACGGAGCGACTGAAGGATCACCGCGGCGGCCTGCAACCGGCTCCGTTGTTCAGACACAGGCAGCTCTTGTTGGAAATCAATAAACAGATTCCGTAACGATACCAGGCGGGCTTCAATGGCTTTGGGATACACCTGATTCGCCAGTGCGGCGAGCACCTGCGTGGAAACGAAAACGCCCAAGTTCTTAACCGTACCCAGATGAGCGCATTCGTCCCGCGTCGCGAACTCGATCGGACGCGCGAGACGCTCCAACCACACGTGAAACGGGGTTGCGGAGTCCGACTCTAAGGGAGTCTGCATGTCGCGACGGATCGTAGCATAGTGTTCGCCCCCCCTCAATGACGGCCCGCCCGTTTTGGCGGATTGCTTGGTCAGCCTTGCCTCGGATGCTATGCTCCTTGGGGAGTAGCCCCATGTATCGACGCAACATCACACACATCCTCGTCCCGATGGGATGGGTGTTGGCACTGCTCATCGGTTACCATGTGTTGGTGAAACCGTCCCTTCAAACGGTTTCAGCACCCACCGAGGTCATCGAAGCCGTCCCATCTCCTCCTCCACCGCCCACAGCGACTCCTTCTGTGGCTGCGACGACATCGGTCCGCACGCTCGACCACACCGCTATTCCGAATTCCCCACACGACAGGATTTTGGAAACCATCCGTGACGAAATTGAAAAACGCAATCTGCCGCTCGCGGAAACCCAGCTGTCTGCGCTGCCTCCGGCTCTGCTCGACAATGCGCGGATCAAATCCTTTGTGGCCGTACTTTGGAACAACCTGGGCCTACAGCAAGAACAGCTCCACGGCACACAGGCTTCCGTCAAGGCGTTCAAGAAAGCGGCAGCCCTCGACGACTCCAACCCCGTCATTCTGATGAATCTGGCCCATGCCTACTGGGAACAACGCGACCCGGCATTGAATCAAGACCTTCTGGAGAAATTGATCCGGCTCGCTCCTGAAGAACCGTTTCCGCACTTGGCGATGGCCGACATCCTACAGGAGCAGGGCCAATCCGCCGAGGCGGCACAGCACCTGGCCCACGCCGCCGATCGTGTCCGGAGAGACCCGGCCCTGCAATCGTATCTCGTTTCCATCACCGAGAAGCTCCACCGCATGGAATCGGTCGAATCCCGTATGGCAACCAGAAACAGCGCCCACTTTACCGTGAAATTCGACGGAGCAGAGGACCACGGAACCTGGACGACCGTCCTGGAAATTCTCGAAGATGCATACCGGGAAATCGGGCAGAAGTTCGGACATTTCCCTTCCAAGCCGATTGTGGTGGTGCTCCATACGAAGGAGTCGTTTCAAGGTGCGACCGGCAGCCCAGCCTGGGCCGACGGCCTATACGATCCGACGCTCGGACGCATTCAGGTCCCGACTCAAGGAGCGACGACGGATACGAAATGGCTCACCAATGTCCTGCGTCACGAATACGTTCATGCGCTGCTGCACAACTACTTAGGATCGAGCACCGGAGCGCTGCCCACATGGCTCAACGAAGGCTTGGCGATGCAATGGGCCGGGGATGACTGGCCAGAGATGAATCAGGCAATGCGGGGAGATGTCACGGTGATTCCTTTGAATTACCTCGAGGGCTCCTGGGGAACCTTACCTTCCGATGCGGCAACACTGGCATATTGGGAAGCCGCCTCTGCCACACGCTATCTGATTGACCGGTGGGGCATAACACAAGTGAATGAGCTCTTGAAGGCATTCAAGGCCCGGGCGTCAGTACCGACGGCCATCCAAAACAAATTGTTCGTGTCCTACGAGCAATTCCATCAACAGTGGCTTGACAGTTTCCGGCAGAAGCACTCGTAACGACACGAGCGCTCCCATAAACCGGATGACTCATGGGGCGGAGCTGCGGTCAGATCTCTTCGGAGGCGATATCCTGCATGATTGGTCCGGTCCAGGCCGGAAGGAGCTGGGCCTGATCGTCATCCACCTCTTGGCTGCCTTCCTCAGCTGGCCGCTGCAAGACCTGATCTTCCCACAAGATCGTCCGGCCGTCACGGCTGAACATCCTGATTCGAAAATCAAACGTGTCGGCTTCCTGCAATGCCTCATTAGCTGGATGAGCGGCGATCATCTTGCCTTTCGCGACACCCTTACCATCGGTGGAAAATTCGTCTTCCCAGACCACTCCTCCGGTCGACGCATCAAATGCGCGCAACAAGAAGAGCGGCTGCCGTGCATCGGCTTCAGCGCTATCGACCTTCATCACAACGGCACGCCGGGGTACCAGGGTAGAAATCGTGTGCCCGGGCCTGCTTTCTTCATTCGGGGTGAGATTGAGCTGGCCCGCCCACTGAAACTCGCCTGTCGTGGCGTCGTAGACACGAAGCATGAAATTTGACAGGTCGGTCGCTCCCAGCCCCACTCCGCCCGCGAAGATGCGTCCCTTTGAAACATTCGTTCGAGCTGTTTGGCGGTCTTCTTTTATACTCAATTCATAGACGTCTTCGGATAACACTTCCCCCGACACCGCATCGTACACTTTGACCGTAATGGTAGAGTCAAACTCGTTTTGATAGCCAAAGCCGGCCGCCACGATCGCCGCCTTATCCGATTTTGTCTCGGCTCCCGTCTGGCCCCACGCCTGGCCACCCAACAACGGAAAGCACAAGACCACAGCGGCCACCCAGGAGGAGGCGGCCATAGACCGGTTCCGATACACGCCCACTCCCGTGCAATGACGAGGTCCCGAAAGAGGATTTCGATAGGAAAAGGGAGTTGTTGACGGTTCACGCAGCAGGGACAACCAGTGAATCAGCGGCATAGACCCTCCTCAAGGCTTGGGATGCATCATGCAAGAGGTCGGGGCCGCCGGTAAATTCCCCCACTGTAGTCAGTTTCCCCCCGAAAGGAGGGGCTGCGCTTCGACAAGCCTGTACCATTGCGGGAGGTATGCCTCCGGTCTATAGTCTCCCCATGAAACGAACTGCGTTGCTCACCCTGTTGCTAGGAATCGCGGCCGTCGGGTTGGGAGCCCTGACTGCCGGACCGGAACCGGTCACGGCGCCGACCCAGCCTTGGTGGATCGGCTTTCTGGTGCTCACTCCACTATGCTTGGCAATGCTGGTTTGGCGGGGATTTTGGTGGGCCGCTATGGCCTGTGTGATGTATGGGACCGTCGGATTGGCGCTTGATCTGGCGACAACCATACAGATGTTCACGAAAGACCAGGAGGCAGGCCCGTCCTTCCTGACTAATCTGATCAGTGGCTGTTTGAACTTCCTCTTGATCCTGTTCGGCGGGCGTTCGTTTTTGGAGGTGACTCAGGTGCCCACGCCTCAAGAACCCCGTCCTCCCAATCCTCCGTCGCCTTCTTGATGCGGAGCAGCTTGACCCGGTTAAACCCCGCATCACTCAGCCATCGTTTCACCTCCGACGCTGAATAGGTGTCGCCGCCTGTTGTAAACAGCAGCATGGACACGGCGAAGAGGCTCGCATCCGCGGGCAACAACCCTTCACGGTCATGCAGAAAGGCGTCTTGGATAATCAGTCGTCCGCCCGGCGCCAAAGCCGCCAAGGCACGGCGGAAGATCGCCTGATTGTCCTCCGGTGAATAGATGTGCAACACATTGGAATACCAAATTACGTCGTACGTGCCTGGAATAGCATCCTTTGTAAAATCAAGGGGAAGATAGGACAACCGCCGGCCCGCCTTGTGAGTTGCGGCGACCTCTCTTGCTACGTTCAACGCAGCGTCACGGTCACAGACCGTGGCCCGCAGCCGGGGATTCTGAGCCAGAAACGCGAGCGCATAGGTAGCGGGACCTCCTCCAAGATCCAGCAACGTGCGGGCCCTACCGAGCTTCACCTGCGCGGCGATTGCCGGCGCAATCTCCAGCGTACGGTGATGCATGGCCCATGTGAATCGCTTCCGCCACTCGGGACTATCAGGAACGTCGTGATCAATCGGCAACCCACTTCGGATGGATTCCGGCAACCGGCACCAATCATGCCAATGGGTCTTGATCAAATCCAAATAGCCACCTCGATAGGCCGGATGGTCAGCATTCAGCGCCGTCCCCCCCAATCGCGTGTTTTTATAGGTTGCTCCTTGTTTGAGGAGGACTCCGGCCATGGCCAGATTCCTGCAAAGAATGGCAAGCCCCCGCTCGCTGACCCTCAGTTTCTTGGCCAACTCCGGGACCGTCCAGGTTCGATGCCCGACCACCGTAAAGAGGTCCAGTTCCACTGCCGCCAGCAAGATCACCGGCAACCGATACGCCGAGACTGCTTTGCGAAACCCGTCGAACGTGGTGATCGGCCGCCTCATGCCTTGCCGCCGATCTGTCGGCAACACCACCGAAGGAGATCCTCCACCTTGGCGGAATTCTGGATATCCACGGGTCGCGTAAACGTCACCGCAACGAACTCATCGTTGATCTCCGTCTCTTCCGTGAATCCAGAATTCACGAGCAGTGGTCGAAACTTCGACACCGCGGGCTGGAGAAAATACTTGGCCTGCTTGGCAACTTCGTCAGTTCCCAGGTCCTCCGGCGTCCCATCCGACATCAGCGCCATCACCTCGTCCATCGCCAGGCCATACTGGCAGACCACCGCACCGTCCGGTTTGACCTCTAAAAGCCAGCCGTCCGGCCCGAGATCCATGATCAACGGGCCACCGGACTCCAATTCATAGAACTGGGGAAAGGCCCGCATCAGCGAGGACCGAAGTTGCTGCCAGTCGGGTGAGACAGATTCGGTCATACAAGGACCTTCACATAGGTTGCCGGCGCTGATGCGCTGCCAGACGGTCGCGCAAGACCGCCAAGCGTCGCGTATTTTCATCGAGCTTGGGCAGTTGGTACTTGCGATCCATCTCAACAACGAGCGCCATCAGGTCCGCGGCCTCTGATATCCGATTGGTCTCTTCGAAACATTGGGCCAGCACGTATCTTGCCCCACCCGCACGGAGTTCGTCACCGGACCGTTCGGCAATCGACAGGCTGGTCTGGCAGCAGGCGATCGCGTCATCGTATCGCTGTTGAACGAGGAACGTGCGTCCGATCATGCGCCAGGCGTCCGCCATACCGCCCTGATTGGCCAGCCGCTGCATTAACCCAAGGGAACGTTCATAATACCGGATCGCGTCGTCGAACTGGCCGGTCTCGCGCGCCACCAGGCCAAGATCCGACAACAACACCGCCTCAGCTGCCTCATCATGTGTTTTTCTGATGAGGTCGAGCGCCTCCAGATAGTAGGCTCGCGCCCGGTCCCATTCACCGGCGTCAGCCCGCAGATTGCCCAAATTCGCCAGCGTCGTGCCAATTCCTCGCTCATCTCCGAGGATCTTCTGCAACTCCAAGACCTCTTGATAATGAACCTGTGCCGCGTCACGGCGGCCGCTCACCGCGCAGATATTACCGAGATTGCCCAGCGTCGCCGCCAACGCCCGTCGGTCTCCGGTCAGTCGATCACATTCCAATGCTTTGGCGTAATAGGCATAGGCATCCGTATAGTGCCCACGCGAGAAGAGGTCGTTGCCTTGGCGATTCAATTCTTCGGATGAGCCGTTGCGCAGTGTCATGGCGCACCATCTAACAGCCGCACAACCGCCGACTTGCCGCCGGTGAGAATCGCGGTGCCGTCTCCGACGAGAAGACTGTCGAACTCGTACTTCAGAAGCCGGCGGAGTCCTTCCTTGGCCTTCCCCGCATCGGCGTACTTCTCGACGGGAAGCAGACTCACGCTTCCGGCCGGTTTGCCGATCAACGCATCCCCAACGATCAGCACACCCTTCCCCTGTTGAATAAACAACGCCGACTCGCCCGGCGACTTCTGCTCTTTCAGCCGAATCACCCAAATGCCGCCCGGCAATAATTCCCCGTCCGTATAAGTATGTGTGGGTTTCAGATCCATCTGGGGCGCGTCCGCCTCAGGAAGGTACAGGCGGCACGCGAACTCCACTTGGCAAGCCGCCGCGTCCCGTGCATGGTCCCGATTCGTCACGATGATGTAATCGACCGGCCCATGACGCCGAATGAGGGATTTCGCCTCGGCTGTCATCGGAGGGGGGTCTACCAGGATTGCGTGCTCACCGATCGTCAGAAACAGCCCGTTGAACTCAAGCTGTTTTTCTTCTGAAAACCACGACCATTGCCAGACGCTGGGCAGAAGTTGTTTCATGGAAAACCCTCAAAGAGCCGGGGACAACCCTACAGCGCCGCGACGGCGTCTGTGACGACCTTGGTCACCTTGGCGAGAATTCCAGCCTCGTGTGGCAAATCAATGATGTCGTCTTCGGACACCGTGATGAACTTTCGGTTCTGTCCTTTGGTCAGCGAAATCAGGAACAGGCTGTTTGACGGCGTGGTCGGAATCACCACCTGCACCGCTCCGTCCACTCCCTTCACGACTTCCACAAACTTCTGTTTCCCTTCCTCCATCTCATCCATCGTAGCCGTCTCTCCTTGCGATCACGTTCCTCACCGCCGGTGACTCCCCGATCCTGCTGCCTCTACCGCCAGACACAAGCCACCACTGTTGAATTCAACTTCCTTGAGCTCCCGCATCAGCAGATGCCGCATCCTAGCACGGTGATTTTTAAGCGGGCAACCGAGGGGAGCATGAGCAAATCTGTCCGGGGCTCAACCATCATGCTGGTTGAGCATTTCTTGAAGTTGCCGCTTGGCCTGGCCTTCGAACCGGACGAACTCTACGCCGTATCGCCCGTCCCGCTTCCATCGAACGATGGCAAGCGCGACATCGATTGGGAAGCGCGCCCCGGAGAGTTCGACATGCAGACAGAGATGGGCACCGATGGCGAATTGGATGTCGCTCACGATGTGGCCGCCGCCGATCGTGAGATTGGTCAGGACACCTTTCCCGGTCACGTTATCACTGGTGAACGTGACGTGATAATTCACCGGCACCCTCGACTTCGATCGTGGTCTCATGCTCTCGGTCCCCTGTTTCTTGGTCAGCGCGCCGGTTCGAATAAGCCCAATTGCAGTTCTTCAGCGCGGGTAAACGGAATGGGATAGTGCTCCGTAAAACACGCGTTGCAGTAATGCTCGGGGGCGCCCGGCACCACCTTGAGCATCCCTTCGAGGCTGAGGTAGGCCAAACTATCGGCCGTGATGTACTTGCGGATTTCTTCGGCAGAATGGTTGGAGGCGATGAGTTCTTTCTTGGTCGGCGTATCGATTCCGTAAAAACAGGGTGAGACGATCGGCGGAGAACTGATCCGCATATGAACTTCCTTGGCCCCGGCCTGGCGGATCATCTTGACGATCTTTCGGCTGGTCGTACCACGAACCAGGGAGTCGTCCACCACCACGACGCGCTTTCCGCACAAGACTTCGGAGACAGCGTTCAGCTTCACCTTGACGCCGAAATGGCGAATCGACTGTTCCGGTTCGATAAACGTCCGCCCGACATAGTGGTTCCGGATCAGCCCGGTCTCGAACCGGATCCCACCGCCTTCCGCATAGCCCAACGCAGCGGGCACGCCAGAATCCGGCACCGGAATGACGATATCCGCCGGTACCCAGGACTCGCTCGCCAGTTGCCGTCCAAGCGCTTTGCGTGTCGCATACACGGCGTTCGCGCCGAAGATCCGGCTGTCGGGCCTGGCGAAATAGACGTACTCGAAGACGCACATCGCCTGGTCCCTTTTGGGAAACGGCCGGTGGCTGTCCAAACCC